>CAMMWS010000022.1:0-27202 GCA_946500695.1 uncultured Mycoplasmatota bacterium | reverse complement strand
TGTATAAAAAAGAATGCTGAAAATTTACTCAGCACCCTTTAATGTCGAAGAACCAGAATAATCCTATCCTGCTCTTATATCATAATGAAAGAAAGTAATATTATTACTTAATCTACAAGTAAACTGCCCCCCCAGGTAACATATTGTAAACATAATTTTCTCATATTTTTACCCTCTTTCTATCTATTTATTTCTTCTACTGGTAATATTATACCAAGTTCTCCTTTTGCTTCTCTAGCTGCTTGCCAACAAGAACCAATATTAAAGCCACCGTCAGGTACCCAAGTCATTATTAAATTAACTAATGTTGGTAAAAAGAAAATTATAATGGCAGCGGCTATTTGTGATATTAGTTTTCTAATAAAGTTTTTTTGATCAGGATCAGTAATAACTTTAACTATTGTCCAAATTAAACTAAATATTAAAATAATAGGTACAGCCACACAAATTATATTAAAAGCTGTTTGAGTTAATGATAAAATATTTGCTAGAGCATAATCACTACATGCCTCTGCTGTGGCCAAAATAAACATATTAAGCACCTCCCCTGGTCTTTTTTTCACTTACAGCAATTCCATCTCCTATATCGTAAATTGTTGTATTATAATCTTCGTTTTCCTTTAAAAATGTGATGTAGTCTTTTATCTTTCTTACTATACCTCTTACATTTCTACTTTTTATTTCTTTTTCATTTTTTTGAACTAATCCGTGAAAATACATATTATCAGTAATAATGAAACCACCTTCATTAAGATTCCTTTCAAATAGTTCAAAAAATTTAATATTTTGAGCTTTGGCGGCATCTATAAAAATTAAATCATATTTACCTTCTATTTTAGTTTTCAAAGCATCGTTAAAGATTAAAGTAATACGATCTTCTAAATCAAGTTTTTTAACGTTCTTGATTGCTTCTAAGTATCTTTCTTCATCACGTTCTATAGTTGTAACTTTTAGATTAGGACTACATAAGGTCATCATAATTGCTGAATATCCTATAGCAGTTCCTAATTCTAAAACATTCTTTATTTGATGTTTAATAATAAAAGTAGTTAAGAAATCAATGCCATCTTGCCTAATAATTGGAACTTTATTTTGGATGGCATATTCTTTAATTTCTTTGATAAGAGCATAGTTACTTTTTACCATATCCAATCACCATTTTCTTTTAATTCTTGTACTTTTTCTTCATGTTCACTAGCACTTCTCGTAAAATAGACATTTCTATTTTTATCAGCGACAAAGTATAGATAATCACTTGTTTCTGGATTTATTGCAGCCTCAATACTAGATAAAGATGGATTACATATTGGTCCTACAGGAAGACGACCAGCCATTTCACTACTTCTAGTATTATAAGGATTATAGGTATTAAACATTTCACTAGTTAGATCAGAATCCATTTCTTCATTAAAAGCGTAGTATGTAGTTACATCACTACCTAAATTCATACCTTGTTCTAGTCTATTATTAAAAACACTTATTATAAGGCGTCTATCCTCATCTTTAACTCCCTCTAGTTCTGCAATGCTTGCTAGGGTTATAATACTATGAACATCAGTATTTTCTAGAGTGCTTTTATATGGAGCTAGTTTTTCTTCTTCTTCATCTAGAAGTGTCCTTATTATTGTTTCACTAGTTAAATTATTTTTATCAAACTCATAAGTGTCAGGGAAAAGGTATCCTTCTAGAGGATAATAAATATCTTCATTTAAAATACTATCTGTTAAAAACCAATAATCATTTATTAAACTATTAAGTAAAGTTGTATCTCTTGTAGCACTAATAAATTCTTCACTAGTAATATTAGTATTAGAAGCAATTAAGTTGGCATAATCACTAATGGTTTCACCTTCTCTAAAAGTTAATCTAACAGTATCCTCATTACCACTACCATTTTCTAAAGCTCTTACTATTTCGTCTAGGCTCATACTTTTAGTTAGAAGATATGTTGAAGCTTTTAGACTGCCAATATTATTTAGCCTTAGATAAACTTTAAAAAAGAATTCACTTTTAATTAAATCTTTATCATGAAGTGTTTTAGCAATATTATCTGTTGACATGCCTTCAGGTATAACTACTTCAATATTAGCATTACTACTACTATCAACAGGACTTGTATTATATTCATAATAGACAAATCCAAGTATTAACAAAAGGCCTATAAAGCCAAGTATTAGGGCCAATATACGTGTTTTCTTCATACTGCCAATCCCCTTTAATTATTATGCTGCAGCACTACCTTCTTCGTTATTTCCAGCTTGAGCTTTAACTTCTTCTTGAATTGTTTCAAGTATTTTTTCAATTACTTGCCATTCTTTATCAGTCTCAATAGGATCTAATTTAGTTGAATCAGTTCCTGGATAGTAAACACTAGCATATACTTGAACATTTCCTTTATCATCTAAACTATTATCTGTATAAACTATATAACTTTTTTTTGTTTCTTCATTATCAAAAGTAAATAATACATCATATACTGTTTCTTTACCATATTCATCTTTTAACTTAAATTGATTTTTTCCATCCATATTATTTTCTCCTTTTATCTAAAAATGATTGTAATATAATTGTAGCTGCTACTTTATCTATAACTTTTTTTCTCTTTTTACGACTAGTATCGCCTTTGATTAAAAGTGATTCTGCACTTTTCGTAGTTAGACGTTCATCTTCTAAATATACAGGCAAATTAAAATTAGTCTCTAAAAATTCTTTATATTTTAAGGTAGATAAAGCTCTTTCCCCTAAAGTATTATTCATATTTTTAGGTAATCCTAGAACAAGTGCTTCAATATTATAAGACTCTATAATTGACTTTAAATCATCTAGGCAGTCTTCTGGATTATTATCATGATGTAATACTTTATAAGATGTTGCTATTAAACCAGTTTTATCACTAATAGCAAGGCCAATAGTTTTAGTACCTAAGTCTAAGCCTAAATATCTCATTATTTGTTTAACATACTAGTTAGTAAAACTTCAACTATTTTACTTCTATCTATAGTTTTAATTTTACTTCTAGCATCTTGATAACTTGAAATATATCCTAAGTCTCCACTTATCAAATAGCCTACTATTTGGTCAATTGGGTTATATCCTCTTTCTTTTAGAGAATTATATACTTCAAGTAATGTTTTATGAACTTTTGCTTGATCATTGCTAACTAGTTTGAACAATCTTGTTTTATCATCCATATTATCACCTCACTACAATTACTAAAATAAGTTTAGCATTTTTTATAAATAAGTTCAAGGTCTAAGGAAAATTTAATTAGTATGGCTTTAAATGATTCTTATATACTATTTACATTTTTATTTTTCATACTACTATAACATCTCATTTTTTTAAGAATTTCGTCTCTTTGTTTTACCAAGTCATAATATATTTTTGTTTGTTCTGTTTCTTGATTAGAATTTAAAGAAGATACTAGGTTATAGAACTTCATTCCTCCAAAATGTTCATTAAATATTGCAAATAAAGAATTAAGATCATCAAAATTATCTTTACCTACTTCGTTAAGTATTATTTGAATATTTCCATTTCTTCTACTTTTTATAATGGCATCTTTAAATTCATGGTAAAAATCTTTTGCTAAAAAAGAAGAACTATCATAACTAGTTGAATTGTAAATTTTATGTTCATGAGGATTGCCAAAAACATAATTTCCTCTTTGGTACATTTTTCTACAAATATCTTTAGCAATTAATTCATTAATGATTTCACTATATAATTCATATTCTCTTTTACTATTATCAACGTTTAATGTGTCTATTGGTTCTATTTTGTCTTGATTAATTTTTTCAACAGAATAGTCCCATCCGCATATTATAGAATAATCATTTCCATCAACATATTCTAAAAACAATTCATATAAATGATTTAATTCATGAATTATTTTTTGATCCATTAAATCTATATCATATAAGTTAAAATTTACTATTACAAGTGAATACAAACTGTAGTTATTATTTTTTAAAATAATATTAGGATTAACACAAGCCCCACTTGTTTCATATAATTTAGCATTGAAACAATCTTCTTTATCTAATAAATTGAGTGAATTAATCATTTCTCTAATTTCTTTATTTGTACTAATACTATTAAAATATTCAATATTAAAATCATTTATAAGTGTATCCCGAATTTCAAAAAAACGTTTAACTCTCTGTTCATCAGGCCATATTTTTTTCACCTCAGGATTATCTATATAATCTTCATAACTACCAGATAAGTTTATTCCATTCATATTAAAATATTTTATTCTTGCTTTTTTTGTTTCTTCAACACTCCAAGAATTAGTATCACCTTTTTCTAATTCTTTGGTTTTTTCTTCTTTAAAACAGTCTAGGCCACAACTTCCAATTAGAGAAAAGCCAAATAAGAATTTAATATATGGGTCTAGATTATATTCTTTGGTGCTATCAGTAAAAAATTCTTCCAAACCTGTTCTTTTATCTAGAGGAATTAAATCAATGTTCTCTTTAATAAACATTTGATAATACTTGTTCATTAAAACATTATTTAGGTGATTTGTTTTTTCAATATATTCATAATATTTTGAAAATTTTTCCATATAAGAAGTATATTCTTCTTTTTGTATCAAATATATTTCTAATAACTCTTTTAATTGCTGAAATTTTGTATCTTTTAACTTTTCTTCAAAGTTGCTCTCATCAATACTTGAATCGATTTTTTGTAGTAATTCTTTTGTTTTATTAAACTTTTCTAAATATTCTTTTTGACAATTTGAACTATCAAAATAGTATTCTATTTCATTTTTTATCCAAGCAGGTAGATTTTGATATTTTAGAGGTATAGTTTTACTATCACATATACTAATAAATTCTTCTGAAGTTAGAGATGGCAAATACATCTTTATTAAATTATAGCCATTATCTATAAATAATTTTAGACGTTGTTCTTCTGTTAACTTATATAAATCATAAAATTCTCTATACTTATGAATAGGCATAAGAGTTTCATATTTAAATGAATAGTTTTGGAATAAATCTTCCTTTGTTAAATTTGTTTTATTTTCTAATAGAATTTTAGTGATTAATTCATTAGATGTATTATCTTCTATTTTGTTTAGAGTTAAAAAAATTTGATCAGGAGTTTGATAGCCAATATACATTGCGTTTTTAAATGCTTCTTCTATTTCTGATTTTTTTTCTTCTCCATAAAAATCAACAAAAGCTTCTATATAAGTAGATAATCCTTTATTTAACTCTTCTTGACAATTTAATAATTTTAATAATCTCTCATTCATTTTAACCTCTCTAATAAATTTATTAAATCTTTATAATTATTAGGATATATTCCTTTACCATGATATCTATCCTTATGATTTTTATTAGTTACTATTATTTCAAATTCTTCTATATCTATGGCATTTATAGACCCATATTCTTTTTTAAAAGTATATAGTATCTTTTTTAATTCTTCTAGAAATGTATTATCTACTTTATAAGTATTATTATTCATATAGCATTTTTTATTATTATAATCAATAAGGGCATTTATTCTATTATAACTACCACTATTAATATTTATTTCAATTTCATCTATCATCTATATCACCGATTATAATATAGCAAATATATTGGCAATTCTCAATATATATTAAAAGAATAGATAATCATCTATTCTTTGGCACTTTCAAACTGTGAATTATAAAGTTCGGCATAGAAGCCATTTTTCTTAAGTAATTCATCATGAGTTCCTTGTTCTACTATACCTCCATCTTTCATTACTAAGATGAGATTTGCATTTTTAATAGTAGAAAGTCTATGAGCGATAACGAAACTTGTTCTACCTTCCATTAAATTATCCATTGCTTCTTGAATTAATTGTTCCATTCTAGTATCAACACTACTAGTTGCTTCATCTAAAATTAGAATTTTAGGATCTTTAAGAATAACTCTAGCGATAGTTAGAAGTTGCTTTTGACCAGCAGAAACATTATCACTTTCCTCATTTAGAACCATATCATAGCCATCTGGCATAGTTCTGATAAAGTGATCAACATGAGACGCAATGGCAGCATCGTATACAGCTTCATCATTAGCATCTAAATTACCATAACGAATATTTTCTTTAATGGTATCACTATAAAGCCATGTATCTTGTAAAACCATACCAAAGAGGCTTCTTAAATCATCACGTTTCATATCTTTTATATCAACTCCATCTATTTTAATAGAACCAGAGTTAACATCATAAAATCTCATTAATAGTTTTACAATAGTTGTTTTACCTGCTCCTGTTGGTCCAACAATGGCAATCTTTTGTCCTTTATACATTTTAGCATTGAAATCATTAATAATAATTTTATTTTTGTTATAACCAAATTTAACATCTTCAAAAGTAACTGTATTACCCATTTTGTCTAAATCATAAGTAACCTTCTTAACATCAGGAACTTCTTCTTTTTCTTCTAGGAATTCAAATACTCTTTCAGCTGATGCTACCATTGATTGAATCATATTACCTATTTGGGCAATTTGAGCAAGTGGGTTCATGAAGTTTCTAATATATTGTGTAAATGATAGAATATCACCTACTTGAATTTTTTCTTGGATTACTAAATATCCTCCTAAAATAGATATTAAGACATAACCTATATTACCAATAAAGTTCATGATTGGATGCATCATTCCTGAGAAAAATTGAGCTCTCCAAGCTGAATTATATAACTTTTCATTAGTCTTACTAAAATCTTCAATGGTTTTATCTTCTCCATTAAATAATTTAACAACGGTATGTCCTGAATAAATTTCTTCAATAGTACCGTTTATATCACCTAAATACTTTTGTTGATTCATAAAGTATTTTTGAGAATGTTTCATAATAAAGCTCATCATAAATAAGGCGATTGGTACAATAACTAAAGTTACTAAAGTCATTAAAGGACTTATAGTTAACATCATAATGATAACACCAATTAATGTTGTAACAGAAGTTAAGACTTGAGAAATTGATTGATCTAAACTTTGTGATAGGGTATCTACATCATTTGTAACTCTTGATAATATTTCTCCTGTTGTTTTACTTTCAAAATAAGATAGAGGTAATTTATGCATTTTATGAGATATTTGTTCCCTTAAATTAAAAGTAACTTTTTGGTTTACTCCACTCATGATGAATGATTGTAAATAAGAGAATATTGCACTTATTATATATAACGATAATAGAGTCAAAAGAATAGTTCCTACTTTAGAAAAATCAATACCACTAGTGGTTCCTGTTACTTTACCTATTAGTCCATTAAATATTTCTGTTGTCGCTTGTCCTGATATTTTAGGACCAATTATTGAGAAAACAGCACTACAAACAGCAAAGATAATAACAAAGATTAAACTTATTTTATAAGTACCTAAGTATTTAAGTAATTTCTTTAAAGTACCTTTAAAGTCTTTAGCTTTTGCAGTTGTTCCCATTCCTCCTCTAGGCATTTTCTAACTCCTCCTTTGACAATTGACTCTCTGCTATTTCACGATATACAGAGCAATTTTTAAGTAAGTCTTTATGAGTACCAATACCAACTACTTTACCTTCATCAAGTACTACTATTTGGTCAGCTTTTAAAATGGTATTAATACGTTGAGCGACTATAAAGATAGTTGAATTTTTAGCATATTCGTATAAAGCTTTTCTTAGTTCAAAGTCAGTTTTAAAGTCAAGTGCAGAAAAACTATCATCAAAGATATAAATCTCTGGATCCTTAGCGATTGCTCTTGCAATAGATAGTCTTTGTTTTTGTCCTCCACTTACATTAGTACCACCTTGACTAATAGGACTCTTATACCCTTCTTTTTTAGCTAAGATAAATTCTTCAGCTTGAGCGATACGCGCTGCTTCTATCATTCTTTCATCAGACATAGACTCATCACTATATTTAATATTAGATTCTATGGTACCTGAGAATAATACTCCTTTTTGAGGAACATAGCCTATCTTATCATGTAAGTCTTTCCCTCTTACATCTTTAACATTAATACCATCAACTAATATTTCTCCTTTAGTAACATCATAAAGTCTTGGTATTAAGTTAATTAAAGTTGATTTACCACTACCAGTAGAACCAATAAAGGCTGTTGTTGTTCCAGGTTTTGCCGTAAATGTTACATCGGTAATAACATCTTCATCACTATCAGGGTATCTAAAGCTTACATTCTTAAACTCAACTAAACCTTTAATCCTTTTACTATATGTTTTAGGTTTTTCTGGGTCTTTAACCTCCACATCTTTCTCTAATACTTCCATGATACGGTTAGCAGAAACATTGGCACGTGGTAACATAATAGAAAACATTGATATCATTAAGAATGACATAATTATTTGCATTGAATATTGAATAAATGCTAACATATCTCCAACTTGTAATAAGCCTTCATCGATTCTTTGAGCACCTATCCAAATAATTAGAACAACAATACCATTCATAATAAACATCATACCTGGCATCATAAAGTTCATTACTCTATTAACAAATAGGTTTGTTTTCTTTAAGTTAGTATTCGCAACGCTGAATCTTTCTTCTTCATATTTTTGATTAGAGAAAGCTCTAATTACTGGAATACCTGTAATAATTTCTCTTGTTACTTGATTTAATTTATCTATTAGTTTTTGTACTTTCTTAAACTTAGGCATAGTAAGGGCAAATAAAGTAAAGATTAATGTTAAAACACAAACTATTCCTAACCAAATAATATAAGTCATTGATGGAGCAGTTTCTAAGACTTTACCAACTGCACCAATTGCAACTATTGGAGCATAGATAAATAATCTTAAGGTCATAATAATCATCATTTGTACTTGTTGAATATCATTAGTACTTCTAGTAATTAGTGATGATATACCTATTTCTTTATACTCTGCTGTTCCAAAGTTTAAGACTTTCTTAAATTCTTTCTTCCTAACACGTTTAGAAAGACCAGAACCTACTCTTGCACCTAATAATACAGTTAGTATTGTTGCAGTCACACTTATTAGAGATAGTCCTAACATCTTAAGTCCTGTAATTATAATATAGTTAGTTTGTATAGCATCAGTATCAAGACCAAATTCAGTATATTCTACTTTTATCGCTGCAACTGCACTTTGACTTACAATACTATCTGGCATTGCAGAAAATTGCTCATTGATAGAATCTCTCATATTATTAAGCTCGTCAGCAGGTAGCATTTCAATAATATCAATTATAGCCATATCTTGCATTTCATCAGGCATATCTTTTTTGATTTCATTTTGAATCTTAACAGCTTCACTTTCTTCGCTTGTTAACATATAATCAACAAGAATAGCTCTTTCTAAGTCATTATTTACATTATCTTCATCCTTGATAACATAAACTGGCTCCTCATTTAAGATATCATAGTCATGTTCATCACTTTTTTCAGTAATTAACTCATAATTAGATAAAATCTCTTCTTTATCTTTATCACTTACAAAAAGTAAAATCTCATCTAATTTAGATTTTCTAACTACTTTAGGATTAACTTCTGCAACTCCACCTTGTTGTACTCCTACATTAATAATATTAGAAGTATACTGAGGTATAGTTAAATCACAGTTCGCTTGAACTATTAGAAGTAAAACAATTAGAATAACTGATAAAATATTATCTTTTAAATACCTAAATATTTTTAACATAAATCGCACTCCTTCTTCATACATCCATATTTTAAGATATTTAGTTGTTCATAATAATCTTTAATTATTTTTTCATCAAGACTATCATTTTTTAACAACTTCATAAGTGTTACCATTAATAAATGCATATTAATGGCAAAAATTACTTCAATATGCTTTTTAGCTTTAGCATTAAGTAATTCTAAATTGATGTTAGGGATAAGTTCTTTTAGAAGTCTCTTATCACGAAAGCCAAAGGTTTTTTTAGACTCTTCCATAATAGTGATATTTTCTAAAGATTTTTTAAAGAAATTAATATTATTATTTTTAAAAGAGTTATAACTTTCTTTGATGTTATCTTGAAACATTTTGAAAAGATCTCCTTTATTTTTTATTAAGTCTTTCTTCATATTATCAATTAATACTTCTAAATACTGTTCTAAAAGATAAAAATATAAATCTTTTTTATCTTCAAAATACATATAGAAGCTGCCTCTTGAAATGCCTGCTTCTTTAATAATTCTATTAATAGAAGCATCATTAAAATTATATAAGGAAAACTCTTTAAAGCTAGCATCTATTAGTTTTTCCCTTTTGTCAGCATTTAACCTTAGAAATGTATCACTAGGCATTATACTCCCTCCTAACAGTCACTATAACATTATATGTGACAAGTTGTCATATGTCAACAGAGAAATAAAAAAAGTAAGTAAAAATTACCTACTTAAACGATTGCTTCTTTTAAAAACTTTAGCACTTTTTCCTATACTATCGACTACTCTTCTATTCATTTCATTTATTAGTGGAGAATCCAGTGCCTCTTCACCTATACTATCCAAGAATTGATGATATGAATGGGTTATTTTATATTGAGTTAGAAAAACAGCAAGATTCTCATCGGTTAAATTTCTAAGAAGAGCCTCTTTTTCTTGTCTTATTGTTCTGTAGCTTAATTGTAATATTTCATAACAAGTAGTATCCTCAGTTGTTAAATTTGTAATGCGTGAAATAAAAGCTTTTTCATTTTCGATTGATATATCAGAAACTAACTCAACAGCTTTGACAGCTTCTATACATGGTACTGGTTCCTTATGGTCATAATAGTCATCTATTTTCTTTATTTGTTCTACTACTCTTGATTCCATATTAATTCCCCCTTTTTATTATTTTTTTAAATGTTTTATCTTTTTTTCGCATTTCTTCATTTATAGGCCTTAGAACTTTTTTTGCTTTTCTTTCATCTGCTAAATGATTACTATACTCTTTTATATATTCATTTAAAGTTTTAAATTGACTAATGACTAATAAAAGAGAATCTAAAGTTAAATCATCTAAAGCTGGTTCTATTTCTTCTAGCAGTAATTTATATAGTTTATATAAGTTAGTTCTATTATCTACATAAGTAACTCCAAAGTTAGCAATATATCTTATAAGCTCTAGTGTGGTTACATAATCAATGGCACTTAAACTTTCATTTCTTTTAGTTTTATCTTCAATAAGCATTATATTTTTATCTAAAGCTTCTACTTTCTCTTTAGTTATTGAACTTTGGCTTAATATTTCTGCAAACTCTTTTATTATTACTTTAGATTGATTATTATTCATAGCCTCCCCCTTTAAATGTTCTTATATTATACACTATTTTTTAAAAAAATGCAATAAAAAAGTCCAAAGAAACGTTTTGGATCTACGATAAAACCTATACTTATGTACAGGTGGGTGTATATAGTCAGTTCTTAGGATCCCTAACCAGTGGAAAGGTCTTCAACACGAACGTGACAATCATCAATACTCCCTTATCGTCTCTTTAGTCGGTTTTATACTGAGTCATCCGCATCGTTTTCTTTAGACATTTATAGTATATCATATATATTTTAAATTATTCAATATTTTCTAATGCTTTTGTAAAATTTTCAATCAAATGAGATACAGTAGCACAACCCATGAAAGCAACAACCCCGTCTTTATCTTTTGCAACTTTACTAACAGTATCATCATCAATAAGTTCACTATCTGGAATTAGTTCTATTATATCTTCTGATTTAATTGGTGGATAGTCTTTTGGATTTTCTCTATCACATTTAATTGGGGTTAAGTATACTTTGTCAGCGACTTTTAGAGCATCAGCAAATTCATTTTTGAAACGTGATGTTCTTGAATAAGTATTAGGGCGAAATACTACTGTTAATTTTTTATCAGGATATTTCTGTCTAATCGCTTCAAGTGTAACTTTAACTTCTGTTGGGTGATGAGCATAATCGTCTACTATGATAGTATCACCTACTATAGTTTCGGAAAAACGACGATTAGCATTTTTAAAACTAGGTAATAGTTCTTTTATCTTTTCTTTACTAACACCTTCATCTAAGGCTTCAATAATAGCACTAGCAGTATTCATAACCATATGATGACCATATAAAGGAACAGTGAAGGTATCGATTAACTCATCTTTTTTATATAAAGTAAATGTTGAACCAGTAGTTTCTAATTTAATATTTTTAATAATGTAGTCATTAGATTCATCTTCACCATAAAATATCACATTGTTTTTAAAATTAATCTTTCTTATATTTTTATCATCACTATTGGCAATTACTGTTTTAGCTTTATTTGCAAATTCTTCAAAAGTTTTAATAGTGTCTTCTAGATCTTTATATATTTCTGTATGCTCAAGTTCAATGCAAGTAATAATAGCTTTCTTAGGATAATAGGCAAGAAAATGACGATTAAATTCATCTGATTCTATTAATAGTAGTCTATTTTTCACATCAATATGACCAGTTCCATCACCTATAAAATAATTGCAGCCAGTAGTATTTTCAAATAAATGCTTTAAAAGTGATGTTGTTGTTGTTTTACCATGAGTTCCACAAATGGAAATGGTGTCAAATTCTTTAGTAATACCACCTACTACTTCATTATAGGGTTTAAAAGTAAGGCCTAACTCTTTTACTCGTTTCATTTCGGGATGGTCTTCACTAAAAGCACGTGAGGCTGTTACGATGGTGTCTTTAGCTAATTCATGATTACCATCGTAAAATATTTTTATACCTCTTTCTTCTAGGCCCTTTTGGGTAAACTTATAATCCTTAGCATCATCGTAGCCACTTACTTCATTACCCATATCATATAACATCTGAGCAAGTGTACTCATTCCTGTTCCTTTTATTCCGATACAATAATATTTCATAAGACTCCTTCTTTCTTTAATCATTATACCTTATGTTATATAGATTTTCAAATATACAATTTACTTGCGAATACTTGAAATTATTATATATTTATGATACTATGAATATGTAAAAGAAATTTACATACTATAAAAAAAGAGGAATACCTAGTTTGCGTTTTGGGTGTTACCTCTAAAATGGTTTAGATTAACACCCTAATTACAATGCTGTAATAGGGTGTCTTTCTATCTAAAAATAATTAAGAGTACAATAATTATTATCAATGATAAAATTAAGAAGTCTTTCTTATTCATAGACATTTCCCCTTTCTCCCCCTTTGTTTTAGAGTTTTTGAAAGAGGCCAAACACCCATACTAGGTATTCCTAGTAGATATAATAGCACGTTTGATACTATCAATCAACCTTTGATGATACAAAAATGTTCTATAAAAAGAAATGAGGTAATTATGATAGATTTATATAGAAAATGTAATTTATGTCCTAGAAAGTGTTTAATAGATAGAACTAAAACTATAGGATATTGTAAAGCTAGTGATAAGGTTAAAGTGGCAAGAAGTGCACTACACTACTTTGAAGAACCATCTATATCTGGTACTAATGGTAGTGGTACTATCTTTTTTAGTAATTGTAATTTAAAGTGTTGTTATTGTCAGAACAAAGAAATATCAACTGATGGTTTTGGAAAAGAAATATCTATAGAAAGGCTTTCAGAAATGATGTTAGAGTTAGAAGAAAGAGGTGCTAACAACATTAATCTAGTTACCCCAACTCACTTTGTACCTAGTATTATAGAAGCAATTAAGATTGCAAAAAGTAAGGGATTATCTATTCCAATCGTTTATAATACTAGTGGTTATGAGAACGTGGAAACTTTAAAGTTATTAGAAGGATATATTGATATTTATCTAACAGATTTTAAATATTTTGATAATAATTTAGGTAAAGCCTTATCAAAATGTTCTAATTATTTTGAAGTAGCATCTAAAGCGTTAGAAGAGATGTATAGACAAACTGGTAAAAATAAATTTAATGATAAGGGCTTAATGACTAAAGGTATTATTGTTAGATGTTTAGTCTTACCTACTAAAAGTGATGATACTAAAAAAATAATAAATTATTTATATAAAAAATACCAAGATAATATTTATCTTAGTATTATGAATCAGTATACTCCAGTTAATTATATTAAAGATTATCCATACTTAAATAAAACTATTAGTGATGATGAATATAATGAGGTAATAGATTATGCAATAGATTTAGGAGTTAAAAATGCTTATATGCAAGAAGGTGGTACTTGTAGTGAATCATTTATACCAGCTTTTGATCTTGAAGGAGTTTAATATAACTTCTTTTCTTTTACTTTAGAAAACTTATCATGAAATTCAAAGTATATTTCTTTATTATTATTATAAAATCTTTCAAATATATCAATATTCTTATCAAATAGCTCTAAATAATTAAAATAACTGTTAACTATTTCCATCATTTTATCTGATGGAGGAGCTTTTTTTTATTATCGGCATAATAATTCCATCATTTATAGAATTTACAATCCATACCGGTTGTATTTTATCATCATATGGATATTGTTGAAGTGAATAGCCCATAATTTTAGGAAAACTATTATTAGTAGGGTCATACAGAAATGATATATTATCATGCTTAATATAATTAACAACATGATTTCCTAATAAAGAAGGAAATAAATTAACATACAATGCTAATGTTCTATGGCTATTAGAAAACTCTTTAGACTCAGTAGTTGCAACATAACTTTTTATATTATTTAAAGTAAGAAAAGTTTTTAGTTGATAAGATATATTTCTACAAACACCATAACCTTCTACTATATAAAAGCCTAAATCATTTGGAGGCAAATCAGCAGAATATGATTTATTTTTATCAAATTCAAATGTATGTTTATAAGATAAATAACCATTCTTATAGGAATAATAAAACATAGCCAACAAACCTGATATTTCTTCTATATCAAATTCTTTAGCAACATCATCTAAATTACAAAGGCTATATGCATTAAGATAAATTAAATCTTTTCTTATATTACTTTTACAATACTCTTTAAAAAAGTTACTCATTTTTTATTTTTTCTAACCTTTCTACTTTAGAATAGATGCAGCCACAGTAGTCTTGACGATATAAATTATAGATATGAGATAACTCTATACTTCTTTTATAACCATTTTTCTTTTTAAAGTCAGCATATAAATAATTAATATTATATTTTTTAGATAGCTCCTCCCCTATTTCATTTAACCATTTACTATTCTTATAAGGGCTTATTGATAAAGTGGTAGTAAAATAATCAAAATTATGCATTTTAGCAAGTTTTGCTGTTTCTTCAAGTCTTAAGTTATAACACTTATAACATCTAATATCTCCTTCTTTTAAGTCTTCTAAGCCATGAGACATTTCTAAAAATTTTTCTTTATCATAATTACAATCTAATAGTTTTATATCATAACCTACTAGGTTAATAAATTTTTCTAACTCTTCTTTCCTTTTAAGATATTCTTTATAGTCAGTGATATTTGGATTATAAAAAAGAATAGTTATATCAAAGTATTTTGATATTTTCTCTAAGACTGATGATGAGCATGGTGCACAACAAGCATGTAATAATAAAGAGGGTTTGTTATTTAAATCTATATTATTTAATACTTTTTCACATTCTAAGTTATAATTCATTCTTCTTTTCGCCTCCTTATCAATTTTAGTTTTTTCTGTTCTTCATATAATCCATTATCTAATTCTGTTTGCTCACTTTGTATTTTTTCATCAAGAAACATGTTTATCCCCCTCGTAAATGCAAGAGTATTATAACATTTAATAGTGTTTGTATCAACATTTATAGCATAAATTTTCTTTCTTTAGCATATCTATTACTGGTGATATTATGGCTAGTTTTAGTTATGCTTTTATTTTGTCTACTTTAGCAGGATTATCTACTTTAATTGGCTTTGTTCCTTTACTTTTTAATTTAAAAAATGAAAAGACTATTATTATGGCTTCTTTAGCTTTTGCTAGTGGAGTAATGATTTGTGTATCTATAACTGATTTAATACCAGAATCTTTTAATTTATTAACATCAATATTTAAAGGCTTCCCTGCCCTTTTATTTTTATTAATATTTATATCTCTTGGAGTCATAATATCAATGTTAATAGATAAATTCTTACCTAAAAGTGAAAATAAAAATGTAAGTGATAAAAAACTATATAGGCTTGGTCTTGTATCTATGCTTGCTATTATTATGCATAATATTCCTGAGGGTGTTGCTACTTTTCTTTCTAGTTCTACTAATAAAAGCTTAGGCTTGTCACTTGCTTTTGCCATTAGTTTTCATAATATTCCTGAAGGGATAAGTATTGCTATACCAATTTACTTTAGTACTAAATCAAAATTTAAAGCTTTTATTTATACTTTAATATCTGGTTTATCTGAGCCTCTTGGGGCAATATTAGCTTACTTTTTTCTTGCAAGTATTATTAATAACTTTATTATGAGTATAATTTTATCAATAATATCAGGTATTATGATACATATTAGTATTTATGAGTTATTAAGTGAATCATTAAGTTATAAAAGACGTAACTTTACTTTTGTTTTCTTTGGTGTTGGTTTTATTTTTATGTTAATTTCACATTTCTTACTAGGATAATTTTAGGTTATGTTTGATAAGAGGCAAATTTTATAGTACAATATTTTTAGGTGTTAAATATGAAGAGAATCTTAATTAAATTAATTCGTCTTTATCAAAAGATGCCACTAGCAAGTCATGGGGCTTGTCATTTTTATCCAACTTGTTCTAATTATACCATTGAAGCGATAGAAGAATATGGGTCTATTAAAGGATGTTTTCTTGGCTTTAAAAGGATATTAAGATGTCATCCAGGAGCAAGATATGGGTATGATCCAGTTATAAGAGAGGAGAAAAAGAATGAAAAGAAGTGTTAAAAAATTAGGAAAGATTGCTTTTCTTGGAGTTGCTATAATGCTTAGTGCAACGGGTTGTAAAAGTGATGATATGGAAGATATTGAAATATATGCTACTAATTATCCTAACGAATATATTATTGAAAGGCTTTATGGTGATCATGCTAAAATAAGTAATATTTATCCTGATGGTGTTGATGTTAACGATTATGATTTCACTAATAAACAAAAAAGAGATTTTGCTAGTAAAGATTTATTTATCTACACTGGTTTAGTGGAAAGAGAAAGAGAACTTACTGTAGATTTATTAGATTATAATAATGATTTACGAATAATTGATAGTTCATATGTCCTTGATAACGATTATAATATGGAAGAAGTTTGGTTAGATCCATCATTTATGTTAATGATGAGTCAAAATGTTAGAATTGGATTAGATGAATATATTGAAAATAATTATTTAAAAGATGAAATTGATGAAAACTATGAAGATTTAAAAGTAGATATATCAGAGTTAGATGCTAATATTAGATTAACTGTTGAAAATGCTCCTTATAAAACTATAGTTGCTACTGATAATAATTATAAATTTTTAGAAAAGTATGGAGTAACAGTTTATATCTTAAATGATGATACTAGTGAAAAAGATTTAGTTACAATAAATGATTTAATAGAAGAAGGTTCTATTACAAAAATATTTAGTTATGAAGATGTGGAAACTACTACTAATGTACAAAATTTAATTAATACTTATCCTAATAATTTAGAAATAGTTAATTCTAATAGAATAACAGTTTTAACAGAATCAGAAAGAGAAACTAATGCAGATTACATAACTTTGATGAATCAAAATTTAGATATTCTTAATGAAGAATTATATCATAGTAATTAATAATTAAACTAAGTAAAAGTACTAACATTCGTGTTAGTACTTTTTAAAATAATCTTAAAATATCATAGAATGTTACATAAATCATTAGAAGCATTAGCAAGAATAATCCAACAGCATGGAACTTAGCTTCTGTTTCTGGCTTTACAGGGCTACCCTTAATCTTTTCTATAATTATAAATAAGATATGGCCACCATCAAAAGCTGGTAGTGGTAAAAGATTAATAAAGCCAACATTTATTGATAGGAATGAGAATAAATATAACAAACTAGCTAGACCACCACTAGCTTGGGCGCCAACTACTTCATAGATACCTACAGGACCACTTAATTGGCTTAATCTAATTCCTCCTGTAAATAGATTTAAAACTGTAACCCACATTTGTTTAAATAAAGAACCAGTCTTTACAATTGTATAATTTATAGCAGCTAGAAAGCCATGTTCTTCTTCTCCTTGCATTCCTATACCATAAATATAACTAGTGTCTCCATCATCATTTTTTACTTTTTCTGGTTTTATATTATAAGTTTCCACATCACCATTTTCTTTTTTAATAACAAATTCATTTTCTTCTTCAGGATTAGCGATAGTTATATATAAAGATATATCATCTATAGTCCAAATATCATGACCATTAATTTCTAATATTTCATCTCCAGCTCTAAGTCCTGCAATATATGCGGGACTATTCTTTTCTACACTTGATAGAATTGGTTCTGTCGAAGTTGCTCCCCATATTAACGCGATAAAAAATAAAACTAAAATAGCAGAGATAAAATTAAAGCCAGCGCCAAAGAACATTACTAGAAATTTTTGCCAAGGCTTTTTACCTGGTAAAGTTCGATCCTTTGGTAAGTTTTCATCTTCCCCCTCTTCTCCTGCTAATTGACAAAAGCCCCCAATTGGTATGGCTCTTAGAGAATATTCCGTTTCACCTTTTTTAAAGCTAAATAATTTAGGTCCCATACCAAGAGCGAATTCATATACATAAATACCTGTTAATTTGGCAAATAAGAAGTGCCCTCCTTCGTGAATAAAGATAATTGAACCTAGTAAGATTATGAATAATATTAATGTAACCATGAAGTTCCTCCTAAATCAATCCCATTACTAATATAAATGCTAAAATAACAAAAATTAGACTATCAAAACGATCTAATATACCTCCATGACCTGGTATTAAATTTGAAAAATCTTTAACATCATATGTTCTCTTGATGCTTGAGAATACTAAGTCTCCAAGTTGTCCTACAACTGCTAAGAAAAAAGTTGTAAGAATTAAAACTGCTAAAGATATATTTGAATCTATTACAGTAAAGTAAAAGGTAGTAGCGACAAAAGTTCCCATTAAAACTCCACCAACAAAACCTTCTACAGTTTTATGAGGGCTAATAGACTGTGCTAGTTTAGTTTTACCTATATACATGCCAGTTATAAGAGCAAAGGTATCTGTTATAACTGTTATAAGTAATAAATAAATTAAATAATCTAAACTATAATTTCTAACTACTAATATTAAGTTAAAAGCTATATTAATAAAAAGAAGAGAGCCAACTAAATAAAGGGCATCATTAATATCATAGTTCATCTTTTTCTTATCATTTAATAAAATTGGCAATAAGAAAATTAAAACAATAAAGCTTATTAGTTGATAACTCATAGTATAACTAAAAATATTTTGATTATAAGTTAAGATGCTTGAAAGTATAACTAACAAATAAGATGCAACCTTTACTAGTGGCGGAAACTTTTTCTTTTTCTCTCTTATCGTCATTAATTCATGCATAGAAGCTACTGCAAGCAATGTCATAAGAATTGCAAAAGGTATACCTCCTATCAATAATAAAGGTACAAAAATTAAAATCATAATAATAGCGCTTAAGATACGTTTTTTCATAAACACATTATCCTCCAATCTTATATTAAGTATAATATAAATTTAGCTTTTATACAAGTTTTTAGTAGTTAAAGATCTTTAATTTTTCTTTTTACCATAGCATTTTTTAAAAAAGCAGTATGTTCTTCTAAAGTATAATTTTTTTGGTTTAAAAAAGTTTCTTTAAATAAGGCATATCCTAAATGATGAGAATAATCTTTAGGAGGAAAATAAGATTCTTTATAATACTTAATTAGCCCTTCTTGTGTTATAGAGTTTAACTTAGATGAGTCTATATCACTATTTATTAGAGAACAGATATGGCTATAAAACATCTCTTCTTTTATTTCTTCTTCTGTTCTTGATAAAGCTAAATTCAAATCAGATAAAGAGATAACTTTATTTTTAAGGAGATAAAGAGCGAATAAAGCTTCATTATAATAAGCTAACATTTCTGTAATTATATCAGTATCATTTTGGAATTGTTCTCCTAATTTATAATAATGAATTTTATGAGTATATTCATGAACAGCGTTTAGTATTGTTTCTATAGTTTTCAAATCTAATAAATGTATTTGCCAGTAATCTTCATAATCAGGGTAAAGAAAGGCACCAAAACTTTCTAGTAAATTACGACATTCTTCTCTAGAAATATTAACATGGCTTTTTATAATTCCTTCTATATTCATAGTATCACTATATTCTATAAATTCTAGTAATTGTTCTTTTGAATAAATTAATATTTTTGTATCTATACTTTCCATGAATTCAGAATCCCCAAAATATTTTTTGAAGAATTCATCTATTAGACTATAAAAGTCTTCTTTATCAATTGCTCTTAAAGGGCCCATTATAGGACTATTAAACCTTAAACATCTAAGGCGTTCTTCTATATAGTTACTATTTTCTTTAAAGAATTTATCATTATTTAAATCTTTATAATTTCTTTTAATATATTTAACTATGGCTCTATTCATTTTTATCCCCCTATATGGAAAAAGAATCACTAAACAGTGATTCTAAAACTTGTCAATGTTGATTTTTACAAATTTACCATCTTTTAGTGAGCTACTAGCTTGAACTAGGGTTCTAATAGCATTAGCTGTCCTACCATTCTTACCAATAACTCTACCAATATCAGATTCTGAAACTAATACTTCTATAATAATTTCTTTATCATTTTCACTAGGAAATTCTCTTACAGAAACAGCTTCTTCATCTTTAACAATATTTTTTATTATTTTCTCTGTTAATTCTACTAAAGTCATTATTTTGTTTCCTTTTTATCTTTAGATTCAGCAAATTTTTTCATAATGCCTGCATCTTTAAATAGACTTCTAACAGTATCAGATGGAATAGCACCATTATTTAACCATTTAAGTGCAACTTCTTCATTAATTTTAACATCTTTTTCACTATTAATTGGATTATAAGTACCAATTAACTCAAGATATTCTCCATCTCTTCTGCTTCTTGAATCTGTTGCAACTATACGATAGAATGGTCTTTTCTTAGCTCCCATTCTCATTAATCTTAATTTTACTGCCATAATAACAGCTCCTTTCTTTTCACTGTTTATAATTATACACAAGCAAATAAAGACTGTCAACCTTTTTTTATTGACAGTCTCTAGGAACTATTATAATAAGCGAGTTTTATCAAACCTACCTAATCTGTGGGATTATCTAGATAGTCTTCATTTACTTCTTCGTCTATTCTCTCATCAATAGTAGCATCACTATCCATTATCTCTTCCCAATCATCAACTTCATCTAATGTATTTATACGCACCTTTGTATCACCTACTAATTCAATTCCTAAGGTTTTATCGATAGTACAATTAATAACACTACCATTAATCTCTGCTTTACTACAGCTTGGGCCACTTAAACTTCTAATAATTACTTCTTCATTTTCTGTATCAGAGTTTCCTTGAACATTAATTGTTTCTGTATAGTTTTTAGTATCTTTTAATACTTCTGTTTTGGTATCATTATCATAAGAGTACCAAATATTAATATCATAACTTCCATTTATAGTAACAGTTCCATTAGAAAAACTACCAGAGAAATTATGATTAATTACCCAGCACCCAAGAATTGTGTTAGGGCTATTAGTTACTTGTAATGATAAGTTATCAGTAAATTGTTTTTTCCCTTTACCAATAACTGCTTTTGTTACTATTTCTTTAAAAGATGGCATGTATTTCCCTCCTCTAATTTAATCTATGCTTTTAACACACAAAAAGTACATAAAATTAAAGAAAAAGAACTAAGTAACTAGTTACTTAATTCAATTTGAAAAGGATTTTGTAAAGTCCCATCACCGGATGTTATTACTACATTTTGTTTTAGAATTAGGGAAGGTCTAATACCACAAGTATTTGCTGGAGTAATGCCTGCTGAAGCAGCATAAAAGTTTACAACATTAATAGCAGATGAGCTATATGGTGTTAAAGTCCAATAAGATGTTTTATTAGCATTTCTATCAAATTGTCCTAGCATTAATTCTCCTATTCTTAACAGCCCTATTTTTGCTATAGTTCTATTTGAAGTTAGACTACTCATATTTCTATCTGCATACTTAGCTAATTTATAATTTGCTGCTACACCTACTGTTCCTAAATACCAAGTGGTACTATTTTCTATCATGTTAGCTTGTTCTTCAGTTAAATAAGAACCACTATTTAAATATTCTTCATTGAGAAAACTTCCTATTGTATTTGTACTTGAATAATATATAGTATTGCCAAATGCCAATGTTTTAAACGTTCCATTTTCTTTTAATGGTTTGGCACTAGTTATTTTTGTTAACCCATCAGTCTCATGACTTACTATTCTATATAAGTTATTCTCACCTGTTCCAAATGTTATATATTCTCCACTATATCTGGTATTAAGTTTTGTTCCAGAAAGGTTAGTATCATTATCTCCCACTAACCTATATGGATTTTCTTCTGTTCCATCACCACCTACTATCTTTATTTCCGGTTTTAAATTTATTGATGGACGAACATTATTAAAAGATGCTACATTAAAAGAACTATCATTACCATAAATGGAAGAGGAGTTAGCTGGAGTTAGAGTACTCCAATAATTTCCATTAGTCAGATAACTCTTACCACTCATATTGTATTCATAATAATTCAAAAGTCCAACAGCATCTTCTACTATCGTTCCACCTTTACTTTCACTTGGTGGTTTACTAGTATCACTCATCTGACTAGCATTCCATTTACTATCCATTTTAATAAAACTCTCAGGATTTCTTAAGTTACCAAGAAATCCATCTACTGTTGTATCATTTAACCAAGACTCCATATAACTCCCTTCAAAAGCATTATTATTGTATCCATTATATGGTAAAGTTGAAATACTCCATTGTGTTACTAGCTTTACACTATTATCACTTGTATCTATACTTACAGCTCTCCATAATTTACCTGAGTACCAGATATAGTTATTTGGATTACTTCCCGTTATAAACGTTTGGTCAGGATCATCTGTATTTATATTATTTGCACTATCTGCAAGAAGAACCTCTGCTACTGTTTCTCTTGCTTGGCTTACTTCTACTCTTAACTTTCCACTAAATACTTGGCCTGAGTAATCTCCATCTACTTCATCAGTTATCCATAACTTTAAATTATATTCATTTGTACTATTTCCTTCTATGGTTCCAGAGTCTAATATTCTATTTGGATTCGCTCCTATTCTTGTTAGTAATGTTGCACCTGTATTAGAACCATTTTTATTTAAATTATACTTTAAATACTTATCATCTATTCTTTCATCATTATCTCCTATACTATTATCATCTAAATAGATTGTATAATCTACTGCTTTATTTCCATTATTTATTAGTTTAAAATTTGAACCATCTAATTCTAATCCCTTTTTATCACTTATACCTATTGCACTATCTAAACTTATCCCTTCACTAGTTTCATCTAATACTAACTCTAACTCTCCTACTTTTACTATCTGGTCTGTTCCTGATAGTTGTGTAGAAAAGTAAGCATAGGTTAATGCTAATAGTAGAATTAACACTATTAATATACTTATAATTATTACTGTTACTTTTTTATTCTTATCTTTCATTATAAATTCTCCCTTCATTATTACACTCAAAAAAGAATAGAATTAACTTCTATTCTCTTAAGTCATAACGAAAGAAAGTAATCTTATTACTTAGATATTTACTAAATTGCCCCCCCCCAGGTAACATATTGTAAACACATTTTCTTCATACTTTTTACCTTCTTTCTTACTATTTCATTAACTTAATATTATCATAATTATTAATTAATTATCAAGGTGTTTATTCAATATATTATTAAATATTATATTTAAGCCTTCACTTATATTAATTAAAATATTGTTTATTTCTTTTTCTTTTGCTAAATATTCTTTATATATAGGATATTGTTCTAATTCTTTATTTAAGTTATTTAACTTTGTTTCTATTTCTTTATCTAAATATGCTCCTTTTACATATTCTTTTTGTAATCTTTTAATTTCTTGTATTTTAGCCATGATATCTTTATTTTCTGTTAACTTTTGTCTTAAGTTCATATACTCTTTATATTTATCATCATTTTTAATAGCTTGGACTAACTCTTTCGCCTTCTTTTCTATTTCTTCATTACTTACTAACTTTTCCATCTAAACTCCATGTCTTCGCTTCAGTAATTTCTACAGGGATAATACTGCCAAGTTCTACATCGTCACCTGTAAAATTAACTAACTTATTAGTATCACTATAACCAAAATATTCATTTTTCTTATCACTTATTCCTTCTACTAAAACAGAAACAGTCTTACCTACAAGTTTTTCATTATTCTCTTTAAAATAAGAATTTACTTTTTCATTAAGTTTATAAAGCCTTTGTTCCTTTTCTTCTTTAGTAACATTATCAGGAAGTTTTGCAGCAGGAGTGCCAACTCTTGGTGAATAAATAAAAGTATAGGCATTATCATATTTACATTCTTTAACTAGGTTTAATGTTTCTTCAAAGTCACTATCTGTTTCTCCAGGAAATCCTACTATTATATCAGTAGATATAGCACAATTAGGAATTAATTCTTTCATCTTATGGAATAAAGTTAAATATTTTTCTTTAGTATAACGTCTTCCCATTAATTTTAAAATTCTATCACTACCTGATTGAACTGGTAAATGAATGCTTGGCATAATATTAGGATATTTGGCAATTACTTCTATCATTTCGTCAGTAAAGTCCCAAGGATGGCTTGTCATAAATCTAATTCTAGGTATATTAGTCTTGGCCACATCTTCTAAAAGTTCTGCTAGAGAATAATTATCATATAAGTCTTTACCATAAGCATTAACATTTTGACCTAGTAGTGTTACTTCTTTATAGCCTTTTTCTATAAGATCATTAATTTCTTTTAAAATATCTTCTTTTTCTCTACTTCTTTGTCTTCCTCTAGTATAAGGAACAATACAATAAGTACAGAATTTATCACAGCCATAAATAATATTAACATAGGCTTTATATTTACTAGTTCTATCTACTGGTAAATCTTCTATTAAGTCGCCTTCTCTTGAATAAACTTCTATTTGTTGTTTATCTTCACTCTTCTCTAATATTTCTGGTAGCTCGTAAAAATTATGCGTACCTATTACAAAATTAACAAAAGGATATTTTGTTATAATAGTATTAACAACTATTTCTTCTTGAGCCATACAACCACATAAACCTATCTTTAAATCCTTTTTAGTCTGTTTTAAGTGCTTTGCTCTACCAAGTAATCCAAAGGCTTTATTATGGGCATTTTCTCTAATAGAACAAGTATTTAATAAAACTAAGTCAGCTTCAGCCATATCATCAGTAAAAATATATCCTAATAATTCTAATATTCCTTTAATATTTTCACTATCATGTTCATTCATTTGACAACCATAAGTTTTTAAATAACACTTCTTACCTTTATATTTATTAAGATATTTTGAATCTAATTTATAATCTATTTTCTTATAATCTATTTTTGTACTACTGCGAGCAACTTTAAAATCTGGTAAATGCATTTTATCACGTCCTTACAAATTTAATTTTAAAACTTTTTCTACTTCTTTCATAGTATTATCTAAATTACTGCCATTATTGATAATACTTGTAATGTGTCTTTTATTTATATTTTCTTCTGAAAAATCAAGAGAATCTGCTAAAAATCTTCTACATAGTTCTTGATATTTAGGGTTTTCTTCTCTTCTTTCCCTATCTAGAGCTCTTTGTAATCTAAGGCCATCATCAATTGTTACTAAAAGTGAGATAATGTTTTCTATTCCGTAAAATTTTACAAATTGATCTAATCCTTCTAAAGTGTTACTACCTACATAATTATAATTTGCTAAATCAATACTAGAACTAGTTGTAAAATAATGCCAAGGACCATAAGCGGTCTTATACGTTCTTTTTTCAATTATTTTACCTTCTTTTTCTAACTCTAACATTTCTTCTACAGTCTTAAAATAGTATTCTCTTCCCTCTACTTCCCCTGTTCTCATAGGTCTTGTTGTAGACATTATCATTTCTTTAAGTGCAAATTTATTCTCTTTAATTAATCTTCTTTTGATAGTATCTTTTCCAGAAGAAGATGGTCCCATAAATAAAATAATTTTCCCCATCATGTTCACTTCTTTCCAAACAGTTTTATTTTAACATAGAAGTATTAAAAAAAGAAGAATTTATTTTCCTCTTTTAAACTGCGACTTCCATTATGACATTTTTTACTATATTATCCATGAAAGTTAATTTATTATTCATAAGTTCATTTTTGATAATATCAAAGTTCTTTTTAACTAAATCTACTATTTCTTTTACTTTAGGTAATAATCTAGTTTTCTTAGATAACTCTTTTACAATAGTCTCTAAATTAGTTAATTTAGTATATTTACCAAAGTTATCACTTTTAATAAAAGTATTATATAAATTATTAAATGAAACTAAATCGATATTATTAAATCTTTTATCTTCTAAAAGTTTTAAGGTTGTACATAAATTACCTGTTGAAATAGCAAGATCAAGAATTGTTTTTCCTTCATTATTTCTAATATTAGGATCAAGTTCTTTATTTCTTTTTAATTTTTTAATGATATTAGCAGTATGAAGATAGTTTTTAGTTGCAAGTAAATGAGCGAAAGTATTACCATCTTTGTTTTGATGATTAATATCACTATTAACATCATTAATATACTTTTCTACTAAATCATATTTTTTACTCTTTAATAGTCTCATTAAAACAGTATTACCATCCTCGTCTATTGTATTTAAACTAACTATTTTTTTCTTTATTAGTTTATCTACTAATTCTAGATGTCCTTCTTTTATAAGTTCAAATATCAAGGACGGGTCTTCTTCACAAGCATTAGTCGCTTGTGTCTCATCGTAAAACATTTAAAACACCTCTTCTTTTACGTGCGGTATTTATTATACCATACGCTTATTGTTTTGTCAATTTTACTACCTACTATCAGTATGGCCAATCCCTTGATATTTATACATTTTTATTTATTAATTTAGTTGTTTCATATATTAGTTTATTATTATATAATGAAAAATCAAGTCATGTATAAGACTGACGGAGTCTAAATTTATCGGAAAATAAAAAAGATGAAAGAACTCGTGGTATAAT
>CAMMWS010000021.1:0-29456 GCA_946500695.1 uncultured Mycoplasmatota bacterium | reverse complement strand
ATATCTGTTATTCCTTTATTTTTCAATACTTTCACTAAAACTGTCCGTTACTCAGCTATCATAAATGGGTCTTGTTTTGTTCCGGTTCCTCCAGTTATAACGACGTTAGATTTTAGATTTACTGATGGGCGGACACCGTACGCGCTCGAAGGACTAATGTAGTTCGCGCCACCATTGGCGTACACATTACGCACGTAAGACGCACTATATGGGGTCAATGTCCAATAAGATGTTGTTAAACCTGTAATAGAACTTCCTCCTTTAACTGTATATCTTTCAAATTGCCCTGACATCAATTCTCCCATTCGTAGTAATCCTACTTTAGCATTTGTTGTTGAACTAGTTAGACCACTCATATTAGTATCTGTATATTTACCTAATCTATAATTCGCTCCAATTCCTACTGTTCCTAAATACCAAGTTGTACTATCTTCTATCATATCACTATATGTACTACCTACATAATCTGTTAAATATGTCCCATTTAAGAATGTTCCCATTGTTGTTGTACTAGAATATAAATAATTTCCTAATACATTCGTTATAAAACTTCCTCCACTCTTTAATGGTTCTGCACTAGTTATTTTTGTTAAACCACTAGTCTCATGACTTACTATTCTATATAAGGTATTTTCTCCTGTTCCAAAAGTTATATATTCACCACTATATCTTGTATTTAACATAGTTCCTGATAAATTTGTATCATTATCTCCTTCTAAGCGATATGGGTTATCTATTGTTCCATTACCATTTACGATTTTGACGCTAGATTTTAGATTTATAGATGGGCGGACACCGCCCGCGCTGGTCGAAGGACTATCGATGCCCGCGCCACCATGGCTGTTGACGTAACGCACGAGGGACGTACTATATGGTGTTAAAGTCCACCAGTAAAGTCCATTATTTAAATAACCATTACTATAAGTTGTTCCATAATAACTAGACTGATACTCATACATATTAAGTAAACCTACTGCATCTGTTACAGTTGTTGTTCCATTAGGTCTTGTTATACTTCCAAGAGAAGTTGAATCCCTTGTCGCATCCCACACTGCATCTGTTACAATGAACTTCTCATAATCTCTTAAATTACCTAAGAAGCCATCTACTGTAGTATCATTTAACCACTCTTCCATATAACTTCCTTCAAATGCTGTATTACCACTTGAATAGGTAATTGCACTTATATTCCATTGGGTTACTAGCTTAGTTGTCCCTACATCATTATTAACGCTCACTGCCCTCCATAGCTTACCACTATACCAGATATAGTTATTAGGGTCTGTTCCTGTTATAAAGGTATCTGTTCCATCATCATAGGTACTTCCACTGCTAAGATTTGCTA
Organism: uncultured Mycoplasmatota bacterium; assembly: GCA_946500695.1. Classification (GTDB taxonomy): domain Bacteria; phylum Bacillota_I; class Bacilli_A; order RF39; family UBA660; genus Onthousia. The sequence continues at coordinate 28,111 of CAMMWS010000021.1, read as the reverse complement.
TTACTGTTTCTCCTACATTTAATTCAACTTCTTCAAATAAATGTCCATTACTAGGTAGACTTAAATCATTATAATCTAACCCTACCCCGACTCCTAGAGTAATAGTTGCACTACTATTAGAATTATTTGATACTCTTATTGTATAAGTATTACTAGAACCACTAGAACCACTTTTTTCTAAGTTTGTTCCTGCTGCTACTGGTGGAATGTTTAATCCCTCATCTGCAACATACCCCACTGTTACACCACTAGGTAGACTTCCTTCATAATAGAAATTAAATCTTGCTATTCTATTATTTGGATTGCTTAAAGTTACACTAAACTCTTCTGTTGTATTTGCTGGTACAGATAAAACATTACTTTCTTCCCCATCTACTTGTAAATTATATTCTAAGTTACCTGTTACAATACTTACGGCATTACTCTTCTCTTTTGATACTGTAAACATAGCATAAGAAAAGTATCCTCCTAATATTAATAAAGAAATTAATATTACGCCTAGCATATATATCTTACTAAAACTTGTTTCTAAAAATAGTTTTTTCATTAGATTCACTCCTATTAATTTAGCATATACTTTTTTATAGAAATCATACACCATGTATAATTACCTATATCTTACTTATTTTGATTATACATCAATTAATAGCAGTAATACAAGTACCATGTTTGCATTTTACTTCTTTTAATTGTAAAATAAGTTATAATAAAATTTAAAGAAAGCTAGAGATAAATTATGAAAAGTATTATAAATGAAGAAACATTTGAAATAACTATTAAAAATTCTAAATTTATAGGAATAATTAAACATGTTGAATCTAAAGATGATGTTAGAAATATTTTAAAAGGGTTAAAAGATAAATATAATAATGCTACTCATTATTGTTATGCTTTCACATTGATTAATGATAAAGGTTTCAGTGATGATGGTGAACCTAATAAAACAGCAGGAGTACCTATTTTAAAGGTAATAGAAAGTGAAGATTTAGTAAATGTCTTAGTAGTTGTTATTAGATACTTTGGTGGTATTAAACTAGGCCCAGGAGGCCTTATTAGAGCTTATTCTAATACCTGTAAAGAAGTTATTAATAAATCTACTTTAGTAGAGTTAATTAAAGGAATAGAGGCATCTATTACCTTTAATTACTCTAAAGAAAAAGAGATTAACTACTTACTTAAAGATAGTATTATAAAAAGTAAATCATATGAAGAAACCTGTACTTATATAATAGAGACTACTAAAGAAGTATTAGATAGTATCTCTAGCCTTGTAACAATAAACTATAAGCATGAAAAAATAATTCCTAAATTTAACTAGGAATTATTTTTATTAAAGAATTCTTTATTATTATTTTTTATTATATTAATATTATTACTACTTGTCTTAATAGTAACTTTATATTCATTTAACTTATCATAATTGTAAATCTTACCCTCTTTAATATCATCACTTACTTTATCTAAAGCGTCCTTAAAACTAAATTCTTTAGGACTATCCATATAGACTAATAAATTATTATTATGTACTTCTATTTCTATATTATTATTTATTAAGTAATCATAATAAGTAACATCTACCTCTACTTTATCTGTTAGACTATCATCTACTACATACTCTATATCATTATAGTAATATCCTATAGTCTTAAAATCACTTGGCATAGGAAGTGTTTCTCTTATCTCTTTAGTATTTACATCTTTAGGTAAACTATCTACATAAGTTAAAGAGAAGAATTCAAAAGCAAAGATGATGGAACCTATAATAATTATTATTAGTGATGTGAGTAAAGCAATCATATTCTTCTTATAATTATTCTTATGGTTTATAACAAAGTTAAGAGGCACTTCAAAACATAAAGCACTGATTATTATACCTGCAATAGTCCATAAAAGTACTCCTATTAAAGGAAGTCCTTTAATAACAAATAATACTTCAAAGCCTAACATAACAGCAAGTACTACTATACATATAAGGGGAGCGAAAAGAAATAATACTACAAAGAACTTAATAATATAAATAATTATCTTAGCAAGTAATCTTGTTAAAGAATTACTATTACTACTATCTTTAATAATTACTTTCTCTACTTCTTCTACTCTCTTCTCTTTAACTTTTTCTACTATCTCTTTGTCAGTATCTTCTTTAATTTTAATTCTATCTAAATATTTAATCTTTAAGACATAGACAAATATAACTATAGAGAAAACACTATATAAGATATCTACTATTAACCTAAATATAGTATTTAATGTAGGTCCTACATAAGTAATACCATATAAAAGATTAGTACCTATTAAGTTTTCTATAATATCTTTAGGAATTGTACCTACTAAGATAATTAATATTAAAAGAAATACTGTTACTAAAAACTCTATTATCTCTTTAAAACTCATACTTTCAAATAGACAAACTATCTTCTTCATTAAAGTATTAAACTTATCTAAGATATCTTTAGTATTAATAGTAGTCTCTTTATCTTTCGATTCACTATTAGAGGCATCTCCATTTACTAAAGTATCCATATCAATATTAAATATTTTACAAATAGCAATTAATTTATCCATTTCTGGATAGGTAGCTCCACTTTCCCATTTAGATACTGATTGTCTTGTAACATCAAGTTTTTCAGCAAGGGCCTCTTGAGACATATTTTCTTTTTTTCTTAGTTTTTGCAAATTACTAGCAAAGTTCATATTTCTCACCTCGTGTTAAATTTATCAAAAAACTTGGTTGCGTCCTACCAATTTTCAGTTAATTTGTGTAACTTTTCAGTTGCTACCCCTTTATTTTCAAGAAAAAAGACTAGTTTTTTCACTAGTCCCTTGGTAACCAAGATACTATTTCATCAAGATTATGATACCCTACTTCTTTTTTTACTAAAGCACCATCCCTATATACTTCCATGGTAGGTACACTCATGATGCCATGACTTCTTGTTAAATTATCAAACTTGTCTATATCTACTTTAACAACTTTTATTCTTGGAAACTTTTCAGCTATTTCTTCAAGAACAGGACTTAACATTTTACAAGGTCCACACCAAGTAGCAAAGAAATCTACTATGACATCTCCTTTTTTGATTAAGTTTTCAAAATCATCTGTATTTTCTAAATAATTCATACTTATTCCTCCTATCTATATTTATCTATTACACCATCAAGGCCACTAATATCATCAAGTTTACCAGTTTCTTTAACATTATCCATAAAATCAGTAGAAACTACTTTATATTTTAGCATAATATCTATTACTTTTAAATCATTAGTATTTCTATCATCATCACTAGATAAACTTAAAACATCTTCTATAGCATAATTTAGCCCACCCAAAGAGTCTTTAAGTACTGGTGTATCATTAACAATAAACTGTCTTACACCTGAAGACATAAATAATTCACTACCACTCATAGGAATAGCAATTACATTAAGTAAGATAAACATCAAGATATATCCTTCTAATAGTCCAACAACAAATCCTAATAATTTGTTTGGTAGAGCAAGAATTATTGTAGCATTAATAATTTTACTAAATATTCCTGTCACATCTATTAGTATTTGTAAAATTAATCTAAATATTATAACTAATATTAAAAATGCTATTAACTGATAAAATATGATATTTAGACTGACTAAATTACCTAAAGGTATCTTAAAATTAAAGAATGGTAAATACTCGCAGAAAAATCCTGCAACAAAATCTTTTAAGAAGAATGATAATGCAAAAACGACAATTGTTCCTACAATTATAACTAGTTCTTTTAATATTCCTCTTTTACTTCCTAAGACTCCGCATAATAGGATTAATAGAATAATAACTACACTAAATATATTTGGGCTCATAATAAACTCCTCCTTATCTATAATTATTATAAACTAAAAATTCAAACTATGCTATAATATTTTTAAGGAGAGATAAATTTATGAATGTTGTTATTAAAATAAATGATGAAGTTAAAGAAAAAATGATTGAGTATTACAAAGATAAAAAACGCGATAAGGTTATACCATACACTGTATTTCAAGCGAAAGATGAGGATACAGTTATTACGATGTATGAATCTGGTAAAGTTATGTTCCAAGGTCCAAGTGCGGATGTGGATGCTGCAATGTGGGGAACAGTTCTTTCTAATACAAAAGAAAAGAAAGAAGAACAAAAAAAACTAGATGAAAAATATTATAACTGTAGTGCGGTTGGTAGTGATGAGGTTGGAACGGGAGATTATTTTGGTCCTATTGTTGTTACTGCTACTTATGTAAGTCGTGATAATGTAAAATATTTAGAAGATTTAGGTATTAGAGATTCTAAAAAGGTAACTGATGAATTTATCTTAAAAGTAACGCCAGAGCTTATAAAGAAGATACCTTATAGATCTATTATTTTAACTAATAAAGAATATAATAAAAAGTACAGTACTAATTTGAATATGAATAAAATAAAAGCAGTTATGCATAATAAAGTTTTATATCAGATCATGACAGAATTAAAGCCAGAAGTTGATTATATCATTGTCGATGAATTTGCAAGAGAAGCGAGATATTATGACTATATTAAAGATGTCCCTAACATTCAAAGAGGTATTACTTTCGTCCAAAAAGCTGAAGATAAAAACTTGGCAGTTGGAGCTGCTTCTATTATTAGTAGATATATATTCTTGAAAGAATTTGCTAAGTTGCAAGATGAAGTTGGGCTTCCTTTACCAAAAGGAGCAGGAAGTGAAGTTGATAAAGTTGGAGAAGAATTAGTTAATAAGTATGGAGAAGAAAAGCTTAAAGATGTTGCAAAATATAATTTTAGAAATACCCAAAGAATATTAAAAACACTCATTTTTTAGGAGGATTAATGATAGATTTAGAAAAAATAGATAAGGTATTTAAGGACTATGTTAGTAATTTTGATTTAAATAATGTTGCTATTGAAAGAAAATATAATCACACTTTAAGAGTAAAAGAAAATTGTAATAAACTTGCAAAAGCTTTAAAACTAAATAGAGAAGATACTCATCTTTTAGTACTCATTGGTTATTTGCATGATATTGGCAGATTTAAACAAATAGAAAAGTATAACTCTACTAGTGATGAAAATGTTAACCATGCTGAATTAGGATTAGAGATTCTTTTTAAAGATAATTTTATTAGAAAATTCATTAATGATAACAAATATGATAATATCATTTATAAAGCTATTAAATATCATAACAGATTAAATTTAAATTATGAATTAAATAAAAAAGAAGAACTATTTTGTAAAGCGATAAAAGATGCTGATAAATTAGATTTATTATATATTGCAGCTTATTATGATAATATTAAAGATTTTTATAGAATACCTTTTGTTGAAGGTGCCAAATTGGATTCCAAAGTTAAAGAAGATTTTGATAACTTTAGATTAGTAGATTTAAAAAATAGAAAAACTGCTATAGATAAACTTGCTAATATTCTTGCTTTTATTTATGATCTGAATTTAAATGAAAGTAAATTACTCATAAGTGAAAAATTAGTCAAAGATATAGTTAATACATTTATTAGAACATATAATGTAAAAGATAAAAGTGAATGCTTATATTTAGAAGAAAATATACTTAAATATTTAAATAACACATAGAAAATCTATGTGTTATTTAATTCTAATCAAAAAATATATTTATCATATACAAAAGAGATGATTTTGTCTTTATTATCAGTATTATAATATTCTGTTAATAATATATTAAATTCATTTATATTTTCTTCTTTTGTTAAATGATATTTATCTTTCATAGCTAGTCACTTTCTTTTAGATTCTAGGGCTTCTTTTTGTCTAGCTAGTTCTTCTTTTAATAATTCTGTAACTAAGCTTTTCTCTTGTTTTTTACCTTCTAACATGGCTATCTTTTCTTCTGTAATTAAATCACGATAATGTTTATGATTATAGTAAACTGGCTCACTAGAGAAAAGCCTTACTTCAATTATCTTACCATTTTCCTCCTCTTCTTGATATAAAGATAAATTATTTTCTAAATAATTAATTAGAAGTTCAGTACAAATTTCTGGTAAAACGAAAAGATAACCTACTTTAACATTAAATATAGTTGTTAAATTTTTTTCTTTTGCTATTTGTAAAGCCATATCTGTTCTATTCCTAGTTCTAAATTCTATATTAAATAGTTTAGCAAAGTCGTCAAATGAGTTATTGTGACTCCTACCAGTCTGCTGTTTATCAGTAAATACTTCTTCACCATTTTCATCAATCACTTTTAATAGAAAGTTTTCCATCTATAGCTCCTCCTAAAACTCACAATTACCTGGAGTCCTTGGAAATGGGATAACATCTCTAATATTTTCAACTCCAGTTAAATAAATCAATAATCTTTCAAATCCCATACCAAATCCTGAGTGAGTACAACCTCCATACTTTCTTAAGTCTAAATACCATTCTAGGCCCTCTTCTTTCATACCTAACTCATCCATACGTTGTTTTAATTTTTTATAATCAGCTTCTCTTTCAGAGCCACCCATTAATTCACCTGCTCCTGGTACTTCAAGATCTACTCCTCTTACAGTTTTGCCATCTTCATTTAATTTCATATAGAAAGCTTTTATATCTTTAGGCCAATCTTTAATGAATACAGGGCCATCAAAGTATTCAGTTATATATTTTTCATGTTCTTTAGCAATATCTTCTCCGTATTCTGGAGTAAATTCAAATTTTACTTTCGCTTCTTTTAATAATTTAATAACTTCTTCATGAGTAATTCTTACAAACTTACTATTAATTAGTTTAGTTAGTTTATCAATTAGACCTTTCTCAACAAATTTATCTAAGAAAGTCATTTCTTCTTTACAGTTTTCTAAAACATATTTAACGATATACTTTAGCATATCTTCTTCTATATCCATTAGTTCATCTATATCACAGAAAGCTATTTCTGGTTCAATCATCCAAAATTCACTAGCATGAACTTTAGTATTAGAAACTTCGGCTCTAAAAGTTGGTCCGAAAGTATAAACTTTTTTATAAGCCATTGCAAAAGCTTCCGCTTCAAGTTGTCCTGTAACTGTAAGGCCTACTTTCTTATTAAAGAAATCTTTGGAATAATCAACTTCACCATCTTTTGTTTTAGGAATGTTTTTAAGGTCCATAGTAGTAACTTCAAACATCTCCCCTGCTCCTTCACCATCATTTCCAGTTAAAAGTGGAGTTTGAACATAAACATAGCCTCTATCCTGAAAATATTTATGAATAGCATAGCTTGCAACACTTCTAACACGAAAGACTGCTTGAAATAAATTAGTTCTAGGTCTTAAGTGTGCTACTTCTCTTAAAAACTCTCTTGTGTGTCTTTTAGGTTGTATTGGATAATCTTCAGGACACTCTCCTTCTAGAGTAATATCTTTGACTTCTATTTCAAATTCTTGGCCTTCTTTAGGTGATTTACATACCTTACCTCTAACTTTAATAGCAGAGCCAATATGTAATTTTTGAATTTCATCAAAGCTATCTAGGGCATTAGTATAAACTAATTGACAACTTTTGAAATAGGTACCATCATAAAAATCAATAAAGCCTAATTCTTTTTGTTTACGATGATTTCTTATCCATCCTTTTAATTCTACTTCTTTATCCATTAATTCAGTAATTTGTTCATATAAATCTTTTATATCCATAATTTCTCCTCCTTAAAAGTAACAAAAAGACTTCATCCATAAGGGACGAAAGTCTTTCCGCGGTACCACCCATCTTATTACTAAAAGTAATCACTTTAAAAGATAACGGTTTACCCGGCTTAGTCTACTTAATTTCTTTAAGCACTCCTGAATGTTATTCACTATTTAGCTTTATTCATTTTCACCAACCATGAACTCTCTATAAAAGTTTTAAATAGTTACTTCTTTCAATCATCATTTTAAATACAATAAAATTCTACTATTAATTTAACCTATTGTCAAATATTTTATTCTCTTTTTTAGCTTTTATTGTACCTTGCATTAAAGATACTTATGTGATAAGATGGATATGTAAGAAAAATTTTCATACAATAAGAAAGGAACACTTAATATGCGCTATGTTGAGTGTTACCATAATTAAAGTTGGTTCCACCTAAATCATTGCTGAGTTAGGTGGCTTTCCTTTATATTAGTACTATAAATAGTAAGAATAGTAAAAGGAAGATAATCATTACTAAAGAAACGATTAAACAATCTTTCTTGTTCACTTATATCACCTCCCTCTATTTGAAGAGTTTGGTAACCACCCAACTATTAAATGTTCCTATAAATATGGTATCATATTAACTTCTTTCAAACAATGAAAAATGTAATAAAAAAGCTACGAAATTCCGTAGCTTTTTTATATCTATAACTAATTAATCATTATTTTTAGTAAATCTTACAAATCTATCTATTTCACTATCATCTAAGTCTGTTTTAGATAGACTTTCAAATAATTTCTTTTGATCTCTTGATAACTTTTTAGGAGTAATTACTTTAAATATTACATACATATCTCCGGTTCTTCTTCTGGATGAATCTTTAATACCTTTACCTTTAAGTCTTTGTTTATCACCACTATCAGTACCTCCTGGAATAGTTAATTTAACATTTCCATAGATGGTTGGTATTTCTTTCTTACAGCCAAGTACTGCTTCTGCCATATTAATAGGTACTTCTAGATAAATATCAAGGCCATCTCTTTCATAGAATTTATGTTCTTTGATATGAAACTCTAAATATAAATCTCCAGCAGGTCCTCCATTTTCTCCAGCGTGACCTCTACCAGGAACTCTTAATCTTTCACCATTATCAATACCACTAGGTACATTTACAGTGATAGTTTTACGAGATTTAACTTGACCTCTTCCTCTACATTTACTACAAACTTCTTTATAAGTTTTACCTTTACCATCACATTCTGGACAAGTTGTTTTAGTCATAAATGAACCTAGAATTGTTCTTTGTTCACTAGTAATAGTTCCACTACCATGACATCTTTTACAAGTTTCTTCACCAAAGCCACCTTTACCACTACATTTATCACATTCGCTAACTACATCTAAATCAAAGTCTTTTTCACAGCCAAAGACAGCTTCTTCAAAAGATAGTTCTACTTGCATTAAGATGTCAGAACCTTTTCTAGCTCTACTTCTTGTTCTACTAGAACTGCCACCGAAGCCAAAGCCTCCACCAAATAAATCATCAAAAATATCACCTAAGTCACTAGCATCGAAGCCAAAACCTGCTCCTCCAAAGCCAGCACCGCCAAAGCCAGATCCTGCTCCAGGGCCATTTACACCAGCATGGCCAAATTGATCATACCTTTGACGTTTATTATCATCAGATAAAACAGAATATGCTTCTTGTACTTCTTTAAATTTTTCTTCGGCATTTTCTTCTTTACTAATATCAGGATGATATTTTTTAGCAAGTTTTCTAAAGGCACTTTTTATTTCATCTTTTGAAGCATTTTTAGGTACACCTAATACTTCATAATAATCTCTTTTAGTTGCCATAAACTACACCTTCCTTCTAATATAGACTTTCTAACATAGAAATTAATTTATCAAAATAGTTAATTGCATTTTTATAAACATTTTCATCTTCCAAAGATATTCCTAGCTCTTTAAAAGCATCAGTTGGCCAAATATTAGAACCAAACTTTAAAAAGTTTAAGTATTTATCTAAAGTTTCTTTATCACCTTCAGTAATTTTAGAAGCAAGGGATGCGGCAATGCTTACACAAATAGCATAATTATATAAGTAAAAGTTTGTATAATAATGGCTTCTAAAAATCCAACTTCCTTTAACATATGGCGATAATTTAACTTCATTACCATAATAATATTTTAAAGAATCCTCACATATTTCATTCATAAATTCTTTAGTTAAAGTTCCACCTTCATGAACTTTCTCGTGCATTAGTCTTTCCATATCTCCTTCTCTAACAGCACCAAATAAATTACTAGCAATAACGTTTAGAGAATTTTCAAGGGCAAGTACTTTCTCTTCTTTGTCAGTTGCATTATTAAAAATATAATTGGATAGTAAAAATTCATTAGTTAAAGACGCAACTTCTGCGACAATAATAGCATTGTGACGATACTCTATAGGATTATTTTCACTAATAAACTGGTGATTAATATGATGTCCTGCTTCATGAGCGATGGTAGATAAGGACTCTAAATCATAATGATAACTCATTAAAATACGAGAATCACATGAGGGAATGGTTAAATTATAACCACCACTACATTTACCAGGATACCCACAAAAATCTATATTACGATTTTTTATAAGTTTATCATATTTTTTTAGATATTCTTCTCCTAATGGTTTTAAAGCTTCTCTTACTGTTTTAATTCCTTCTTTAATACTATATTCTTTTTTAGAATGACTTAACTTTGCACTTAAATCATAATTATATAAAGTATCAAGATTAAGAATCTTTTTTCTTAGTCTAAAATATCTTTGTAAAGATGAAACACCTTTTCTTGTCGTTTTAGATAGAACATCAAAAATATTTTTATTAAGATTATCTTCGAAAAGTAGTGCTTCAAAACTATCATTAAAGTGATAAATACTAGCAAGGGTATCTTTTAATTTTACATAGCTGTTTAATAGAGAAGCAGAAGTACTACCATATTCTAGTGCTTTCTTAGCTAGTTTAGTATTTGCTTCTTTTCTAGTTTTTCTATTATCACTTGACTGTAAGAACCTAGAATTGGTAGTAGATAATGTTACTTTTTTACCATCTTCAAGAGTTACTTTACCATAGTTATGTTCCATATTAAACATGGTTGATGATATATCAGAAAAATTATTAGTCGCTGTTACTAAAGAATTAACTATTTTCTCTTCATTTTCAGTTAGAGTATGCTCTTTATTTCTATATATTTGTAATAGATAAGCTCTATACTCTTCTAATTTTTTATTTTCTTTAAATAAAGCATCAAACTCATCCTTAGATAATTTTAAAAGTTCTTCTTCAAAGAAACTATTGGCATTATTTATCTTGGCTAGAGCGTCTTTGGCTTTAGAAAGCATTTCTACATTTTCTTTTTTACCTAACTCTTCGTCATTTTTTAACCAAGCATAGGCATCCATTTTTTCAGCAATAGTCTCTATTTCTATTAACTTAACTAAGTATTCATAAAGTTTATTAGCATCTTTAGTACAGCCTTTATAACCCTTAAATATATCTATTTTACTATTAACTTCAAACTCTGCTTTATAAAACTCTTCATTATTTGCAAAAAACTCTGTTAAATCCCATTTATACTCTTCTTCTACTTCATCCCTATTTTTATATTCTTTCATAAATAGCCCTTTCTCTCATTCTTAAGATAAAAGTTCTAGTTACCTAGAACTTTTTAGTTTTTTACTTCTCTTCAAAGTCTGCATCTTTTACATCATCTTTTTTGTCAGATGTATTATCAGTATTAGCATCAGTATTACTGTTTGCTTGGTTTTCTTTTTGAATGTTTTCATATACTTTAGTAGCTAAAGCCATAGCTTTTTCTTGTAATTTTTCTTTCTTATCTTTAATTTTATCTAAGTCATTCTTATCAAGAGCTTCTCTTACCTCTTTAATTAAATCTTCTACTTCACTCTTTTCTTTCTTATCAACTTTATCTCCTAAGTCTTTAAGTGATTTTTCTGTTTGGAAAACAAGTTGTTCAGCTTCATTTTTAAGATCTGCTTCTTCTTTACGTTTCTTATCCGCTTCTTTATTTTCTTCAGCTTCTTTTCTCATTTTCTCAATTTCTTCATCAGATAGATTTGTAGATGAGGTAATAGTAATAGATTGTTCTTTGTTAGTACCAAGATCTTTAGCAGTAACATTAACAATACCATTAGCATCTATATCAAATTTAACTTCAATTTGTGGAACTCCTCTTGGTGCAGGTGGAATGTTTGTAAGTTGGAATCTACCAAGGGTTTTATTATCGGCAGCCATACTTCTTTCACCTTGTAATACGTGGACATCAACAGCAGGTTGATTATCAGCAGCAGTTGAGAACACTTCTGATTTAGAAGTTGGAATAGTTGTATTTCTTGGAATTAATACAGTCATAACACCACCTAATGTTTCAATACCAAGTGATAATGGTGTAACATCAAGTAATACTATATCATTAACATCTCCTGTTAAGACACCACCTTGAATAGCAGCTCCCATAGAAACAACTTCATCTGGGTTAACTTCACGAGATGGTTCCATACCAAGTTCTTTCTTAACTGTTTCATAAACAAGTGGAATTCTAGTTGATCCACCAACAAAGATAACTTTATCAAGATCTTTAGCTTTCAAATCGGCATCTTTTAAAGCATTTCTAACTGGTTCAAGTGTAGAATCTACTAAATCGCCAATTAAATCTTCGAACTTAGCACGAGTTAGGGTCATATCTAAGTGAAGTGGACCATCTGCTCCTTGAGAAATAAATGGTGCAGAAACCTGTGTACTTGTCATACCAGATAAATCTTTCTTAGCTTTCTCAGCAATCTCTTTTAATCGTTGCATAGCCATTTTGTCTTTAGTAAGATCAACACCATTTTCTTTCTTAAAGCTTTCAACAAGATAATCAATAATTCTCTTATCAAAGTCATCTCCACCTAAGTGGTTATTACCACTAGTAGATCTAACTTCTACAACACCATCACCAAGTTCAAGAATAGATACATCAAATGTACCACCACCAAGGTCATAAACAAGAATAGTTTGATTTTTATCTTGTTTGTCAAGTCCATAAGCTAAAGCAGCAGCAGTTGGTTCGTTAATAATACGTTCAACATCAAGTCCAGCAATTTTACCAGCATTTTTAGTAGCTTGTCTTTCGGCATCGTTGAAGTAAGCTGGAACAGTAATAACTGCTTTAGTAACTTTTTCACCTAAATAACTTTCTGCATAATCTTTTAAATATCCTAAAATCATAGCAGATACTTCTTCTGGTGAATATTTCTTTCCTTCAGCTTCTACTTTCTTATCAGTACCCATTAATCTTTTAATAGATGAGATTGTGTTAGGATTAGTAATTGCTTGTCTTTTAGCGGCAGCACCTACTATTCTTTCACCATTTTTGAAAGCAACTACTGATGGAGTTGTTCTTTCTCCTTCAGGATTAGGGATTACTTTAGGCTCCCCAGCCTCTAATACAGATACACAACTGTTAGTTGTACCTAAATCAATACCAATTATTTTACTCATTTATATCCTCTCCTTTATCTTCATTATTATCATCTTTTTCAGTCTCTTCTTCTAATTTATTTACTCTAACAGAAGCAGGTCTAATAACTCTATCCTTAAGACGATAACCTTTAAGTAATACTTCTAAGACTTCTTCATCTTCGTAATCCTTATCGCTATCAGTCATTAAAGCTTCCATGGTATTAGGATCATACTTTTTATGTTCTGCTTCTATTTCTTCTAGACCATATTTTTTCAAAACATCATCAAAGCTTGCATACATCATCTTGAAGCCTTTTAAGAATTTAGATAATTCATCAGTTAAGTTATTATCATCAAGTCTAATGGCACGTTCAAAGTTATCTAATATTAAAATTAGTTCACTAATTAAGTCTTGGTTAGCATATTTTAATCTATTAGCAACCTCTTCTTCTTTTCTTTTACGATAATTAATTAACTCGGCTTGATTATATCTTATCTTTTCATTTAAGTCATTAATTTGCTTGTCTTTTTCTTCAAGCTCTTCTTTTAGTTTTTTTATTTCTTCATGATGTTTATCGCGTTTTTTAGATTTATCATGCTGGCATTCACAATTTTTATTTTTGTTTTTACAATCACACTCGTGATTTTCATTAGTAACTTTCTTTTCTTCTTTTGTTTCCATTTAGTCACTACCTTTCTATATTTTCTTTTAAATACTCTAGAATACTAACAACTCTATCATATTCCATTCTCTTAGGTCCTATGATAGCAAGAGTACCTTCTTCACTATCAGTCTTAAAGTTAGTTTTAATAATAGTTACATCATTATCTAATTTATTTTCACTACCAATATAGACTTCAATATTATTAGAATCATCTCTTTTAATTTCCTGTAGTAAATCTTTATCATCAAGTTTCTTGAAGAGATCTCTAATTTTATTGACATTATCAAATTCAGGTTGTTCTAAGAATTTAGTTCTACCTACAACACTAATATCAGTATTGGTAATATCGGTAAAGACATTATAAATAGCATTGTATAACTGTTGATGTTGTTCTACATATTTAGAGATAATTGGTTTAATCTCAAACTCTAACTTAGTACTTACTTCATCAATAGGTGTACCTACTATTAAGTTATTGATTAACTCTACAGTCTTTTTTATATCATCCATACTAACATTTTCTAGAGTAATGTTTTTGTGTTCTACTTTACCTTTATCAGTTACGACTATAACGATTAACTGACTGTTAGACAAAGGCACTACTCTAACCTCTTTAAGCAGATTTTCATGGCTCGCCTTACCTAGAACAACGGCAGTATAAGAAGTCATATCAGAAATAACCTGTAAGCTTTTATTGATGCAATCGCTTAATTCAAGTGATTGATTATGGAAAATAATTTGTAATTTTAACATTTCTTCTCCATTCATTTTTTTCGCTTCCATTAAGTTATCAACATAATAACGATAGCCTTCTTCACTAGGCACTCTACCACTAGAAGTATGTGTCTTCTCTAAGTAACCAAATTCTTCAAGATCCGACATTTCATTCCTGATAGTAGCGCTGGAGCATTTTAGTTTTTTGCATAGTTGATTACTACTTACGGGCTTAGCTTGTCTAATATAAGACTCAACAATTAATTTTAATATCTTTTTTTGTCTTTCACTAAGCATAACTACCTCCCAGCGTGTTTGTTAGCAATACCTATCAAACACTGCTAATATTAGTGTATGATAAAAGTTAGCAGTTGTCAACCTTTTTTGCTAACTTTTTTTGTGTTTTAAGATAAAGCTACTGTAAAAGGATTTTGTAAAGTCCCATCTCCACCAGTTATTATAACATTTTCCTTTAGATTGAATGTTGGTTTAACTAGCAACGTTTCAGAACCACCACTGCTCCTAAAATTTATAGTATCTATATTTCCATAACCATTTATATAGTATATACTGTCTAAAGCGGCAGGTGTTAGAAGCCAGTATCCATTCTCAAGGTAACTAGAATATGAAGTATTTTGTTGTGAACACATTAGCTCACCAACTCTTAATAATCCTACTTTAGCATTTATAGTATTAGTTGTAAGTGAAGTCATATCGATATCATTATATTTAGCTAAACGATAATTTGCACCATTGTCTACCGTTCCTAAATACCATGTAGTACTATCTTCTATCATGTTTACTTCATCATTTGTTAAGTAATCCTCATAATAGGCATAAGCATTCAAAAATGTATACACTGTACTTGTCGCAAAAGTTGGAGAGGTACCAAATATACTTCTATAATTCAACGTATTAGCGCTTGTTACTTTAGTTAAATTTTCCGTCTCATGACTTACTATCCTATATAAAACATTTTCTTTTGTGCCAAATTTTATATATTCGCCACTATATCTTGTATTTAATTTTGTTCCTGAAATATCTTCATCATTATCACCCTCTAAACGATAAGGATCTTCTTCGGTTCCACTTCCACTTGCGATATTTATATCAGCTTTTATATTTATAGCAGGACGAACACCCTTAGCAGTCTTTGTATCATAGGAATAAATAACCCCTGAACCTGATCTGTAATAAGAAACTGAATAAACTGCAGTAGTATCATTAGCTAATGGTGTAATTGTCCACCAATCTAATTGATTATCTAAGTATCCACTCAAATTATTAGTTCTATCATATTCGTATATGTTTAAAAGTCCTACAGCATCTTCTACAATAGTTGTATTATCTAAACCAGAGGAAACACCAGAACTTGCTGTTGCATTCCACTTACTATCCATTTTAATAAAAGACTCCGGATTTCTTAAATTTCCAAGAAAACCATCTGCAGAAGTGTCATTTAACCACATTTCTATATTACTTCCAGAAAAAGTATTACTATTATCATCAAAGCTAATTGAACTTATATTATCTTGTGTTACCAACTTTGTTGTTTTTTCTTCATTATTTACGCTCACTGCTCGCCATAACTTTCCACTGTACCAGATATAGTTATTGGGATTTTCTCCTGTTATAAAAGTATCGGTACCATCATCATAATAGCCACCATTATTACCAACATAGGTAAGTAAAATTTCAGAAAGGGAACTAGGTTCATCAGGATTAGAATCTGGATTGGAGTGATGACTTTTTGCAAAATCATTTAATCCACCCTCAATATTTGTAACAAGATTACTAGTTGTTCTTCTTTCAAAACTGAAATTGCCTATTAATAAAAATAGAATTAGTGTAGCCATTACTAATAAACTATATAATATTGTAGATATTGCAAACCCCTTATTATTCAAGCCCATTTTATTACCCCTCTTCAACAACATTGATTATAGCATGAAAATGGCTATCTCTATCAATAACAAAATCATTATTGATAGCCCAAAGTCTAATAGAATAATCTTCTTCACTATTAGGTTCTAAAGTATCTTCATATATAATGTTATCTTCATATTCACTAAGTATTTTTGCAACAGGAGTTTTATGATCTACTCTTAAGCTCAATTTTAATAGTTCTGATGGGATAGTATTATTAGCACAATTGTCACTATTTATTACGTCTGTATTTTGGTTCAAAACTATTTTATAACTAACGCTATTTTCTGTTTCGTTTTTTACTGTAAAATCATATTCAGTAGAACTAAGTCCAACAGCATCACTGACAGGAGTAAATCTAGTTAGATTTATTTTATTGCCAGCTTGACTGTGGAAAACAACCTCCATTTTACCTGTATCTACATCTGTTTCTCTCTCATTAGAAAAATTATTATAGATAAAATAAGTTGAAATTATGGCAAAAGCAAATAGGAATATTATAATAATTGTACTTTTAATCATATGTTTACGATAATAGCTTTGATACATTTAAAACACCTCTTTTTAATTATTGTAAAGCCTTTGAATAATTTTAGTCAATGAAAATGGTGATATTTACAAAAATTACCTGTAAATTTTAAAAAAACTCTTGAAAAATATAGATGTTTGTTATATATTAGTAATGTCTTATTTGTCCGCGTAGCTCAGCTGGATAGAGCAATCGCCTTCTAAGCGATCGGTCACGTGTTCGAATCACGTCGTGGACACCATTATAAAATTGAACAGTCATAAGACTGTTTTTCTTTATCTTAGGGGGATTTATGAAAATACTAAATATAGACATAAGTAATTTAGCGTTATTAAAAATAACAGATAACAAAGAAATATATGACTTAGGAAATGGATATATTTTAAAAAGATATATAAATTTAAGCGAAAAAATGTTAAATATTTATAGAAGAAAATTAATGCTAGCTAAAGATATAAGTATTAAAAACTTAATTAGCCCATACTATTTATATGAGGAAAATGGACAAATAAACGGTTCAATAGAAAAGAAAATAGATGGTATATCAATTGCCGATTATTTAAGAAATAAAAGAAGACAAAATGAACAAATAACACTTGAAGATATTGGAAAATTATATCTAAAGAAGCATGATATAGTTATCGAAGCTAACAAAGAAGGAATTAACTTTCCAGATGGTTCTTATAATAACTTTTTTATTAATGAAAACACTAAAGAAGTCTATGCACTAGACTATGATGGCATGCAAATTAAAGGTATATCTTCAAGAGAATTTAATGAACTCATTTTTAATGGTAATAATCGCTTTCTATTCAGAAACAAAAAATATATTAATGAAGGTCTAATAGATTATAATATGGATATTTATATGATGGGGATAGAGTTTTTATTTCTTACAACTAAATTAGATCCCATTAGTTACAAATTAAGAAATATAGATGATTTTAGAGATTTTTTAGATTATGTAAATTTTCCGAATGGTGATTTAAGAAAAAAATTAGAATTGCTATATAATCCTAATGAAGATAACAAATATTTTAAAGATGAATTAGAAGAATTTATTAAGGAATATGGTCTAACAGCTGATAGAAAAGGTGTGCCAAGAATTTTTATAAAGAAATAACTATTAGTGGGGCTTTTTTACAAAAGGATATATCAACATAATAATAAAAAGAAAAGCAAATATTAATAAAATAATACCAATTAAATTACTAGATTTAATTAAATAGATACCACCTACAATTAAACATGTAATAATTAATATTAGTACTAAAATATAAGCAATTATATATGGTAATCGCCTTTTTAAAGCTTTCTTTTTATCAAAAGCTCTATCAGATATAAATTCACCAATTAAATCAAATAATCCTTCAATTGCAGTAAACACCTCATCCATAATTAATTACTCTCTCTAATTATTTTAATAGCATTACCTATATTATTAATAGTATCGCTTGCAATCATAGAAATATCTGTATTTTTCTTTTCAGCTTCTATACCTGCAATACCATTTATTAAAACTCCAGTAGATATTGATAAAAGATTGAAGTTAAGATATGCTAATAGTCCTGCAAGTATCCCTGATAAAACATCTCCACTACCTGCTGTAGCCATACCAGGACATCCTGTTGTTACTAAATAAACATCATTACCATCAGATATAGTAGTAGTATGCCCTTTTAAAAGAACAGTTACTTTATAAGTGCTAGAAAATTCTTTAACTAAGTTTAGAGAATCTTTTTTTATCTCTTCAAGAGGTTTATTAATAAGTCTAGAAAATTCTTTTAAATGAGGAGTTAATAAAATATTACATTTCTTATTTTTTAAAATATTTAAGTCCATATTAGATAAGGTATTTAACCCATCTGCATCTATAATTAAGTTACCAGGATAGTTTTTTATTAGAAACTCTAACACTTCTTCTAAATGTTCATCGCTTCCTAGCCCCATACCAAAAGCTAAAGAATCTAAATCTTTAATAGCATCTTTCAATTTATCATAAAAATCATCATTATAATCTGGCAATACATACAAGGTTTGTTCTAAGATATTAGGTCCAAGTAAAGGAATTACTTCTTTTTTTACTAAAACTCTACTAATACCACAACCACTTCTAAGAGATGATAATGATAAATATGAAAGTTTTAATGCTCCAGAGTATTCTATACTCCCACCATAAACACCTGCTTTACCAAAGTTTCCCTTATTAGAATTAATATTACGTTTTTTTACTAAATCTTTTACATCATTAATTTTTATTTCATAAGTATTATTATCTATTTTTTTCATACTTCCTCCAAAAATAAAGTATACTCAAATTAATGAGCATACTGTACTGTTTTTTCTACTACTTCTTTAATATCTCTTTCATTAAATGGTTTCCTTAGAACATCAACTATAGGATAATTAAAAGCTTTAGCAACTAATTCATCATCACCTACTCCTGTGATAATAGAAACGGGAATTAAATCAAACAAATTATTATTTTTAAAATATTCTAAAACTTGAAAACCATTAAAGTTCGGCATATTAAGGTCTAATAGCATTCCTACTATTTTAATACCATCATTATTGGATATCATTTGTAGTGCTTCATTGCCATCATTTGCAACTAGCACTTCAAACTGATTATTAAATATTTTGCTGACAAAATTCTTAATAACTGCAGAATCATCAACTACAATAAGAGCCCGATCTTTTTTAGGGGCCACAAAAGACGTAGCAGTACCAACTTCTTCAAGTCCTAAGTACTGTTTCACCAAGTGGACAATTCGATCGAGCTCTTTAATTAATTCATCAAAATGTTCAGTTACATAATACATATTATTTTCTTTACTAGCCATCTCGTGATTGTAAGCATAACTAGCAAGAGTATCAAAGCCAAAATATTTAGCATCGCTTTTTAGGCCATGAACCAAAATGGCGTAATTAGCCATATCACCCATTTCTTTTGTTTGTTTAATTTTTGTTTCTTTCTCATTAATATCCTGAAGGAAGTCGCCCAATGTATCATCATAAGTTGACATATCTCCAAATAATTCTAAACTT
Source organism: uncultured Mycoplasmatota bacterium (assembly GCA_946500695.1). Classification (GTDB taxonomy): domain Bacteria; phylum Bacillota_I; class Bacilli_A; order RF39; family UBA660; genus Onthousia. Next base: position 8,091 of record CAMMWS010000021.1, on the reverse strand, counting down.
TTCTTAACATTTACTCCATTATTAATAAGTAAATTTACATCTCTCATAATAATACCCTCCTATATTTTAAAGTATAACATAGATTATTCATTATTCAAATATTTATTTATAATACTATCTAATGCTTTACGTTCAATTGGTTTAGGTAAATAACTATCAAAACCCTCTCCTAAATATTTTTCTTCCATGCCAGCGATAGCGTTAGCGGTTAAAACAACAACCGGTGTTTTAAAGTTAGGGTCTTCTTTTAATTTATGGAATGTTTCTGTCCCACTCATCTTAGGCATCATATCATCCATAAAGATTAAGTCATATTTAATTACTTTTACTTTTTCTAGGCATTCAGCACCGCTCATACAACTATCAACCGTAATACCATAGTCTTCAAGAAGTCTTGTTGCAACTTTAATATTAAGTTTATTATCATCAACTACTAGAATAGTTTTACCCATAACATCTTTATCTTTGGCAAGCTCGTCACGATTAACTTCTATTGTATCTTCAAGTTTTACTGTAGATGGAGCGATTTTTTGGTCAATTGAAACAGTAAATTTACTACCTTTCCCATAGACACTTTGAACAACTAACTCTCCATGCATAAGTTGAACTAATCTTTTGGTGATAGCAAGACCAAGTCCTGTTCCTTCTATAGTAGTATTTCTATCTTCATCAAGGCGTTCAAATTTGTTGAATAACTTATCAATTTTATCACGTTTAATACCTATTCCTGTATCTTCAACTGATACTATAAGTCTACAAATATCGCCTTTAATTAAGGAATCAACTTTAAATTCAATATGCCCTTCTTTTGTATATTTAGCAGCATTAGTTAAAATATTAAGGATTACTTGTTTTACCCTTGTATGATCTCCATATAATACTTTAGGAATAGTCTCATCTATTTTAATGATTAATTCAATTGGTTTTTCACCTATTCTTACTTTAGTTAAAGTAGTTAAATCATTAAACATTTTATAGGGATTATAATTATTATTAATTATTTCTAACTTGTTTGCTTCTATTTTAGATATATCTAAAACGCCATTAACTATTTCAAGTAAACTCTCACTTGCCATTAAAATATCATTAACATCATCTCTTGCTCTTTCTGGTAAGTCTTTCTCGTCTTTTAAAGCTTCTGCAAACCCAGTTATGGCATTTAAAGGAGTTCTAATTTCATGCGACATATTAGATAAAAAGTCTGTTTTAGCGTTGTTTGCTTTTTCAGCTTGGACTTTAGCAAGGTTTAATTCTTCTATCATTTTAATATCAGGATTTTCTATTGTAAAATACATAAGGAAAGTTACCAAAGTCTCTGTTGGAGTGATCAATAATAGACCTGGTATTAATTTTTGAATGATAGAAGTTATCATACCAAGAACTATGTAGACCATAATAGGAAGGACTTTTTTATTAAAGTAAAAACCTCTATTTATAAAACATACTCCCATCCAAATAATAATGAAGCTGAAACTGGCTAGATAAACAACATTTACTGGTATACCTATAATAGTGGGACCATAAGCAGTTTGTTCAAAAGAAATAGGAAATATTAAAACTGCAATTGTAAAGACACTGATCGCTCCAATCCAAAAAGGCTTTAATATCTGATGATTCTTTTTGGTAATGTAAGTCATATATATAACAAATATACTAATCCATACTAAAAGTAATATTAAATATATTTTTAAAACCATATCACTTATGAAAGGAATATAATTATTAGAAAAAAAAGTACAAGCATATTCAAAAATTAAAGCAAAAAGATTACTTACAACTAAAAAGCGATATAGTTTATTTTCAGTATTTTTTACTCTTTGTTTAGAAAAATAAATAACATTTAAAAGTATTGAGAAAAATATAGCACAAGTTGGAAAAAATAATCCTGGTGTCATATGACCACATCCTTCTATTTAAGTATAACACTTAATTAGTCAATAGAAAAGAAAAAAGAAATTAATCTAAAACTAATTTCTTATCAATATCTGTAGAGTTCGTTTTATAATTTACAAAATATATTTCACCATCTATTCTTTCTGGCCTAAAACATTTTTCAGTTAAACCTTCCTCTTCTAATGCATTTAAACTTCTTTTCCCAGATCCTGTAACTTGAAATTCATCTTCGTTACTATGAAATCTAAAAACAACTTTATCAGATAATTCTCTAGGGAGTAAAGAATCTAATTTTTCTTTAGCATTCATTAACACTACTGGCATTATATCTTTGGCATCTGGTTGTAATTCTATGTGAGCAATAGGTATTTCTTCTCCTTCATCTGTTTTAGAATTAATCACTTCACAAGACAAAATATTCAAATAATCTTCTTGTATAGATTCTGATATAACATAAGGTGCTATTTCTGCTCCTGTGCTTAAATGAAATTCAGAGCCCATTCTACCATGCATAATTGTATTACCTTTTTTATTTTTCGAAGCCCACGCCTTAGTGTCTCCATAAACATTACCATTAGCATCCTTGAGGAAGAATTTATTAGTAGCCTCTTCATTGCCATCATATCTTTTCATTGTTGTAGGACCAATAGCTACAAGACGGCCAACGCTTCCATCAGTTATATGATTTCCATTTTTATCAAGTATTGCTTCTTCTACACACTTAAATGGTGTAAGACCATATGTTTCTTTTGATAATGATACTTTCTGCCTTAAAGCATGGAATAATGTGAAATAGATACCACCATGTTCGCAATCGCCACCACCTAAAGATAATGTTACTGGTGATAAAGGAAATGGCACTCTTTTTGTTCCTGCTTTAACATTTTTTAACCATTTATTTATTAGTCTTTCTTCACCTTTACTTGTAGGTTCACCAACTGCTATTACTATATATGCTTGTTCCATTTTTTCATTTGGAAATTCTTTTTCAAATGTTTTAGCAGAATGAACCAAGAAACTTGTGGTAGATGGTATAGCATTAGGTTTATTAATTACCAATGACCTATTATGGAAATTTATATCATAAATAGGTTCTAAAGCAGCACTACAACCTTGTGATAGCGGATCAGAAATACTAGTAATAACATCTGTATTTGAGTATGTTGGAATATGAGCTAACATTCTGACATCACGCATGGCAGGTAATCCAGATAAATCTGTATCATGAAATCTTGCCATAGTAATTAAACTGCGGTGAGGGTGTACCATTTGTTTTGGTAAACCTTTTCTAGTAGAACCACTAGTAAAACTTCTTAAGAAATCATCATCTAAAGAAACATCTTCTCTAGTTTCTCCAACATAGGTTTTTCCAAAATTTACAAAATCTTGGAAAGAAATGATACTTCTATCTTCTTTCTTAAGTTTTGGAACTTTATTTGAAAAGTCATAAAAGTCCCTATCTAATTCATAATATGGGTCAATTCCATTAGGCAAAGAGTCAGTAACCGAAGCTATTACTTTATGCCTGAATTTTTTATTCTTTAGAATATCTTTAATTTCTTCATATTTTTTATCAGTGGCAAAAAATACTTTGTCAGTACATCCTTTTAGTATTTTTTCTATGTATTCTTTATCAAAGTTCTCACCAAAAATAGTAGCTTCTGCTCCTACCTTGCTAATAGCCATTAAGCTATAAATAAATTCAGGCGTATTTGACATGCATATAGCAATAGCATCACCTTTTTCTATACCAGCTTGTTTTAATGATTTAGCAACTTCATCTCTTTTTGCAAAAAGTTCTCTAAAAGTAATAACTCTACCTCTATAAAATAGAGCTTCTTTATTCAAGTTAGCTTTGTTGCGGATTTCTATATCTAAATCCCAAGCATAATTACGTTTTTCTTCTATTTCTTTTAAAGCTGCTTCTACTTTGTTATTGGTTTTAACAATTCTATTACTTTTTTCTTTATTTAATTTAAACTTAGATAATATTATTTCTCTTATTTTATCAATATTTACTGTCTTCATAAAAAATCTCCTTTACTTCTTAACTTCTATTTCATCATAAGTATAGGAAGATACTGCATTACCTATTTTCACTTGATAAATAGATCCTATTTTCATAACAACAACCCCTGTTATTCCCGTATCTTTAATAACTACTTCGCTACCTATTTCAATATCATCATCTGTTTCATCAAAGCTTGTATTCTTCACTATCAAACCCATATTTCTACATTTTTCCTTTCCAAGCTTATTATAGAAAAAATATATTTAATTTGTCAATTATAACTATAAAATATATTAATTAAAATCCACAAATTAGTATATATAGCAAAAAAATAATACTTTATTCTTTATTAATATTTTTTTAAACATTCAGTCAACATTTTAGTTATAATTAACCATCAACAATATCTTTCTTAAAATTAGCAAAATTATGATATTCAAACTTTCCACCTTTAAATATCATATATTTTTTATTTCCTATAATACTCATTTTATTATTTTCTATCAATATAACATCTTCTTCGGGTAAATATATTACTTTCTCCTTAATTGCAAAATTTTGCAAATATTTTTTATTTTTCTTTAAATTCTTATTCTTTAAATGGCATAAAATAGAATAATTATTTAATAAATTAAATCCTTTAGTATCTTTCAATCTAACAGTATTTTCATCATCTAACAAACAAGTATTTATGTCTTTACCAAAAATAATTGCACCAGCACTACCGCCAAATACAATACCATTATTTTTTAAATAGTTTTCTATTTTCTCAAAATTATTATTCTGTTTCAATTCATAGAGCAATTTATATGTATTACCTCCACCTATAAATATTGCACTATAATTATATAAATTTTTTATAGATAATTCTTCTGAAGATCTAACCATTTCAAAATTGGATAAACCCATATATTTAATTTCTTCTTTAAACCAATTGTAGCAACTTTTATATCTAGATTCATCCATAGCAAGAGGAACATATAAAATTGGTTTAGACTTATCTAAATTATTAGAGAAACTCAATAGTGCATATATTATTTGTTTAGAAGAACCTCCTCCACATAAATATAATTTCACAGAACCCCTCCTCGTATTATTTTCTTTACTTTTTCTGCTTCAACACCAGCCGATAATAACCTTTTCTTCAATTCTTCCCTAGATACATTAATATTTATACCAGATAAGTTATTATAACCATATTCTATTAATTTATTAATAATTAATCTATTGCAATTCCTAGTATATTCATTAATTATTACTTCTACATCTATATCTTTATCCATTTCCTGCCAATCTTTCCAATATCTAATAGATTCCATTAAATACTGCTTTTCCAAATTAGAAAATTCATTTCCATCTAAAACATTAGCTAACTTTTTAGAAAACTGTCTTATCCGATAACCGGAGTTTTTATTTGAAGGTTTAACATTATTTACAGCAAGTAAAGAAAGGACAGATAAATATGCCTTAACCATTGGAGATAATGATGAACTATCACTATATAAATCATAATACGAACCATGATTAACACACCATCTTATTCTTTCCAAACCAAAACCGACATCACTCATAGTGTCAATACCAATTTTTTTACCATTCTTTGTTATGCTAGTAAAAAAAGTAGTATCACCTAATTCAATATTATTATAATAATAGAATGTTTTTCTTCCTAAAACTTCTAAATCACCCCAAGTACGTTCATACTCTTTGCTTCTTGAAGAGATATTTAAAGGATGCATACCTAATTTATAAAAAAGTTCTAACCAATCTTTAACTAAATCATTATGTTCTTTCTCAGATATATTAAAACCAGCTGATGTAGAATTTATAAAAGCTACTGATGACCCCTCAGAAATTGAGTTTACAAATTGTGTTCTTATAACAGGCTGTGATAAATATATTTTTTTACTAGCATTATCATTTAATTTCGAATTTCTATAATCAGAAAGTATCGGTTGAATACCGGCTGTAATAAACACAGTATCATTATTGTTTACAATTTGATAAGGTTTTACACAATTATAACCTCTTTCCAAAAAATATTTTTTTAAATCATTTGCTATCAACAATCTTATTTTCATTAATAAATCACTTCTTTCAATAACTATTAACTTTCAACTTACCATTAATTAAATCTACTGTAATTTTATTATGATTATTTATCACTTCTTTAACTAAAACATCAATTTGTTTTTTTACTTCAAGCGATACATCTTCATTTAACTCAACACTAATATTCCAAGGCTCAAGAATAGAATCTCCCATTTTAGATGTACAAAACACAACATTCTCGATATTAAAAATTTCAAATATTTTTTCACTTATAACATCACCTATAGCTGTAAAAAGTTTCCCAGTATGATAAACAGGATTTTTTCCACATGGAGCTTCCATACTAAAGTTTCTACTAAATGGAATAACCCCTCTAGAGCGATTGCCACGACCAACTGCTCCTTCATCACCGCTTTCAACTGCACTTCCTATAGCAGTAAGGTATAAATCATTTTTTTCATAGTTATCACGTGTATTTAAAAAAATAATAATTTCATTATTTTTAAATTCTCGTCTGGTAATTTCTTCTATATCAGATTTTATCTTCTCAATCTTATTTTTATAATCATCCAAATTCACCACATATAAAGAAATTAAAGGTACACAACATGTAATTTCTATTTTTTGTTCTTTTCTAATTCCCATTACTTTAATATCAGTTCCAACCCAAGGAAACTTAGATTTATACTCCTGTGAATTTAGTTCATGTTCAATATTTAAAACAGTCCTTTCTAATTTACTCATTGGATAATAACTTACAGTAGTAGATGTATCATTGCATCTTAAAAAATTATTATGTCTTAAGATGTCTTTTTCATCAAGAGCTTCATAAAAACTTTTTCTTTCATTTTTTGTTGTTTCATCATCATTATAAACTACACCGGGTCCTTCATTATGATGTGTATTATCAATTATTGATAAAAAATTATCAACATCAAGCAATGGAAAAAGCTCTTTAAAATAACTTTTAACTGTACTTTCTACAATAGATATATAGTCTATTTTTTCTTCTTTATATCTATTAGTAAATCTTCCATTTATTAATATCTTTATAGGTTCAATCATCTCACTTTTTCCAAAATGAACTTTTGACCCACCACCCAAAATAGATAATTTATCTATCATATGCCGCAAAATCACACCATATTTTTCCATACAATATTTTGAATAATTTGATGATATTTTTTCTGCTAATGTATCACAAATATTATCAGGGTGACCCTTTCCTTTAGTTTCTACAACCTCAAATTGAATGTCATTTATTTTTTCTTTTTTATTTATATAAATGTATGTATTCATTTTTCCTCCTATCATATAACATAATTTTTATTATAAGCATTATACTATTATTTTTCTTCTAAACTAGTTTATTTTTGCTTTTGTAATTTTTACTTTATTTAGTCATTCTTCTATAGAACCATAAGATAAAATATCTATGATAATCCTTCCCTTGCCTTTATTCTCTAATACTTGTAATTATCTTTCTTGTATTAGCAAGATTTTGATCTTGTTTTGACGAGAAATTCATTTTACTAATCTTTGTTATTCCATCTACTAGATTAGTAACAATTTTATTAAAGATACAAGCAATATCTTCTTTAGTAATACTAGTATCTTCTAAAGTATCGTGCAAAAGTCCATCACATACTGTATCTCTATCAACATGCATATTAGCAAGAGTATAAGCAACATTTAATTAATGAGTAATATAATCTTCTCCACTCTGTAGCTTTTATCCCTTATGCAATTTTCAGCATAAGAATATGTCTTTCTAATAATTTCAACTTATTCATTATTATACTATAAGACTTTAGCAAGTAAATTATCAATAGTTCAAATTATTCATTACACCTTCTACAAAAGAAAAACACCGAAACGATAAATCGCCCAGTGTCAACATCATATTAAAGATATAGAGTATGAAAACATGATTAAAGAAAATACTGCAATTATTATAATAGATTTAAAATCGTATTTTTCTTTGAAAATCATACTCATAACTCCACCTCTTCAATATTAGTAATTAACTTATCACTAATATTTAGAGTTGTCAACATAGTTTTACAAAATTGTGTGATTAATATGATTAATTTGTGATAATGTCTTAAGTGTTAACTTGCAAAAATGTCCCAATG
>CAMMWS010000020.1:0-29929 GCA_946500695.1 uncultured Mycoplasmatota bacterium | reverse complement strand
TCTAATACTAAATTTCACTTTACTCCAAAACTGAAATTTAACTTTAAAATTAAGGGATGAGAAATAAGGCTCATTCTTTTATTGTTTATTAATATTGGTTATAGTATAATGTTATTAATTTAGAGAGTAGGATTAAAATATGATTGTTAGTATATTAGCTTTTATTGCATTAGTTGTTAGTCTTTGTATAAGAGATAGAAAAAAATCTTTGTTTGTGCAGTCTTTAAATTGTTTATTAGAAGCTTTGTATAATTTTATAATCTCTGCTTATACAGGAGCGGTACTTGGACTTATTAATTTTGTAAGAAGTTTTATATATATGAATAAAGAAAAGGTTAATAATTTTTTATATCTTTTTTTCCTTTTTTTCTTTGAGATGATTATTATAATTAACTGTATTATTACTTGGCAAGGTTATATATCAATATTACCTACCATTGGATCTATTATTAGAACTTATTGTTTGTGGCAGACGAGAATGACTTTAGTTAGATTATCAGGTGTTACAACTGGTATTTTCTATGGTATTTATTATATTTATTATGAAAGTTGGTTTATGGTATTAGGAGATATTATTTTGATTATTACAGGATGTTATGCATTGTTTGTAAATGATATAAAGAAAGATAAGAAGATTAAATAAAGTAAATAAGATTATAATAGTTATAGTCTTTTTTTAATTTACAGTTGACACGTGAGTAAAACACGGGTGTATGATATTTATGAAAGGAAATGATATTATGGGAAAAATTTTATTTATGAATAGTAGTCCAAATAGAAATGGAAATACTTATAGAATAGGAGAAGAGTTATTGAAGGATAAAGCTCATGAAGTTTTACAAATGGCAGATTATAGAATATCTCAATATGGACAAGTATTTGAAGATGATGAGATTAAAGATGTTTTTAAGAAAATTGCAGAGTGTGATACCTTAGTAATAGGTTCACCTGTTTATTGGTATACAGTTTCTGGTATGTTAAAAACTTTTATTGATAGGCTTTACATGTTACCTGAGGCGGAAGCTTTAAGAGGAAAGAAATTATATTTATTTGCACAAGGTTCTCTTCTTAGCCAGGATACAGTTAAATCTATAGAGTTTCTTTCTAATAGATTAAGTTATTTAATGGGAATGGAATTAAAGGGGGTTATTACTGATAGTTCAGATGGTAATGAAATATTAAGTAAGATGAGAATTGAAGATTAAGGAAGTAGTTTTATGAGGGAAGAAGATTTAGAAATAATTTATTCTAAAGATAATGAAGTGATAGAAAAAGATTATAGTAAATGTATTTCTTGTGGATATTGTGTTAAGACTTGTCGTGATGAAGTAACTGTGGCTAGAATGTATGAGATAGATAAAGTATTAGAGCCTATTTGTATAAATTGCGGGCAGTGTGTTAATATGTGTCCTACAGAAAGTATTCATGAGAAGTTTGATTATTTAAGACTTAAGAAATTACTAAAAGATAAAATTATTGTAAAGACTGTTAGTATTGCTCCTGCAGTCAGAGTAGCGATAGGGGAAGAGTTTGGGGAAGACTTAGGAAAAAATTTAGAAGGAAAAGTAGTATCCGCTTTAAGAAAATTAGGTTTTGATTATGTCTTTGATATAACTTTTGGAGCGGACTTAACTATTATGGAAGAAGCGGTGGAGTTAGTAAATAGAATTAAGAATAAAGGAACTTTACCAATGTTTACATCATGTTGTCCTGCTTGGGTAAAGTATGCAGAGATTTTCTACCCAGAGTTTATACCTAATCTATCTAGTTGTAAGAGCCCTATTGCAATGCAGTCTACAATGATTAAAACTTACTTTGCAGATAAGAAAAAGATTGATCCTAAAGATATTTTAAATGTTGTTATCGCTCCTTGTACGGCTAAGAAAAGTGAGATTAAAAGAAAAGAGATTAATAGGTCAGGGTATGATGATACAGATTTTGTTTTAACTACTAGAGAGTTAGCTTTGTTATTAAAAGAAGAAGGTATTGATTTAAATAGTTTAGATGATAGTAAGTTTGACTCTCCTTTAGGAAAAGGTAGTAGTGCAGGTTTAATCTTTGGAAATAGTGGTGGTGTGGCAGAAGCTGCTCTTAGAACAGCTTATTATTACTTAACAGGAGAAAATCTTAGTAAAGAAAAGTTAGTATTTAATGAAGTTAGAGGCATGGAAGACATTAAGGAAGCTTCTGTTATGATTGATGACTTAGAAATTAAAGTTGCTGCTCTTAATGGCATGAAAAATGCTAAAATATTATTAGATAAGATAAGAAGTGGGGAAGTAAATTACCATTTTGTTGAGGTTATGAATTGTTTAGGTGGTTGTATTGCAGGAGGAGGACAACCTAAAAGTACTTTACTTAATATTAATAAGACTAAGCTTGCTAGAATGAAGGGTATTTATAAAGAAGATGAAAAAGCTAGTCTTAGATTATGTCATGAAAATAAAGAGATTAAAGAAATATATAAAGACTTTTTAGAATATCCTAATAGTCCTAAAGCGAAAGAGTTACTTCATACTAGTTATCAGGATAAATCTTATTTGTTAGGAGGTAAGATGAATGAATGAAGAAGATATTAAGAAAAAAACTTTAGAATGTCTTTCTTGTGTTACTAAGCCTTGTCAAGTAGGATGTCCACTAAACAATGATACAACTGGTTTTATAAAATTAGCTTTAGAAGGTAAGCATGAAGAAGCATATCACTTATTATTAGAGACAACAGTATTACCTTCTGTTTGTGGAAGAATTTGTCCTCATGAGAAACAGTGTCAGGGAATGTGTGTAAAGAGAGTTTCTTATGAATCTGTGAAAATTGGAGATATAGAAGCTTTTATTGGGGATATGGCTCTAAAGAATAATTGGACTACTAGTAGTTTGCCTCTAAAAAAGAAAAGAGTTGCTGTTGTAGGAGGAGGTCCATCTGGTTTAACCTGTGCAGCTTTTTTGAGACGAAATGGTTATGATGTTACTATTTATGAAAGACATAATTATTTAGGTGGCCTTTTATATCATGGTATACCAGAGTTTAGACTAGATAAGACTTTGCTAGGAAAAGTAATTGATAAGATTTTAGAATTAGGTATAAATATTAAACTTAATCAAAGTATTGGGAAAGATTTTAGTTTAGAAGACTTAGAGAAAGAGTATGATGCAGTGTTTTTAGGGTTTGGAACGAATCTTTCTAGTAAGATGAATATACCTGGAGAAGATTTGGATGGTGTATATGGTGGTAATGAGTTATTAGAAACTGGTAATCATCCTGATTATACTGGTAAAACAGTTGTAGTAAGTGGTGGTGGTAATGTTGCTATGGATGTATCTCGTACTATAAAAAGAAAAGGGGCTAAAAAGGTTTATGTTATTTATAGAAGAAGTGAGAAGGAAGCTCCTGCTGAAGCAAACGAGATTAAGGAAGCGAAAGATGAAGGAGTAGAGTTCTTATTTCAAAATAATATTCTTGGTATTTATGGTGAGGATAAAGTAGAAAAAATTGAAGTAATTAAGACTGAACTTATAAAAAAAGAAGGAGATGATAGATTATCGCCTGTTAATATAGAAGGATCTAATTATTATCTTTCTTGCGACTATGTAGTTATGGCTATAGGAAGTCATCCTGAGGAATTTATTGTTAATAATTTAGGATTAGAACTTGATAAAAGAGGAAGAATATTAATAGATAAAGATGGATATACTTCCAAAGAAAAAGTATTTGCAGGAGGAGATCTAGCAGGAACTAAAGGTACAGTTGCCTTTGCCTCACGTGCAGGAAGAGATGCAGCTTATGCAATTATAGAATATTTAAATATAAGTAATTAAAAAAGATGACTATATTCGTCATTTTTTTCAGTATTTGTTAAGTTACTATAATATTTAGTATTGCCAATTAAAACATCATTATAAAAATTTTGTTTCCAGTGGATATAATCAATACTATGTTGTAGTTTAGCTATTTTTTCTTCTAATTCTTTTAATTTATTATTAAGTATTGCTTGCCTTTCAGGAATAGAAGATTTCCCTTTTAAACAAAGGGCTAGATACTCTTTCATTTCTACAATGCTCATATCACAACTTTTAAGACAAGATAAGCTTTTAATCCATTCAATGTCTTTATCATTAAAAACACGATAGTTATTCTTATCTCTTTTGACATTAGGGATTAATCCTTCATTACAGTAAAATTTTAACGTATCATAAGTTAAGCCTGTTTTCTCACATGTTTGCTTCATTGTATATAACATAATTTAACCTCCTAAAACACTAATCTTAAATATTTCTTGGGTAATTATTCCTAATAATACTATAATTAGGGGAACCCAATATCTCATAAATATTTTCATTTTGTTTCTGTTGTAGTTTTTAATTCCTAATTTACTAAACCACCATTCGTAGAATGTAGTGTTGTTGCTCTTCTTATCTTTGAACTGATAATGAGATAAGAAGCAACCATTACATGTTTCTAGTAAAGTAATATGTGCTAGTGATAGTAAAGCGATTAAAGGCCAATTAAGCCAAAGCCAGGAAGTCCATGCTACAATTGTTAGTAAAAAATGAAATATTATTATTAGGTTTTTTTTCATGATGATTACCTCCTAAAAAATTAAAAAAACACTTGACCGGGAGTTACTCCAGGGTTGTATATTTGAATTGTATTAGAAAAATGTTTAATTGTCAAGAAAGGGAGATGTTTTATGGAATATGTAAAATTAAACAATGGCGTAGAAATGCCAATATTAGGTTTTGGAGTTTATCAAATACCTAAAGAAGAAACTAAGAAATGTGTACTTGATGCGATTAAGGTAGGATATAGAGCGATTGATACAGCACAGGCTTACTTTAATGAAAGTGAAGTAGGGGATGCAATTGTAGAGAGTGGTATCTCAAGAAGTGAATTCTTTATTACTACTAAGATTTGGATTGATAATTATGGTTATGAAAAATGTAAGGCATCAGTAGAAGAATCTTTGAGAAAATTAAAGACTGATTATATTGATTTAGTATTACTTCATCAACCATTTAGTGATTACTATGGAGCATATAGAGCCTTAGAAGATTTATATCATGAAGGTAAAATTAAAGCGATTGGTGTAAGTAACTTTTATCCTGATAGACTTGCAGATATGTGTTTATTTGGGCGTGATGTAGTACCTGCAGTTAATCAAGTAGAGACTAATCCAATGAACCAACAGATAAAAGCACAGGAAGTTATGCAAAAATATGGAGTTGCAATAGAAGCATGGGCACCATTTGGTGAAGGTAAAAATGGTATGTTTACTAATGAAACACTAGTTAATATTGGTAAAAAGTATGGTAAAAGTGTGGCTCAAGTAATACTTAGATGGTTAATTCAAAGAGGAGTTATAATCGCATGTAAATCAACTCATATTGAGAGAATGGAGGAAAATTTTAATGTCTTTGATTTCGAGTTAAGTGATGAAGATATGGAAGAGATTAAGAAATTAGATTCTAATGATAGTTTATTCTTTAATCATCAAGATCCAGCTATGGTAGAGTGGTTTGATAAGATGGTAAAAGAAAGAAGAAGTAACGATGATTGTCATAAAGAAAAGAAAAACTGGTAAGGAGAGATAAAAAAATGAATAGAAAAGTAATAATAGGTATAGTTGCAGTACTGATTATTGCAGTTGTAGCAGTTTTAGGATACTCATTCTTAAGTAATGATAGTGATGATAATAATGTAAATAATGAAAATAATAATAGTAATAATGTTACTAATAATGAAGATAACACTCAAGATGATAATATAGGTAGTGTTCTAGGTAAGACTTTAATTGTTTATTATTCTGCTACTGGTAATACAAAAGAAGTTGCAGAGGAAATGGCAGACGATTTAAATGCTGATACATTTGAAATTGTCCCAAATGATTCATATACTGATGAAGATTTAGATTGGACTGATGATAATTCTCGTGTATCAAGAGAATATAATGATGAATCTTTAAGAGATGTAGAACTTGAGAATACTACTGTTCCTCTATGGGATAGTTATGATACTGTTTTAATTGGTTATCCTATTTGGTGGGGTATAGCAGCTTGGCCAGTAAACTCTTTTGTAGAAGCGAATGATTTTACTGGTAGGACAGTTATTCCATTCTGTACTTCTTCATCATCTGGTTTAGGACAAAGTGGAGATTTATTAGAAGATGTAGCAGGTACTGGTACTTGGCAAGAAGGATACCGCTTTAATTCTAATCCAAGTGATGAAGATATAAAGAAATTTATTGATAGTATAGGTTAATAAAAAAAGATTTAAAATCAGAAATTTTAAATCTCTTTTTCTTTACTATTAAAATTTCATATATTAAAATTATATTAAGATAGAGGTGGGAGTTATGTGGATTTATGTTGTTATAGCAGTTATCATTATAATTGTTATTTATGCTATTGTTTTATTTAATAGTTTTGCTAATTTAGATAATAAAGCAAAGGAAGCTTTTTCTACTATGGATATTTATTTAAAGAAAAGATGGGATTTAGTTCCTAATCTAGTAGAAGTTGTAAAAGCGTATGCAAAACATGAAAAAAATACTTTAGAAGAAATTACTAAGTTAAGAGGTAATACTTATGATGATATGTCTAATGATGAGAAAATAAAGACTAATCTCGAACTAAATAGAGATATTGATAAAATTATGTTACTTGTAGAGGCTTATCCGGAGCTCCAAGCTAGTGATAATTTTAAAGATTTAAGTGATAAGTTAGTTAAAATAGAAGATGATATTGCAAATTCAAGAAAATATTATAATGGAACAGTTAGAATCTTTAATAATAAAGTAGAAATGTTTCCTAATAATATCTTTGCAAAGATTTTTGGTTATAAGTCAAGACCAATGTTTGAAGCGAAAATAAGCGAAAGAGAAAATGTTGATGTTAAGGTATAGGTGAAGATGATGAAAAAAAGATTTAAGAAAATACTTTTATTTGCAATAGTTATACTATCTATAGTTTGTATTTATCCAATAGGTGTTAATGCTATAAGTGGAGAGATATCTTATACTGATATTAATGATGTTAAGAATTTAGATGTTAGAGATTTATCTTTTTCTAATATTAGATTTGAAGATTATTCTGATACTTCAACTATGGCTTTTGGTTTAACTGGTGAAGTTGTTAATAATTCTAATAGTTCTATTACTTATAGTTCAAGAGTTTCTTATTATGATAAAGATTATAATTTAATAACAGAAGCGGGTAGTTCTAATATCGCTTTAACTGGTTCTAATCAATTTAACTTGATGTTTAATTTAGATATATTAGGGGAATATAGTATTGATGATATAAAGTATTATAGTCTATTGGTTAGTATTAATGATGATGTAGTAAGTTCTAGTAGTAATGTGCCTAGTGAAAATAGTATGTATGCATCTTATGATTATGTTATTGATAATTATGATGTTAATATCGTAGTAAACTCTAATAATACTTTTGATATAACAGAAACAATAACTGCATATTTTAATACTCCTAAACATGGTATATTTAGAACTATTCCTTTAAGTAATAAACTAGTAAGACTTGATGGTAGTACTTCTACTAATAGAACTCAGGTTACTAATTTAAGTGTAAATGATGAATATTCTACTTCAAGGGAGAATGGTAATTATAAAATACAGATAGGTTCTGCTAGTACAACTTTAACAGGAAAAAAGACTTATACAATTAAGTATACTTATAATTTAGGGAAAGATCCTGTTAAGGATTATGATGAGTTATATTACAATATTATAGGTAGTGAATGGGATACAGTAATAGGCAATGTAACTTTTAATATAACGATGCCTAAAGAGTTTGATGCTAGTAAATTAGGCTTTTCTAAAGGAGAAGTAGGTTCTACTAATAATTATGGTATTAATTATACTGTTAATGGTAATACAATATCAGGAAGTTATGATGGAGTTTTAAATAGAGGAGAGGCTTTGACGGTTAGATGTGAACTTCCTGAAGGGTATTTTGTAGATGCAGAAATACCTTTAGATATTAATAATTTTATAATATATATAATTCCTTTTATATTTTTAGGAATATCTATATTAATTTGGTATAAAAAAGGTAAAGATAAAAAGGTTATAGATACAGTAGAGTTTTATCCACCAAAAGGATTTAATAGTCTAGAAATTGGCTTTTTATATAAAGGAAATGCAAATAATAAAGATGTAATATCTTTATTAATATATCTAGCAAATAAAGGATATATTAAAATATTAGAAAATAATTCTAATCCTTTAGAAACAAATAATTTTAAAATAATTAAATTAAAAGATTATGATGAAAATAATATGAACGAAAGCATATTTCTTGATGAATTATTTAAATTAGGAACAATAAATGATAATAATGTGATAGAAGTGACATCTAAGGAATTGTATAATCATTTCTATACAACAATTAATAAAATTAAAAATAATATAAATAGCAAAGAAAATAGGGATAGAATATTTGAAAAAAAAGGAGTAATTTACAAAATTATTATTATAACTATGATTATTATTACATTTTTAATAATGACTGTGCCACCAGTTATAAATACTTGGGAAGATCCGTTGATATTACTTATATTATTATTGCCAATTACAATAGGTGGTATTTGTAGCCCTTTTTCAATAGCAAAATATGGTAGTGTAATAGTTGGTAATACGCCTGTTAATTCTAAAAAGGCAAGATATTTGACAGCTTCAATTATAGCAATCATTTTTACAATTCCTTATATTATAGTTATGGGAACTGCATTAAAGGATAATATTATATTTTCTATAGGATTTTTTATGGATTTAATTCCTTTAATAGGAATGATTATATGCTTTTTATATCTTCCTAAAAGAACAGATTTTGGTAATGAAATGTTAAGTAAAATAATAAGATTTAAAAATTTTCTTGAGATTGCTGAAAAAGATAATTTAGAAGATCAAGTTTCAAAAAATCCTACATATTTTTATGATATTTTACCTTATACTTATATATTTGAAATTTCTGATAAATGGATAAAAAAATTTGAAATGATTTCTATTTCACCACCTAGTTGGTATGATAGTTCAACTGCTTTTAATGTTTCAATTTTTTCGAACTTTATGAACAATACAATGAATAATGCAGAAAGAGTAATGTTATATTCAAGTACTTCATCATCTTCATCAGGTGTTTCATCATCTGGAGGAGGAAGCAGTGGTGGAGGATCTGGAGGTGGAGGAGGTGGCTCTTGGTAGTCAACTTTTCCATTATTAAGTGAAAGGAAGTAATTGTTTTATGAAGAGTACTAATTCTAAAAAAGATAATAATATTTTTAAATCTAGATTTTTCTTTGAATTATTTGTTATACCATCAATTATGTGGATAATATTATCAATATTAGCGATGATAGATAGTATGAATTCTACTGATAAAATGACTATAGGTGAGTTAATAATGACGGACTTTGTATTAATACTAATATGGTTTGTTATATCTATTTTAGTTATTAAAGTTAGTTTTAAATTAAAAAAATTATTTAGTAAGAAAAATAAAGATAATGATGAAGGTAAAATTGTGGAGAATAAAAAAACTGTTATGAAAATAGTGGAATATCCACATAGCAGATTTATTAAAAATGGTATGATAATACTATTTATAGTAACTATTGCAAGTTTATGGCTAGCTTTAGCTTCACTTTCTATTGTTAATATAATAAATCCTCAGCATGGTTTTAATTTTACTAAAAACACATGGGTGTTTTGGTGCTTTTTGCCTATTCCAATATTATCTATCATACTAGGTTTTAAATATAAAAGAGCAGGGTTTAAATGTACTAAAAATATTGTTGGTGGTTTTATAATAGCTTTTCTTTTGTTAGTTTATGGTGCCTTTTGTTTAATACCAACATTTTCAGTGAATTATGATGAAATAGATAAATATAGAGAGATAGTAGATGCAGAACTTCCAAGTAATGGTGAACTTGAAATTCAAGATTGGGGTACTTATTTTGATGAAGATAAAACTGAATATACTATTATCAATGCTTATTATGATAAAGAAACTGTAAATGATTTAGTAAGTAGTATTGAAAATAGTAATAACTGGATTTTAAGTGAAGATATAAATTCAGTGTTAAGAATATTTATTCCTTCAACACTTTATTCAGATGCTGATGCTTATTATTCGATATATAATA
Organism: uncultured Mycoplasmatota bacterium; assembly: GCA_946500695.1. Classification (GTDB taxonomy): domain Bacteria; phylum Bacillota_I; class Bacilli_A; order RF39; family UBA660; genus Onthousia. The sequence goes on along the minus strand of CAMMWS010000020.1, from coordinate 19,770 downwards.
AAACAACAGGACAATATAATAGTTTACCAGATGAAGTTGGAGATTATGAGATATATGCAATGAAATATGACATATCTGATAAGAATTTAGAAATACATAAATTTAAATATTCTTATAAATAATAAAAAAATATTCCTCACTTGTTAAATAGTTTATATGATAATTTTATTATTTAATTAATACTTATTAGAAAGTTTGTTAGGAAAATACTAGGAAATTACAAGGAAAATATTTATCACGACACATTGGCGACATTTTGGCGACATTTTGGCGACATAAGTGTTGTGATATTTTTTTTTATTTGATAAAATGTATCTAATGGAGGTAAGCTTATGCTAGATGTAATCGAAGATGTTAGAAACGAATTTAAAGTTAAATTGACTGATAATTTTGAAAAAGAAATTATTGCCTTTCTAAATACAAGTGGTGGTAATCTATATATTGGAATTTCGGATGAAGGTGAAGTTGTTGGAACAAATCGTAATATTGATTTACTACAAAGAGAAATAAAGGATAGAATTAAAGATAATATTAGCCCTTCCACTTTAGGATTATTTGATGTAGTTGTTGAAGAATTAGATGATAAAAAATATATTAAAATCATTGTAGCAAGAGGAACAGAAAGACCCTATTATTTAAAAGGTATGGGAATGACTCCAGATAGTTACTTTATTCGTGTTGGTAGTGCAGTTCAGAGTATGAATAATGAATTAATTAGCAAAGAATTTAGTTCTAGAACTAAAAACTCATTAAAAAATATTGTTTCGCCTAATCAAGATTTAACATTTACCCAATTAAAAATATATTATGAAGAAAAAGGATTTAGGATTAATAATAATTTTTTAAAACAATTAGAATTATATACACCTCAAGGCGATTTTAATTACGTAGCTTATTTATTATCGGATAACAATACTATATCAGTTAGATTCGCAAAGTATGAAACTGATACAGCAGTTAACTTGATAGAAAATGAAGACTATGGTTGTTGTTGTCTAATTAAAGCTACACAAAATATTTTAGATAAACTTAGAATCGAAAATAAAACATTTACTAAAATTACTTATCCAACTCGAAAAGAAATAGACTTATTTGATTATAATGCAGTGAGAGAAGCTGTTGTTAATGCTATTGTACACAATGATTGGTCACGAGAATATGCACCTAAGTTTGAGATGTTTAACAATAGAATAGTTATTTCATCAAATGGTGGTCTTCAAGAAAATACTACTAAAGAAGAGTTTTTATCAGGATTTACTCTACCTAGGAATAGAGAGTTAATGAAGGTATTTAGAGATTTAGAGTATGTGGAACAAATGGGGACAGGCATTATTAGAATATTACAGAAATATGATAAAAGTTGTTTTGAATTTTTTCCTAATTTTATTAGAGTATCTTTTCCTTATAATGAAAATACATTTGCTACTAAAAAAGAAAAAGTTAGGTTTAACGAAAACTTATCATCATTGCAAAATTCTATTTTATCACTGATTCAAGATGAACCTACAATCACACAAGAGACACTCTCTAAACTTTTAAACACTACTAAAAGAACAATTCAAAGAAACATAAAAGAGTTAATTGATCAAGGTATTTTAAAGAGAAGTGGTTCCAATAGACAAGGAAGATGGGATGTTAAAAATTAAATTTGCAGCATGGCGTTGCAGAAATAAGGTGGTAGTTTAAATTATGAAAGTTATAAATATTGCAAGTGGAAATTCTACTTGGAGAGGTTTAGAATATTATAAAGAGAAAAAAATTTTGTCTTATAATAAAATTGATGAATTTAGATATGAGGGAAAAGCAAAAGGTAGTAATAATGATATCTATAATGTATTTTTAGATATAGAACATCCTAGAAAATCTAAATGTGATTGTCCTCATGCAAAGGATAAAAGAATAATTTGTAAGCATATAGTTGCTCTTTATTTCACAATTTTCCCTGATGAAGTCGAAGTATTTTTAAAAGAAGTCGAAGAAGCACAAAAAAAATATGAGGAATATGAAAACAATCTATATAATAAAACAATAAATTATATTAGAGCCATGTCTAAATCTGAATTAGAAGAAGCAATAATAGATATATTAAATGTTGCTCCAGAATGGGTTTATGATAGATTTGTTAAGAATTATATTGAATTATAAATTTTAAGAAGTTTAATATAAACTATAAAGTATTGGGTATAAAAGAAGAAATAGAAATATGATAAAAGAAAAAGTTAGTGAAGAAATTTTAAATAATGTTGCTCCATGTTCTTTGTTTTGCTCAACTTGTACTGCTTGTCAGTATGGACAAATAAGTTATCATGCAAAAGAATTATTACATTTATTAGAGGGACATGAAGAGTTTTTAGATAATAATTTAAAGAAAGAATATAGATATAAATTAGATGAATTTAAAGCATTTAGTAAAAAGTTAAAAAAATATGCTTATCCTAAATGTGCAGGGTGTAGAAAGGGAAGAGTTAGTGGTTGTTGTATAAAGGGGTGTATTATTCCTGAATGTACTTAAAAACATAATGTTGATTTTTGTGGAGAATGTATAGAGTTTCCTTGTGATAAGGTTAATACATCTATTTATAAAAAGACTATAATAGATAAATGGTTAAATGGTAATCGACAAATAAAAGAGTATGGTATTAGACAATATTATGAAGAAAATAAAATTACTCCTCATTATATTGATTATACTGAGTAGAAATAATAAATAAAATTAACAATTAGTAATTATGAAAGGATTTGATAAGATGTTACAGGAATTTTATGATAGAATAAATCTTAAATCTGACTTGTCTTTATTATCAAAAATGATATGTCAAAAATATAATCTTGGTAAATACTTATCTGATGAAATTATTTTAGTTGGATATGAAGATTTTAATTTTATATTAACAACTGAAAATGGAAAGTATTGTGTAAAAATATTTAATAAAGAGAGAACTTCTTCAGATGTAAAAATGTATATTGATAGGATAGAACTAGCAAATACATTAGATATTAATACTCCAGAGGTATATAAATGTAATAATGATATATTGTGTGAGATTAGTTTAGATAATGTTACTTTTAGATTATGTGTATTTGAATATGTTGATGGTAAAAGTTTTTATGATTTAAATGAAATACCTACTGAAGAAGAGATAAAAAATATTATTTCTCAGATGGTAAAAATACATGAAGCTAAGTTAGAATCAGATTTTATTTATGATAAATGGGCAATAATTAATTTTCCTAAAGAGTATGAAGAGAAAGGAAAGTATTTAGATAATAAATATAAAGATATTTTTGATAATTTATATCAAAGATTTAACGATGTTAAGTTAGATAATTTACCATCAAGTTTTGTACATGGAGATATTATTAGCTCAAATGTAATGAAAGATAATAATGGTAAGTTATGGATAATTGATTTTGCAGTTTCTAATTATTTACCTAGAATTGTAGATTTAGCAGTAACATCTTGTAATTTGTGTTTAAATCCTGATAATAAAGATAAAACAATTAAAAGTACGAAGATGATATTAGATGAATATCAAAAATATAATAAATTAACAGAATATGAATTGGAGTGTTTTCCATTGTTTTATGATCTTGCTAATGCAATGGGAATATTACAAGTAAGTTATTTGGCTAGTCTTGGTGAAATGTCAGAAGAGGATGCTTTTTGGCTAGCTGAAAGTGAGAAAGGACTAAGTTTTAGTACACCTGATTTTTGGAATAGTATTATTGGTAACAATGATTATGTTGAAATGTGGGATAATTGGTCTAAAAAACGTTCTGGTGTTCCTGTTTATGATTTATAGTTAGATGAATATAAAGATATTTTAGAAGATAATAATCATAGTAAAATATTAGATTTGGGTTGTGGAGTAGGTGCTGATACTTTATATTTAATAGAAAGAGGATATAATGTTTTGTCTTGTGATTTTTCTAAAGAAGCTTTAAGGAGTGTTAAAGATAATATTCCTAATAGTAAAACAATGTATTTAAATATGTTAGAGGATTTTCCAATTGATGATGAGACATATTCTTTAATTATAGCAGATTTATCTTTACAGTATTTTAATAATAAAGATACTATACATATAATGAATGAAATAAAAAGAATATTAAAAACTGATGGAATACTGTTAGCACGAGTTGCTTCAATTAATGACTTTAATTTTGGAGCAGGTGTTGGTGTAGAACTAGAGAAAAACTTTTATTTCGAAGGAGATTATACAAAAAGATTTTTTGATTTAAAAGATGTTAATAGATATTTTGGAATAATTGGTACAGTTGAAGCAGAGGAAGCTTCAATGACTAGAGATGAAAAAGAGTATTTAAAGCCTAAAGTATTGTATAAAGTTAAAGTAAAAAAGAATATTTAATCTTATGAGACAATAAAATTATTTATTGTCTTATTTTATGTAAAAAGTGAAAAAAATATTTGTTTTTCTTTAATTATATTAATGAAAGGAGGAATTAATGTTTTTTAATAAAGAAATCACAGGTTATGAGAATGAAGAAGAGTTTGCTAATTATCTTAATGGAAAGCAAGTAGGGAGAGTATATCCAAACTTTTTGGAATTATTGTATAAATTGTATGGCTATCTTGATTATAAGGACTATATAGAGTGTTGGGTTAATAAGTCTAAAAGGAAAGCAGATATTTATATTAAGATTAATGGTTATGTTAGAGGTATTAGTATAAAGAAGGGTGTTAAAAATTCTGTTCATAATGAATCTATTGGTACTCTGGTTTCATTTTTCAGAAAAATCGGTATTGATGAAGATATTATTGAAAAATTCTTGTATTATCAATATGCTGATGGAACAATAAATGGTACTGGTAAAACACGAATATCTAGTTCTCTTTACCGAGAAAAACATCAAAGAGATATTGATGAAATTAATAAAGTTCTTAATGATGAAAAATATATTAATGCTTTTGTAAATCGCTTTGTTTTACAAGGAAATAAGTCTGAATATGAGGTGGATGCTATTATATATGGTGTTGTTGAAGATTTTATCTTTATAACTAAAGAAGAAGTTTATTATATTATGAGAAAACATTTGGAAGATGAAATATCATCATTGCATATATCTTTGTTAACATTACAGCCTATGGCACGTAATCTTAATTATAATCCTAAATATGAAGCTTGTAGAAATCAAGTTCAAGTAAAATGGTATAATATATTTGATAATATTATAGAAGTAATGGCTTTTTATAGGAGTAGAAGATATCTCTCTTCCAAGCTCGCTACGGGAGATAATAAAAAAGAACTTAGTACATAGCTAAGCTCTTTTTAGTTATCAATTGGAGCGTTTACTAAAGGGGTTACGCACACTTTAGTAAAAAGTTCATTCGTATTTGATGTATTAATTATAATGCTATAATATTTTTAATGCAATACTAATCAAGAAAATCATCTATATATTCTTTAATTTGTGTTTTTCTTATTTCTTCACGATAAATATTTATTCTTTCATTTAAATATTCTATATGAAATATATAATTTAATTGATTTATTTTCTTAATTATTTCTAATATAGATTGAATAAATTTTATTTTATTTTCAATAATTGGACCTCTACTATTAGTCCAAGATTCAAAATGAGAAAATAAACTTATTCTTTTAAATATTTCAATATTATTTGTATTACTTAAAAGAAAATAAATTAATTCTTTTTTAAAGTCATCATCTTTTTCGCTAATTATATAAAATAAATTATATATGTTATCTCCATCGTCTATAAATTTTAATATTTGACTTTTAAACCATTCCAATTGATTATTTCTTATATATTCATCATTGCCTACATCGAATAATCTATGTGTGCGCAAATAACCTAAATTAGATTTAATAATTTTATAATAATTATGTGCAATTATATCTTTATGATTAGTATTTTTCCATATTTTCTTTACAATGTTTTTTACTTTTCCTGTGTTATCAGATGATTCTTGTTCTAATATTTCATTTAGAAAATCACTATTGTTTAAGCACAATAAATAACCTAAATTTCCTTCATAATCTGCATGACATTTTATAGAGTTTAGATATAATTTTTCAAGTATTTTTTTATTCTTAAATTCACTATATAAAGTGTCAACGATATTTTTATCTACAAAAGAATTTGTATAACTAGAATATAAATTAAAATCATTTTCTGTTAAAATATCATTAGTATAGTTTTCTAATAGATTATTGTTAAATTTTGAATATTCATAAATAGCTTCAATAGATAAAGTGTACTTATTTTTCAAATTATTTTGATTTTTGATAAAATCTTTAATAATTGGTACATATTTTTTGTTGAAATAGTTATTTAATATACATGTTAATAAATAGAATTTTTGTTTAGTGCTACTTTTTAATATATAATCTAGCATATATTCAAGTATGTTTTTATCAACAATATTTCTTATAAAGAATAATCCATTTGCAAAAGGACAATCTGCTTCTAAATATAAATTAAATATATCATAAAATAAATTTATATCATTTCCTAATACATATTTAAATAATATATCTAATGAATTATGTGTTTTCCAATTATCAACATCGATGTTACCATCTTCTACTTTTTTTAACACTTGAAATATTGTATTGTAATAATCTCTATTTTTATTTTCTAAATATGATATTAATGCATCATTATTTTTATCATAATGATAATTTTCAAACAAGTTTATTATTATGAATTCGGAAGACTCTTTATATTTTTCTAATGAAATAGGAATATTAATATTAAATTTTTGGCATTTTTCTTTTAATGAAAATAAGATTTTACTTTGTATTATATTTAAGTTGTTCCAATTTGAAAAGAAATTTGTATCTAAATAATTTATATCATGCTCTAAAATTTCTTTTTGTTCCTCGTCATAAAACCAATTTGAATTATTTAAGAGAAGTTTATAATTTGTTTCATCCTCGGAACACAGTTTGAATATTATGTTAAAAATGTTTTTTCTAAAATCAAAAACATTGTCATTTTCTTGTAATTTAAAGGTAATAAAATTTACTATTCTAGGTGTATTTCCTTGTTTACTAATATGAAATTCTAAATTCAAGCAATATAATAAAGTATGTTCTAGTATAAGTTTATAAATTTCTTTCATTTTAGGTATAGTTGAAGCGATATACTTATCATATAAAATATTAATTATTTTTGTTTCTAAAATAAAGTTTGGGCTTGTTTCTTTAATCAACCAATAATCTTTTATACTTTTACATATTTCATTATATAAATTAGGATTTTTTTCTAGATATAATAGCAACAGCTCAAAAGAAAATTCTAAATAATCACTATCTTTGAAATCAGATATTAGACTTAATAAATCATTATTTATGTATACATTATTGTTATATTTTATTTGTAATGGTAATTCTTCACTGCTACAATTTTCAATTTTATTTTTAATAATCAATAATGATTTAGTGATATTCACATTATGGAAATATTCGACAAATTTCCAGTCACTATTATAAGGTTCTTCTTTCCAAACTTCATTTATCTCTTTTGTAATATAATCAAGTGTAGTTTTATTTAAAAATTGTTCATTAATCATATTTATAATATTTATAAATTTTTTAATAAAATTGGGATATAAATTTTTAAGTAATTGCGAAATCGTAATAGTTTTATCAATTATTAAATATTTATATATAAGATAATTAGCAAAATTTTGATCACATATTTTTAAGGCATCATCATTATAATAATCAATTAATTCAATATCTCTCAATTTTTTGAATATATTTACGTCATATATATTTAAATTATTAAAAATTTTAAGTACAATTTCATTTGATGTGCTTATTGGAGATAATATTGAAATATAAAATAATGTATCTATTTCATTTTGAGATAATTGTTTTTGTTCAAATATTGTTTCATAATAATTTTTAAATACATCATATACGCTATTTAAAGATTCAATTTTACCATCTCTAATAGATATAAAACTCATTATTGCTAATCTTGGATTACCGTTGCAAATTTTTAATATTTTTTGTTGCCAACTCTTATTTTTAACATTATAGTTATTTTCTAAAATATTAATAATCTCTTCGTCTTTCATTTTATTTAGTATAAATACTTTTGGCTCTATATATGAAATTAATTTTTTTGTAACATTATTTAATAAATAATCTCTAACGGTTGCTAAAATTTTAATATTTTTATTTTTATTAGTTATTATTAAATCAACAACAGATTGTAACCCATTTAGATTATTTATATCATCAATGAATACAATATATTTTTTTTGTTTTCTAAAATGGTTTTGATATCAGTATAAAGTTCTAATCCGTTTATTCTTATACATAGCGAATTGTATCCATCTTTTTGTTCTAATTCTTTTAAAACTTCTAAAGCAATTTTTGTTTTGCCATTACCTGGCTTTCCAGATATTATTGTCATTTTTGAATCTTTAATGTTTTGATATATTAATTCTTTTTCTTCTCTATAAACAAAATCAATATTTAGTGGAGAATTAATTGATGATTTATCATATCTTTCTACAAATGTATCTATATCACTAATTTGATTTGTATCTAATACTATATTTAAATAATCATTTGCTATCGAATGGTAATTTTCATCTATATCGTGAGCTAACGAATCTATATCAATTAAAGTTATTTTTATATTTGACACTAAACTGATTAAATTATTATATGCACCGGGTTTAATATTAGTATTTGTGTGAAAGCAAACTATTTCTTTTATTTGTTCTTTATCTAATCCAGTTTTTTTGCTATCGTAAGATTCTTTAATATCTTTTGTTATTTTTTCAATAGATTGTTTTTCTACTGTTCCATACATTATTAATGTAAACATTCCATTTTCATCAATGGAATAGGAATCAGGAATACCTTTAGTTGTTTTATTTGTTCCTTCTTTACTCCCTATATCGTGCATATTTTTAAATTTATATTTTTTTATAATATATGCTGAACAAAATCTTTGATATTCACCAGGTCCTAAACTTAAAATTGCATTTTGTATTTCTATAAACTTTGACATTTTTACTACCCTCGTTTCTAATAAATATAAGTTAACTTTTTTTTATTTAATTTTACCATTTTATGGCAAATAAATAAATATTTCCCAAAAATTTATTAGGAAATTTATTAGGAAATTTATTAGGAAATTTATTAGGAAATTTGCTAGGAAAAATTTCAAATGTATAGTATAATTAATTTAAGAAGATTGGAGGTGCTACAATGCTTGGTGTAATTGAAGATAGTAGAAATGAATTTAAAATTAAATTACCTGATGATTTAGAAGAAACAGTTATAGGTTTTCTTAATAGCAAAGATGGTGGTAACATTTATATTGGTGTTGATGACAATGGAAAAGTTATTGGGCTAAAAAATAATTTGGATTTATTGCAAAGAAAAATAAAAGATTTGATAATTTCTAATATTGAACCATCTGTATTAGGATTGTTTGATATTGAGGTTTTAGAAGAAGATAATAAAAAATACATTCATATTACAGTTGCTAGAGGAACGGAAAGACCATATCACATTAAAGGTATGGGTATGACACCTGATAGTTGTTTTATTAGAGTTGGTAGCTCAAACGAAAAAATGACCACAACTTTAATAAATAAAATGTTTAGATCAAGAACTAAAGAATCTTTAAAAAACATTGTATCTCCAATACAAGATTTAACTTTTAGACAATTAAAAATGTATTATATGGAAAAAGGATTTGATGTTGGAGAAAATTTTGAAAGACAATTAGAGTTTTATACTAACAATAATGAATTTAACTATATTGCTTATCTTTTAGCTGATAATAATAGAGTTTCTATAAAGGTTGCTAAATACGTTGGTGATGATGTTGATGAAATAGAAGAATATTATGAATTTGGAGATTGCTCTTTAATAACAGCTACTTACAGAGTATTAGAAAAATTCAAAACAGAAAATAAGGTATTTGCAAAAATTACTTATCCTGAACGTATTCAAAAATCGATGTATGATTATAATGCTGTTAGAGAAGCCATTATAAATGCTATTGTTCATAACGATTGGTCTAATGAATATCCACCAAAATTTGAATTTTTTAGTGATAGACTAGAAATATCTTCATTTGGTGGTATTCAAGATGAATTTACAGAAGAAGAATTTTTAAAAGGATATTCTGCTCCTAAAAATCCAGAGCTTATGAGGGTATTTAAAGATCTAGAGTTAGTAGAACATTTGGGAACAGGAATAAGAAAAATACTTAAAAAATACAATAAAAGTATTTATCAATTTTATCCCCATTTTATAATAGTAAGCATTAAGTACAACGAAAATGATTTTGAATACAATATCCAAAATCAAAAAGTTAAATTTGACTATTCAAAATTTAATTTAAGTAAAATGGAAGAAAGTATAATTAAATTAATTTTAGATAGACCTAATATTACTCAAGCAGAAATGGCTGCATTCTTGAATTTAACGCCTAGAATGGTTAGGTATCATTTAAGTGAATTAGTCAATAATGGTTATATTAAAAGAATTGGAGCAAAGAAAAATGGTAAATGGATTGTTATTGGTAAGGGGATGAAATAAATTGAAGAATATAATAAATATTGAAGAAATTGATATTAAGTTGTGTACAACTCGCGATGTAAAAGATATTTTTAATTTACAGAACATTGTAATAGAAAATTTCAAAGAAAATGAAAAAGGTTATTTTCTTCCTTTTAAAGAATCAAGTTATTTAAGAATTGTTAATGATCCAATTAATGATGGTGAAATATATGGAGCATTTTTAGACAACAAAATGATAGCTTGGATATTTTTATCCGTATCTAATAGAATGAAAGAGCTTAGAAGTTACATACCTGATATAAAAGGAAAATGTGCTGATATTGATGGGGTAATAGTATTACCTGAATATAGAGGCAATCATCTTCAAAATACGCTAGTAGAACATATAGAAAGAAGAGCCAAAGAATTAGGTATTAACAATATTGTTGCAGAGGTTACATTCGGTAATAATTACAGTCTTAAAAATCTTCAAAGTATGGGATATGAAATTAAAACTTGGTATCAAAAAGATGAAAATATAAAGCGATACATTTTATTAAAGAGATTGGAGGGTTAAATGTTAGTAAAAGAAATTAAAGTAAATGATTATTTAACCAAATCAAATCTTCCAGCAAGCGACTATGTTATTAATCCTTATATTGGATGCACACATGGTTGCAAATATTGTTATGCTTCTTTTATGAAAAGATTTACAGGACATAAAGAAGATTGGGGAGATTTTGTTGATATTAAATTATGTGATAAAAAAATCAATTTAAATAAAATAAGTAAAAAATCAGTGTTTTTATCTTCAGTAACGGATTGTTATAATCAACTTGAAGAAAAATATAAATTAACAAGACACATTTTAGAACAATTAGTAAATTCTGATTGCTATTTATCAATTTCTACGAAATCAAAGTTAATATTACGGGATATAGATATATTAAAACAAATAAAAAATTTATCCGTTAGTATATCGATAAATACACTTGATGAAAAATTTAGATGTGATATGGATAATGCAAGTACAATAGCAGAAAGATTAGATACTTTAAGAAAACTACATGATAATGGTATTCATACAGTTTTATTTATGTCACCAATATTCCCTTATATAACTGAATGGGAAGAAATTATAGAAAAATCCAAGAATTATGTAGATGAATATTGGTTTGAAAATTTAAATTTAAGAGGTCAATATAAAACATATATAATGAGTTATATTAAAAATAACTATCCTGATTTTTATAATGATTATACTGATATCTATATGAAAAATAATAAGAAATATTGGATTAATTTAGCTAGTAGAATAGAAAACTATTGTCAAAAAAATAGAATAAATTATACTAATTATTTCTACCATGAAGAACTAATAAAAAATAAATAATATATTTTTTAAGGTATGAAAGGATTGGAGAGTAAAAAATGAATAACAATTTAAAGAGTTTTTTAATTGAAGCAAAGAAGCAAACCTATGCAAACAGTAACATAAAAAAAGAAAGTCCTAGTAGATTAGGCTCTAACGACTATCATTATGAAAAGAAAATAGATGGTCAAAATTTTGCTTACCATGATACATATTTTGGTGGGACAAAATTTATGGGAGAAGAAGTTGTTTACTGTGATGATTCTATGCCCGAATGGGGAATGAATTATTACGGTGTAACACTTGATGAAACTTTAAATGAAGATGCGATGGATAAAGTTTTAAGACCTGCTCTTATGAAAGTAGGAGAAGATGACTCTATTCTTCCTGTTAGAGGCCCTAGAAAATTTGAAAATGATGGATATATTTATACTTTTGAAGTAACCGGCACCTTAGATTGTTTTGAAGGTAGTGAAAAAATTTATAAAGAAGATAAACTTATTTATCAACTTACATGTCATGGCGGTTTAATTAGAAAATAAAAGATATTAAAATAGAAACAACTTATTAGTAAAGGAGTTGTTTTTATTTCATAAAAAAACAAAACTTTGGCACCAATGTAGTTTTTGATTACTCGTGATTTTTTGTTTAAAATCTAACATTTACCTCTTTTAAAAATACAACAGGATATGGGAATTGCACCAAAAAAAACGGAAACCCTTATTTTATAAGGATTTTTCGCCGTTTTTTTGGTGCAAAAATTTTTCGGCACTTGCCGAAATAACCACAATTTGACACATTTGGTAATACACACCTTCGATTTTCCCTTATTTTATAAGTCTTTAGAGGTATTACCTTTTTATAAAAAAGTGTTTAAATTTCCATTTCTCGCTCATTTTCCAAATTCTCAAAAAAGTCTATATTTTTGGTGCAACTATTATATTTAAAGTACCCAGTTTCTAGGTTTTTATCAATGACTTTTATTGTATCTTTGTCATATAGATAAATTTCAAATTCGTTAATGTTAAGCTGCCTTTTTAGATAATCTAATACATAATATTGAGAAATAGTATCCACATGATTTTTATTAATATCTTCATTTGTTAATTTCATCATCTTTATTCTCCATATTTTCTTTATTATTTGGCTCATACGGAAGCAATAGATTTCCGTAATGATTTTCTATTACTTTAGGTATAAAGTCCTCTAAAACTAGTTTTTCACTACCAAAATAACTTAATAACTGTGGTAGTAGATATTTAAAAAATTCATTCAATATATAACCCCCTTTTAAAATAAAAAATTGAGATAGTTTTATACCTCAATTTGTAAAATTGTAAATTTATTTTTATCAAATTTTGAACTTTTTTCATGTGGTATGATTTGCACAATATCGTTTGTATTAAATTCACTAATATCAAGTATTTCTCCTGTGATACTTGTTTCTTTGATATTATAGAAATTTCTCAAATTAGTAATATAGTCTTTTGTATTTTGCTCATTTTGAAAATTAGGTCTTGTTCATTTACATTAATTATCATATCAAAACAATCATTACGAAACATATAACCAATGTTTTCAATTTCATTCTTATTAAACACAATATTTACAATAGAAACTTTTTTGTTTTTATCAATAGTCATTTCTATTTCGTCGATATATTTGTTAATAATATATTGCTTTTGCTCTCTGGATAATTTAGACCATACATTATGTTTTTTTACATATTCGCCCTTTAATTTTAGTTTTTCAATTTCTTTTAGATTAAAGAATAACTTGGCATCTTCTTTAAAATCATTATTTTCTTTTATTTGCTTTAGTTCTTTAATTTTATTATTAGCAAATTCTAATTCTTGTTTTAATGAAGATAGCTCTTTACTAAAATCTTCAGCTTCGACAATTTCGTCAATAAATGCCTTTTTAATTTTTTCAATTTTTCTGTTTAAATCTTCACTTAATTTTTCATATTTTTTAATTTCTATATCAGTATCTTTCGTTAGTGATGATTTAAAAGTATTATCAATGATTAGGAAAAAGTCTAACATATCATTTAAAAATTTCATTAATTCTTTTTCAATTTTCTTTTCACTAATTCTTTTATTACAAGCATGACATTTATAATAGGTGTGCTTTGTACCATTTCTACTAGTACTAGACTCACCACCCATTATTTTATGACAATGTGGACATAATATTTTTTGCATGAAAATATAAGTTATTTTTCTCTTAAAGTTCTTAAGGTTTTTCTCTTTTCTCTTTTGTACCATGTCAAAAGATGTTTTATCAATAATTGCGGGTACAGCATTTTCAAAAAGTTGTATTTCTTCTTTTCCACGTTTTCCATATTCAACGGTTCCAATATAAAGTTTATTAGATAGTATTTTATCTACTGTGGTAGTAGGCCAACGTTTATTTAAAACATTTTCTTCTGTAAACTTTTTACATATAAAACAAACAGAAGAACCATCTAAATACATTCTAAATATTCTTCTAACAACATCAGCTTCCATTTCGTTAATATAAAGTTTTTTACTTTTTTCTTTCTTCATATAACCAAGTGGTGGTTTACCTGGTAAATGGCCTTTCTTTAAAGCACCTGTTAAACCGAATTTTGTTCTTTCAGATGTTCTTTCAATTTCTAGTTGAGCGAGAATAGTAAGCATTCTTATAAAAAATTTACCATTGGCATTACTAGTATTAATTTCTTCGGCCACACTTTCTAAATCACAATTATATTCTTCGAGAGTATTACAAATAACCTCTAAATCTTTGATAGAACGAGTAAGTCTATCTAGTTTGTAGACAATAATTTTATTGATTTTTCCATCTTTCATATCTTCCATCATTTCTTGGAACTTTGGTCTATTGGTATTTTTGGCAGATACTCCTTCTTCACGATAAACCTTATAAATTTCATAGCCTTTAAGTTCACATAATTGTCTTAATTTTTCTTCCTGTTCATCTAAGCTATGCCCAAACCTAGATTGATCTTCTGTACTTACTCTTGGATATAGTCCAGCTATAACTTTAGTCTTTTGTTTTTTCATTTATTTTTTACCAACTCCTTTGCACACGAAAAAACACAAGGGAGTAATTTTCCTTGTGTTTCAAACAATAACTAAAAATTATATAAAGACTAAGTCCTAATCATTATTAGGTAGAAATTTGTCTACCTTACTTAATTATAAAACTTGACAATCGAAAAGTCAGTAGGGAATTTTATAGGAATTTTAGTAGGAAAAATAGTCGAACTGAATTTTACAAAAATGTTTATATTATTAAGCAAATGGTTAAAATAAACCATTAATTAAACTATTAAATAAAAATATACCCCAAAAATTTTTTTAAATTTTATTTATAGAGTTTAGAATGGAAATGTATTTGGTTAGAGTAATGAAGATATTATTATTTGGTAAATATATTTTATCTTCATTATTATAAAACATAGCAAGTAATATCATATTATCTTTCTTTACAATAATTCGATGCGGTTCTTCTATACTGATATTGGTATTATCGATTTTGATAAGATGTCCCGGCAAAAAATTAATTTCCAAATTTCCTGTACTAACTTTTATTTTAATTTTGTTTTTAATTTCACAAGGAAAAGGTAATTCTGTTATGACTGTTTTCATAAATATTCATCCCTCCTTTGAGCATGAAAAAAGTCCATAGTATCAAATACTATGAACTTTTCTTTATATAGAAATCGCCAAATGTGCGACTTTCAACCTCAATGGAGCCTTAACTATACACGTATGCGAAATTAAGACTATAAGATTTGATTAAATCTCTCTGATAAATAAATTATATACTTTTTATATTTATTTTTCAACATAATCTATAATATTTCAAGAAAAAATGATATAATAATACACGTAATTAATTCTTATTACTAATTTTTATTAGGGGGCGAGAAAATTAATGAATTTTAATAATCCAAGATCTTCATTATCTAATGTGCTAGATATAAAAAAACGCCAAATATTATATGAAATTGAAAATATGCAAAATGACACAATAATGGCAAATTCAATTGAAGATATTGTTGAAAATATAATTAATAAGTATAGTTTGAATAATATTGTTTTAGATGATGAAGAAAATAATAGAACAATTAAACAAGGGACAGTACAAAAGCCAAATCTTTTTTATGATAGAAATTCTTATTATGAAAAGCAATTTTATGAAGTTCCGGGTTTTATAGTTTCTTTTTCACATAATATAAATGGTGATATTAATTTATTAGAACATCACGCTTCTACATATTTGATGTGGCATCCAAACAACTTAAATATTGACGATAATGTTGTTACATTAGAATATTCAGAAGCTTTATCTGAAAATGTTGATGATGTAATGCAGAAAATAATGAACTCGTATAATCATGATTTAAAAAATTTAAAAGAAATAATTCAAAATACAAATAACGATATAAATGTTTTTAATAATAATTTAAGCTCATTTATAAAGAATAATATTGAGAAAAAGAGAAATCAAATCTCTCTTTTTTATAAATTTAGTGAAAAATTATCGATTCCCCTTAAACAATCGCCTGATGCACCTACATTCAAACCAATAAAAGTTGTAAAAAATGTAAAACCTTTAAATACAAAGGTAGAAAAAGAAACTGAATATTATATTCCTGATTCAGATTATGAGGAAATTATCAGAAGAATTAGACATATTGGAGCGTCTTTTGAAAAAACTCCAAATACTTTTGTAAAATTAGAGGAAGAAGAATTAAGAGATATAATTGTTGCACAATTAAATGTCGATTATGAAGGCCAAGTACAGGGGGAATCCTTTAGAAATAATGGTAAAACAGATATATGCGTTGAATACAATAATAGAGCCGCTTTTGTGACAGAATGTAAGTTTTGGAAAGGAAAACAAGTATTAAATTCTACCATTAAACAATTGTTAAGTTACACTACTTGGCATGACTCTAAATTAGCCATTGTATTTTTTTCAAAAGCAAACAAGAATTTTTTTGGTGTTATTGATACAATAAAAGAAAATTTATATCAATTACCTCAATTTAAATCATTAAAAGAAATAAAGAAAAATGAGTTAGAATTGATTTTAAATTCGGATAATCAAGGACAAATTATAAAAATAAGAATTTTTGTTTTTAATTTATATTCAAAAAAGATGAGTGAGGTTTAATATGAATAAATATTATGATAGTTTAAATGATGAAGTAAAAGAATATTTTTGTATTCTATCGCCTGAATTTCCAGAATGGTTACTAGAATATATTGATACTCCTGAAATGGAAAGAATTAGTAAAATTAGTATGAGTTGTGGTACGGATTATTCTAAATGTTTTAATGTTAAATATTGGTATTCAAATTTGGATCATAGTGTTGGTGTTGCTTTAATTATTTGGCATTTTACGCACGATAAAAAGCAAACACTAGCTGGTCTATTCCATGATATTGCTACGCCTGTATTTAAGCATTGTATAGATTTTATGAATGGTGATTCAGAAACTCAAGAATCTACTGAAGAAAAAACTTCTGATATTATTATAAATTCTTCAAAAATAATGAGTTTGTTAAAAAGAGATGGAATAAAATTAGAAGAAGTGGATGACTATAAAATCTATCCTATTGCCGATAATGATACACCAAAACTATCTGCTGATAGATTTGAATATACATTTGCAAGCGGATTAACTTTTTTCAGAGTTTGGGAATTAGATAAAATTAGAAAAATGTATAACAATATTGTGATAACTCCAAATGAAGACGGTATACAAGAACTTGCTTTTAAAGATAAAGAAGTTTGCGAAGAATATATAGATACAATTTCAAAGTTATGGCCTGAATGGGTAAGCGATAAAGATAGAACAGTAATGCAATTTTTAGCAGATATGTGTAAGTCAATGAATAATGCTGGTTATTTAACAACAGAAGATTTGTATACTCTATCTGAACAAGAAGTAATTGATAAAATTTTAACATGTGAAGATAAATATTTATCAGATAGTTTTAAACTATTTCAAGATGCAAATAAAGTTTATAAAAGTTCAATACCTGTTGACGAAAAATATTGTGTTAATGTAAGAGCAAAAACACGATATGTTATACCATTAGTTAAAATTGGTGATAATGCTGTTAGAATAAATCAAATATCAGATACTGCAGCTAATCAAATTACAGAATATTTAAATTGCCCAAAAGGTGGATATTATACATATTTTGATTTTCAATTTGTACCTTACGAAGAAGTAGTTGCTAAAAAACTTATTAATAAAGACAATGCTTAGTTGGCATTGTCTTTGTCGTTTATAATAGATAATAAATATTCTTTTATCTCACTGTTTTGTATTTTTAAAGCTTCTATTTTAGTCCCAATTGCTTGTTCATTTTCGAAATAACCTAGATAATGAAATTTATTTTTTACTTTGATTAAACAATTGATATTTTCTTCTAATGCTTTAAGAATTTTTTCTATAATATATTCACCAATACTATTTTTTGTTTCTTCTTTAACTTCTGGATTTTTAACTTCATATCCTATAATTAAATTTCTAATATATTCAGATTGAGATAAGTTTAATTTTGAAGAATCTCTTTTTAAAATAAATTTTTCATCATCACTTAAAAATACATTAACTTTATTATTTCTTATTCTCATAATTTAAGGTCTCCTTTTTAAAATTTAAGGGTATGGGAATTCCCATAATAGAATTTGTATGGGAGTACAAATTCAGTGCTTGCCAGACAAAATATGTGAGTACGTACTCACACATTTTCAGTATAAATTAGTTTTTTAAAATTATTTCTTCTGCTATATTTTTGTAATTATTCATAAGTTTTGACCATTCTATATGATTAATTTCTTTATTTTTTTCAGATAGTCTTTCATCTGTTTTTTTATAACTTTTCATTAAATTATTTAGCAAAGTTTCTGCATCTTTACTTACTGAAACAAGATGATTAGTAAGTTCATCTTTCATTAAAAGTGTAGTATAAAGTGATTTTTTATGGTGTTTTAAATTATTAAGTCTTAACATTCCATATTTATTAATTGTTCCTTTTTTATTATCTTTTAAAGTTAGATTTGGTAATTCATAATCACCAGTTCTTGTATATTTTAATTCCATAATTTAATCATTTCCTTTCTTATTTGGCTTGTTAGGGTTGTAAGTAACAATTCCATATTTTGTTTCTATATCTTCCTTATTTATAATTGATTTTGTTTTTATTTCAGTAGGTGTTATAGGTAATATTCTTATAATTTTTTCATCTTTTTTAGGGATAAATTCTCCAATAATATTACCAGTTTCTTCATCAATATTTTCATAAATTTCATATAATTTTGTTTCATAATACTCATTTAATCTATCTAAATATTCTTGTACTTGTTCGTTAGAATTATTAGGACTACCAATAATAAATTCTTCTTTACCATTTATTTCAACAGGTACTAATACATCTAATATTCCTTTATCTAAAAACTTCATTAAATTATTTATATAACTCTTTCTAAAATTAATTTTTTCTATATGAAGTTTATTATTTTTATCTTTTGTTAGGATAACAGACTCAATAAATTTAGATATAAATTCTTGCTTTTCATCTTTTGTTTTGCTTTCCCAATTTGTTTTTACAACATCATTTAAGGTATCTAATCTTATCATAGTTTCTCGTTCAATATCCCTATCTGCCATTAACTGCTGTGGGGTAAAAGTTATATTATCTAAATTTAAAAGTTCTGATTTCTTTTGTTCTAAAATTTCTAATTTTTCTTCAATTAATTTATAATCTTCTGAAAAATCTTCCATTTCAACAATGCCACTCATATATGCTTTTTTAATACGTTCTTTTTGTTTTTCTAATTGTTTAATCTCTTTATCTATATCAT
>CAMMWS010000019.1:0-29952 GCA_946500695.1 uncultured Mycoplasmatota bacterium | reverse complement strand
ACAAAAAATGCCGAATATAAATATTCCTAATATAATCTTAAGTTTTTTCATAATTTAGCCTCCTCGTAATTATATATTTAATTCTATCATACAAATAATATATTAACAATGTGAGTATAATCATAAAAATTGTCACTATAATATTCTTTCCACTCATTAAATCAATGTTAATAGCATCTTGAATCTTATAATAAACTTTAAATATTAATCTTTGTGTACAAAACATCAATAAAGATAAAAAACTAAATCTAACTAAAACATCAGCAAACTTAGTATTAAATTTATTTTTACAAAGCTCAAGCTTTTTTGAAATTAAAACATATACATAAATACTAATAATAGCAGCTACTAAATACAAAAAATAATTATTATAAATGCTTGTTGACATATTAACCCTGCCATTTAATAAAGAAAGATAAAAAGAAATTATTAACAATATACAAACTTGAAAAATAAAAACTATATTATTATGTAAAACTTTATTAATAACTTTATTAATTTTTACTTTATTCAACTTATATAAATATCCTAAGTAAAATACTAACAAAGCATGGGGAACAATTTCTAATCCAAAATATAATTTTATTTGTTTAATATTTAAAAAAACACAAATTACTAACAATATTATTGTTGTAATTAAAGCAAAAATTGGTTTTTCAATTTTAATACTTTTTCTTATAATATAAAAGAAAATTAATGTAAAAAACATAATAATCAAAAACCAAAGTGAAGAATTAAAGGCAAAAGATCCATTAACAAAAAAGTAAGTAGCTAGTATTTCACTTTTTGATAAATATATTCCTTCTAGAAAATAAGTTACTAAAATTGAAATAAATGCAAAAAGAAAATATGGAACAAGTAAATTTTTAACTTTACGCTTCAAAAAAGTTTTAAAGTTTTTTTCTTGATGATATAAATAACCGGATATAAAGAAGAAAAGAGGCATATGAAAAGAGTAAATATAAATTTTAGCATATCCTTCATATAATACCAAATGTCCTATTACAACAAGAATTGCACCTATTCCTTTTAATATATCAGCCCACCGTTCTCTCTCTCTAACCAAAGCATTCACTTCCTTACATACAAATCACAATAAAGTTTACTTAAACCTTTATTCTTTTCTATAAATGATTTTAACATATTTCTTTCTTTAAAGTAACTATTTTGCCTATAATTAGGAATATTTCTTTCAAAATAATCAAAAGTACTATCAATAAATTTATTTCTAAGTTTTTTATCGCTTATATTTCTTTGCTGAATATTATAATTAACTAATATCTTAATAGTTAACATATCAACAACATCTCTACTCCAATCATAATTTTTAAAATAACCTCTAATAATATCTACAATCTTTATAATATCAAATATTCTCTCATCCCTAACTGTAGTCTCACTTTTATCATGAACCATATAATAGACTAAAGCCTTATTAACTTTACCAATATTTTTAGATTTAAGTAATGCTAAAGCGACAAAAGGAGCATCCTCATATTTTAAATCTTCCACAAATTTTATCTTATTATCTTTAATTAAATCACTTCTATAAATCTTATTCCAAGGAGCAAGGTTAATATCTAATAAAAGTTTAGGATTATCTTTTAAAGAAGTATTTTTAAAATCATTAATTTTTTCTTCTAAAACATTGCTATTAACTCTATAAAAATCACACACTACAAGATCTAATTTTTCCTTTTCTATTCTTTTATATAATACTTCGCAAGCATCAGTCTTTAAATAATCATCACTATCTAAAAACATAATATATTTACCAGTACTTTTATTAATACCAAAATTTCTTGTCTTACCTATACCATGATTACTTCTTTTAAAATATTTAATTCTATCATCTTCATAACTTTTTATAATAGATTCACTATCATCAGTAGAACCGTCATTAATCAAAATAAATTCTAACTCTTTTTTAGTTTGATTAACTAAAGAATCTAAACACTTCTTTAAATACTTACTAGCATTATAAATTGGTACTATTATACTTATATCAACCATAACTACCTCCTATAATATAATTTAGGACTTAATTTAACTAAAGTCTTTTTAATTTTTCTTCCTAAATTATCATCAAGTAAATTATCAAACACCTTATCTTTCTTCAATCTATTTAAAGCTTCTTTATAATCCTTACCTTCTAACTCAGTTATTTTTAAAATTAAACTATTACTAATAAAACTCATAAAATAGGTCTTATCCAATTTAGTTTTATTTATCTCTTTAACTAAATATAAATAATGATCATAAAAGTCTTTTACTTTCTTTTCCGTTTTAGCATAATCACTACTATTCATAATACTGCCGTCTCTTTGATAATAACAGTATCCTAAATAATCAATGCTATTAACTACTTTAGATTTAATAATAACTAAAGGTATAAGTCCAAAATCTTCATGGTATGTTCCCTTCTTAAAAGAAAATTTTTCTTTTAAATAATACTCTCTTTTAATAGCATAAGCCCAAGCATTTTCTACAAAGTGATATTTTGTAATTAACTTAAAAGCTTCTACTCCATCTTTATTTTCAAAAGGTTCCTCTTTATAATTAATATAATCTTTATTATCAAAAACTTCTTTTATTTGAAATCTTACTAAATCAGGATTATTAAATAAAGACTCATTTATCTCTTTTAATAAATCTTTTTCTATATAATCATCACTATCTAAAAATATTAAATAATCTCCACTTGATACCTTAACCCCATTATTACGAGCCATACTTAAACCTTGATTTTCTTGATTTATTACCTTATAAGGATATTTACTAATAATATTAGAACTATTATCAGTAGACCCATCATTAATAATAATAACCTCATAGTCAGTAAAGCTTTGCTTACTTATACTATCTAAACATCTTTTTAAATATTTTTCTGTATTATAAACAGGAACAATTATACTAAACCTAGGTTTTTTCTGCATTAGAAATCACCTCCATCAAAGATAGTCTCTAATTTTTCCATTCGCACATTTTGTATTTCTTCTAAATCTAAAAAAGTATCAGTCTTTTTCTTACTATTTAATATTTCTTTAACCTTCTCTAACATTTTCATCTCATTAGAAGGAATAACTTCACCATAATTTTTACCAATCTTTAAATAATCATCACTAACTTTAATCGTCGTAATTAATTTTTTCTTTAAAGCAAGTCCTTCTAAATAAACTACTGGGAACCCTTCATAAAGAGAAGTTAAAATTAAATAATCACCCTTTTTCATATAAGGATAAGGATTTATTTTAGAACCTACAAAAACGACTCTATCTTCTATTTTTAGTTTCTTAACTTCCTTGACATAGTCTTCTCTACTAGGACCATCTCCTACTACCCAAAGAACAACATTATCAAAATTTGCAACTAATTTAAAAGCTCTACCTAATTTTTTAGAAGCATCATCAAGTCTACCCACAAAGACAAATAAAGTCTTGCCTCTTGGTTTAGTTAAAGATATTTTTTCTTTACTTAAAGCCTCTATTTCTTCTAAATTAATAAAATTATTAAAAACAAAACATCTATTCTTTAAGAAAGGATATATCTTTGTAAATTTGCGACATGATTCTAAAGAAACAAAGAAAATAGTTTTAAAATCATAAATCCCTCTAGTATCAAAGAATCTTCTAAAATCTTCTAAATCTGGATAGATATAACTATAATCACTATGAACATAAATAGAATTGTTTATTGATGATAGTTTAGATATTTTATTACCACTATAACTGTAAGTAGCATAACAACAACTAAAGTCAAAGGTGTGATAATTAAATAAAGCATAACTACATCTTCTTAAAATATTAACTCCTTTTCTTATTATTTTATTTTTATTATTAGAAACTTTAAATTCTTTTACGTTAATAGATTTATCTAACTTTTCTAAAAGTTCACCTTTAGCATCTTCTAATATTATTGTTACTTGATATTTATTTTTATCTATCTTATTAACTAAATTAACTAAAGATTTTTCAATACCACCGAGCTTTAAATTAACGCCTGTAAATAATAAACATTTCTTATCATTTTTAACAAGAGATAACAAAATGAATGAAACAAGGCCACTAACAGCAGGAGCGGTTATGATATGCCCTGTAAATAATGATAATACTATAATTAAGAAAAGACTTAAATATAACATCAACTGTCTAAATGAGAAAGCTTTTCTTTCCTGTAAAACTGATATTAAAACATATATATATGGTACAAAAAAGATAATAAAACCAGCGACTCCTTGATTATAATAAACGTCAAAATAATCCATTTCTATACTTTTTAATTCTTTACCATTATCATAATAACCAAGACCAAAGATTTTTTGATAAGTATTCGCTTCATCATACAACTTTTCTTTATTATTTAAGAAAGTCAATCTTTGACTAAAGATAAAATGATCAACTAACCTCTCATCTTTAAAAATATCAAAAATATTATCAACTTTTAAATAATCAAGATGTACTTCTATATTCTTGTAAAAACTAGTTCTAGGTGCAACTATTATAAGAACAAGTCCTAATGCCACAATAATCGCTGTAAAAGTTGTTACAACATGATATTTCTTATCTATAAAAGATTTATATAATATATAAATAAAAACTACAAAAAGACTTATTATTAAAGCAAGAAGTGGTGTCTTAGTTCCTACACTTAATATAACAACTAAATAAATAAACGTAATAAATAACTTAAATATTAAGTTTTTACTTTCATAAAAAATAATAAATAAAATAGGTGTCAATATTGCTATAATAGCACTAATCTCATTAGCTGAATTATAAAATCCTAATGTTCCTTCTTTAGTAATAGCATAACTTTCAAAACCTACTCCTAATGCCAAAGGAATAAATATTAATATTAAATATAAACAAAGAGTTATAACTAAACTTAAAGTTGTAATCTTAATTTCTTTTCTAATACTAAATAAAGATATTAAAAGTAAAGGAAAATAGAATAATCTAAAAGTATTTTGAATCTCCCTAAAATAATTAGGATTCTCTTTAAAAAGAGTTAACCCTAATATAAATAACAATAAATAAATACCAAAAATTCCAAAATATACTAAATTACTTTTTTTCTTATAAATAAAAGTAGCAACATAAAAAATAAAGAATAAGAAAAGTATTCTTAAAACTAAACCTAAAGTTAAACTAATATCAAAAATATGCAACATTACCCCTGTAATAAAATCAATAATAGGTCCACTTAAAAGGAATAACATACATATTATACTAATATTTTTCTTAATAAAAGAAGACATTCTATCACTTCCTTCTTTTTGAATCTTTTTCTGTTTCTCTAACTATATAAATAGGTCTATCCTTTACTTCTGTATAAGTTTTAGAAATATAAGCACCACTAATACCTGTACAGAAAAGTTGAACGCCACTTAAGAAAAACATAATACATACTAAAGAAGGCCATCCTGCTACAGGATCTCCAAAAATTAAAGTTCTAATAATAATGAAAATAACAGAAACTAAAGAAATTAAACAAAATAATACCCCAACAAAAACTGCAATAGTTAAAGGCACAGTCGAAAAACCTATAATTGCATCAACTGCATAAGTAAATAATTTAAAAATACTCCATTTACTAGAACCAGCTACTCTTTTTGGAACTTTATAAGTTAACCATTTAGTTTTAAAGCCAACAAAACTAAATATTCCTTTACTATAACGATTATACTCTTTTAATTCTAGTATTGCATTTACCATTTGTCTCGTCATTAATCTAAAATCCCTAGCCCCTGGAACCATTTCTACTTTTGATAATTTAGATATTAACCTATAATAACATCTTGTTAAAAATCTTCTAAAGATACCATATTCTTTATGAGCATCTGTCTTAAGTCCTACACAATCAACATCTTCTGTTGTAATAATTTTATACATCTTCTCTATAAGTTCAGGTGGATCTTGTAAATCAGCATCAAGTAAAGTTACATAGTCTCCGGTACTATAAACAAGTCCTGCATAAATAGCTGCTTCTTTTCCAAAATTTCTTGAAAAAGAAATATACCTAACATTCTTATCTTTTTTTGAAAGATCTTTAATAACATTAATAGTCTTATCACTACTACCATCATCTACAAAAATAAGTTCAAAGGAAACATCTTTCATCTTATTAATTACTTTATTAATAGTATCATAAAATAAAGGAATTGATTCTTCTTCGTTATAACAAGGTACAATAACAGATATTTTATTCATATTAACCACCTATTCTAAAAACATTTTTCTAGTCACAAAATTGAAAATCATTACAATAGCAGTTGAGATAATTTTCATAAACATTGCATTAATACCTAATATATCAACACCTATTTTCATAATAATTAAAGTTAAGATAAGACCAACAATACTAAGAACTATAAAAATAACAAAGTTTTTCTTTGGATCTTTTTCTTTATTTACATCAAAAACCCATTTAATGCTAGCAATATAATTATATATAACTGATATTGTAAATGATAAAATAGCACTAATTATATAATAAATATGCAATATATCATTAGCTATAAAGAAAACAAACCAATCTATTAATGTCGCAATAACTCCTACAACCCCAAACTTAAATATTTGAATTAATAACTTACGAGTTTTAGATTTAAACTTTAAATGCAATATATTACACACTTTATCAAATAGCCATTCAACTTTATCTTTTTCCATACTTCTCTCCTTGATTCAGTTATAGTATAACATATAATACCTAGCTAGTCTAAATATTTCTTAAGCTCTTCTGTAATAACTTCATAACCACGATCATTAGGATGAAGCCCATCGTCAGTATACTCTTCACTAAAATTGCCCTCATCATCAAGTAATAAATTATACATATCAATATAAGTACAATTGTTACCCTCACAATATTCTTTCAATCTGTTATTAATTTCCATAATATCTGCATTATTTCTCTCATCAACAACTGTTTTATCTATACCATCATTAACAGGATAAATTGCTTCAACATAAACTTCTATCTGAGGATTATCAATTTTAATGTCCGATATTATTTTTTCGATATTAGAAACTATTTCTTCAACTTCCATATTATGAATTAAATCATTAGTACCAATCAATAAAAATACTTTAGAAGGATTATAATTATACACCCTATTCTTCATATCATTTAAAATATCCGCTGTTGTATTACCAGAAACACCACTATTAACAACAGGCAAGTCTTTATAATATTCATCCAAATCATAAAAGTCTGTAATTGAATCTCCTAAAAACAAATAATTCGTATATTCACTTTTCAAATTATCTATCATAGTACTATACTCTTCTTCATTTTTATCAATAGTAGAATTTAAATCGTCAATAGAAGAAGTTAAACTATTAGTCCTTAGTAAAAAAAATGCATTAAAGAAAATACTAATAGCTAGTATAAATAAAATTAATTTATTATTACTACTTTTCTTAGCATTACTAGGACGTGCAGGCGAACTATTTTTATAATAAATTTTTTTATTTTTTTCAATTCTTGTACTATATTTTTGTTTTTTCTGTTTTTTTCCTGTAGACTTACTCATAGCAATTCCCCTTTTCATACCAATAAGAGTATACCATAAATATTTGCACTTTAACATTGAAAGAAAAAAACTTGACATTATTTGCCAAGTTCTTCAAGCATCATTTCTTTTATTTTATCAATATCAGGGAAAAATAAATTAATTCCTTGTTTCTTTAAAGACAATAGATAATTAAAATTACTTAATATTTCATCTTTTAATGTATCTATTACTTTAAGTGGTTTTCCATTTATTATATGTGGATGATCAATATATTTTTCTAATGTAGGAAATGCATTTTGTAATAATATAACTGATTTCTTATTGGCAATTTTTCTTATCATTATAGAACGGCAATCTCCATATTTTTTAACCTTTTTATCTATTATAGGTTGATATTTAGAAACTTTACTACTTAACGGAATAAACCATAATATATCCTTGTCTCTAATAGTAAAATAAGTAGGTCTAGCCCTTCCATTTTCATGATTTATCATTAACCCTTTATCATTTATTTTGTCAAAAAAATCATCCTTTATATGGTAAATATATCCTGTTTCAACTTTCATTTAATATACACCCCCTAATAACGAATATAACTTGTAACTAAAATATATCAAATTATAATTATGTTTACAAGTACAAAAGTTCGTTTTTTTAAAGAAAAGAAAACTTTACTCAAAAGAATAAAGTTTTCAAACATTTTCGATCGGAATAATTTATAACCCGCACCATCCGAGAGCGGTTAACATTTCACGATTGGAATAATTTATAACCCGCACCATCCAAGAGCGGCTAACATTTACATATTACATTTCTTAAATGCAATAATAATATACTATATTTTGACATATATGTCAATAAGTATACATTTATATTATATTCACTTGTTAATAAAATACAATTGTTTTTATAATTAAAATAGTATTTAAAAGGTTTTACATTATTTGCCAAGATTATAATTATAGACAAAATAAAAAAATAATGTTAAAATATAGCCCTGTAAAGAAAAGAGGGTTATTAATGAATGAATTATGGAATCAATGCAAATCGTTAGTAAATTCAAATTTAAAAGAGCAATATTCTGAAGAACATCTATATGCTTTATATAGTGCTACTCTTGCTCTTCTTTTAATAAAGCCAAAATTAGCATTATCTAAATTACCAAATATATTACAATCTTTAAATATAATTATTGGAAATGAAACCGCTTTAGAACTTGCTACTAAAAATATTGAAGGATTTGTTGATGATGGTAATTTAGAAAAAAGTGGAGCTGCTATCATAAGACAAATTAATTATGATGATAAACAAGATACTTTAACAGAAGATAGATACTTAGTATTTTCCGCAAATAATCAAAATATAAGCAAAGCTGAAACTGTAATGAAATTAATACATGAATTTTTTCATTTATTAAGACATGGAGGAATAAGCAAAACAAACACAGTCATTAAAGATATAGAAGGAATAAGTATTAATAGATTTAACTTAAATACCATGACTATGAAAAGAAAGCATTTTCAACTAGAAGAAGCTATAGTGCAATCTTATACTAATGAAGCTTTAACACTATTAAATGAATATTTAAATACTAATGATAACCTACCTTCATTTTTAAATAGTTTAAAAATAGAATTACAAAATTTCTCTTATAGAGCTTATGATCTTCATCTTTATATTTTAAATATGTTTAAACAAAATCCTAAAATTAATACCCTAATAGATAAAAGTTTTGAAAACTTTACTACTCCATCTCCTTTAGCACAATATGTAAATGATGTTATGGCTTCACCCAGTGCCTTTAGTAGAATGTCAAAAAAACTAGATTATCTAATTGCTATCCAAGGTGATAAAACTATAACAGATAAAGAATTTAACAATTATCTTAGCGAAACAGAAAAAGAAATTAATGAATTCCTATTAAGAAGCAAATACACACATAAAAAATAGTTACTAAAAATTTAGCAACTATTTTTTTCTATTATTTATTTTCTAACTTAGCTTGTGCCACACAACACTTAGGAATACTATAAATAACGATATACCGTTCTCTTTTGACTAAAATGACTTAAAAATAAATCTTTTATTCTTCTGGTTCTTTTATAGCAATTACTATTTTTTGAATTAATTTATTAATTTCTTCTTTTTCCCAGCTATTTATTTTTTCAGAATAAACTATTTCTTCTATTTCTTTTTTTTTATATAACTCATTTACTAAACTCACATAATTAAATGGTTCATTTTTACCATTAATAAATAACGACAAAGTTATATCTTCATTTTCTTTAGAAACATTAATTTTCATCTTCTTCACCTCTATATTTTTTCAAATTATATTTTTTAAATCTTTTCTTAATTGCCGTTTTACCACCGTCAGTTAACTTAGCCACAATATCAACAACATCTTTTCCATCTATTTGCTCTTCTAAAGCAGCATTTTGAATAGTTATTTGGCCATTATGATTCTTACAAACGATAATATTTTGGGCGTCACCAAGCATAGGTATTGTTGCATTATGCGAAACAATAATAACTTGCCTCTTTTGCTTGGTTTTATGTATAGACTTTATTAAATCTCTATTTAAATATGAACTAGCTAAATTATCTTCTGGTTGATCAATAATCAATGGTGCGTAATCATCAGAATTATTAAATATCAAATCTAAAATAACAGCAGTCTTCCATCCTGGACTTAATTTATCAAATTCAATATCTCCTTTTGTTATTATATTATAATTTGTTACGTTCATTTTCGTAAATTCTGAATATATTTTGTTACTTAAATCATCATAATTTTCAACTTTTGGTCTCTGACTCCAGTTATCTTTAAATAATAATTTGGGTTTTAAAAATTTAATTGATTGTTGATTATACTTATTTTTTATAAATTTATTAATAGAGTTAATAATTGCTTCTTCTGTTATCTTTAATTCATTAGAAATAAATAAACTATTGTCCCCTCTTTTTTCACTCTTCGTGTCAATCTTATAATTATATTTTGACAATTTATCTAAGTAACCATAATAATCATTATACGATTTTATACAATCTTTTATTTTTCCTAAAAGTTTTTCAAATTGTTGTTGTTTAATTGCATTTTCACCAGTTGTTTCCTCAATAAATGAGTCACACTCTTTTTTTGCTTTAATAACTACTTCCTTTATTTTGTTTTTAAGATTTACTTTATCATATGCTTCATTTAGTGCCGCATTAATTGTATTAACAGATTGAGAAACATCACTCATAAATAGATTATTATTTACTAAATTCATTATTTCATCTAAAACTGATGTATATTTTGTATAATCAGAATTTGAGAATACCGTCTTATTATCCTCGTCTGATGAAATAATAAAAGCATTTATCGGATTTTTTGGCACTGATCCATTATATATTAGCTTTCCTATTGTAGGTATTGTATTTAATTCATTTTCTAGTTTTTCTATATTTTTTACTGAATTAACAAGGGAAATAATTATTTCATGTAATTCACTTAATTTATTAGAAACTTCAATTTGAGTATCATCATTAGGCGGAAACAATGATTTTACAATATCAATATCTTCAATTTTTTTATTATTTATTTTTTCAACCAAAAAATTTTGATTTATATAATGTGGAACAAAATTATGTGGATTAATAATGTTAATTTTATCAACTTCATAATCCAAATAAAATGAACCATCAAAATCACGCTTTATTCCCCTATAAAGACTATCTATAAAAAGTGATTTCCCTGACGATGATTCTCCAATAACAACATTTAATCCTGGAGTTAAATTGACAAAACAATCAATCTTATCATTCTTTAATTCACAAGATTTAATAATTTGAGTAGATATTTCAGGTTTTTCTTTTTGATAATATAATCTATTACTTTCAGATAATGATATCCTTAAACCACTGTAAGTAGGTTTAGCTAACATCCATGTAGGAACAAACGGAATAGTTACATCGGATCCTTTGGAATTTGGATAATCATTTGGTTTATAATTATCTGTTCCAGTTACCAAATTAATAAATTCATTAATATTTAATCTTTTAAAATACTCTATTGTTTTTTGAACACCTATATTTGTTCTAGAAGTAAATCCATCAAATTGATTATAAAAAATTGTTCTTTCAAGTGTATTATCAAAATTTACTCCTTCTGGAATAGAACCATCAAATGTTTTATGATTTTGTCCTCCATGTGGTAAAATGATAAAATCATACTTATCAAAATTTTTTACTATATCTTCCAATTTTGGAATTTTATCATTTCCACTAACCATTTTTTTAGGATAAAGTTTATCTAAAATTAAATTAATATTATCTATTTCAGAAACAATGTCGTCTAATTTAAAGAAAATATGTGCATGATAAGGATCCACTTCATCATAGTTTCGAATATGCAATTCAACACCTAATATAACATTTATTTTTTCATTAGCTCCTAGTAATTTTTCATATGCTTTTTTATTAATTGTATTATGGTCTGTTAACGAAATTAATGATTTAGCATTACCATTGTAAGCCAGAATATTTTCAATTAATTTCTGTGCATCATAATTAGTATTAATTCTATCTGCATCTTCAGATGTATGAATATGTAAATCTAAGTATATTGGCTCTAACATTTTACCTCCTTAAATTGAATTTTAGAAAATTCTTTAATGAATATTATACAACAATTTTCTATAAAATAAAATCATAGTTTTTACATATTGTTTATCAATTGTTTTCATAATCATTTACAAAACAATCTGATTTACTCTTTCCACGAATATTTAATTTTATTGTTTCATTCATAAAATTTAACTTCCATTCAAAATAATCTTTATGAACTATTATTTTATCTACAAATTCTTCTATTATTTTTTCATCAACACCATTATAACTAATATCTAATAATTTACGAATACTATTTTTTACCTTTTCAATTCTTACCTCTAATGGTTCTATTGATTTATATTCTTTTTCTAGTTCACTAATTTCTATTTTATATTTTTCTATTCTACTTGATAACTTCTTTTGAAATATATCATACATTGTTATATTTATTGTTTCATCTAAATATGTATCTATTAGTTTATCTAATTTTGCTGTTTCCTTTTTTATTAATTGATTTAATTTATCAATTCTTTGTTTTATTTTTTTCTCTGGATGATCATCTATCTTCACTCCATTCATTAATTTATTAACTAATTCTTTTCTATTATCCGTATCTTGTGTAAGCTTTGTAAAAATTGCTTCAGCCATAAATTGTAATTTCCACTCTTGAACTTCTTTTACTTCACACAATTTATAATCAGTATTTTTATATTTACTATCAGGATGCATTTTTCTGTTATAGCAAACGTAAGAAAATGTAGTGTTAGTTTTATTCCTATGATATACTCTTCTATTGAAATTAGACCCACATTCACATATTAATTTTTTACTCCAAATATTTTTAGCAGTTCCTTTAGCTCGTCTAATACCAAGTTTAATTTGTTTTGAATGACCATCCATTATTTCTTGAACTTTTTTAAAGTCTTCTTTTGATACAAGCGGCTCATGTTTACCTTCTACAATTACTTGCTCTACTTCTCCATAATTCATTTTAGGCTTTTGTTCTAGATAATCTGGTATATAAGATTTTCTATAAACTATTGTTCCTGAATAAAATGGGTTTCTTAATACTCTTGATATGTAAGACGGACTCCAGTTAGTTAGACCGGTCGATGTTTTTACTTCTTTCCTTGTTAATTCATCTGCTATAGAAACTGTTCCTTTACCATTTAAATATTCTGAATAGATAAATCTTACTATTTTAGCTTGTTCTTCATTAACTACTAAGTCTTTACCTACTTTATCATATCCAAGTATATTACCCGTTCCATAGAACACTCCATTTTGAAATGAAATCGTTTGACCTGCTTTTACTCTTTGAGAAGTTTTTTTGCTTTCATTTTGAGCCAGTGTTGCCATTATTGTAAGCTTTAACTCTCCATCTTCATCATTAAATGTCCATATATTATCTTCAGTAAAATAAACTTCCACTCCTATCTTCTTTAGTCTCCTAGTCTCTTGTAAAGTATCAACTGTGTTTCTTGCAAACCTTGATACTTCACGAGTAACTATTAAATCAAATTTACCTTCTTTAGCATCTTCTAGCATTCTCATAAAATTCTTTCTCTTCTTAGTAGAAGTTCCAGTTACACCCTCATCAATATATCTATCATATAGGATCCAATCAGGATGTTGTTTTAAAATACTATCATAATATTGGACTTGATTATCTAAAGCAGATAATTGAGCTTCATGTTCTGTTGAAACTCTTGCATATATTGCTACCTTTCTTTTCATTAAATCACCTCTACAAAAACTTTATCATTTTTTATAAATAATTATTAGGATGCGATTTTAGACATAAGAAAAAGAAGTATTCCTACTTCTTTATCGCATTTGACATTGATTATTTGTATGTATCTTCAATTAGCTGTATTTCTTCATCTGTTAAATTATAAGCTTTGTATAATATCTTATCAATCATATCTATTTTTTCTTTATCATTATTATAAATGATTATTTTAGCATAGTTATCTATCAAATTTCTGTCTATTTCAGAAATATTCTTTATAGGCAATTCATCTATCTCATAACCATTAACATTACTATTTGTACTCATCTTTTTAAAATACCAATTTATTATTTTTGAATTTAAAAAACCTATAAGAAAATAAATATATTTCTCATTTGGTATTAAATAATTAACAGAATTAGCACAAAAACTATTTTCTGGTATGTACGCCATTTTTAGTCTATATTTTTCATTAATACCTGTAATTCCCTGCATTCCAATTCTTTGTTTCTTATAATGTTCAGCTCTTTCACCTTTATTGTTATCAAGGTATTTATCTTTTAATAAATAAAATAATTCTCCTTGACTAATATCTTTAATTATTTCATATTTTTGAATTTGAGCACCTCTTAATAATGGTTGCATATCTGAATTTGAAGTAATAAATTGTTTTTGTAATGAAATATCAACTTCACCTGTATAACATTTTGAATACTCAATTAATCTAGTTGAATCTTCACATATCTTTTCTAATAACTTTAATTCTTTTTCATCAACTAATGGAATATTTAAAGTTTTTTCAGAAATTTTATTAATTGATTTAATTTCAATAGGAGTTTTAACATTGTTCTCATCAACATACCTATCATTATTTATTCTTAAATCAAATGAAGCATTTTTTTTAGGTTTTATTTTTGTGAAAGATGTAATACAAACAGACATTTTAACATTTTCAAATACTCTCTTTTTTGCATTATCTCTTTCTGGAAATGCTTCGATAAAATCTATTTTAGTATTATCAAATAAATATTTTCTAACACCAAAAGCACTTAAATCACACATAAATGCAAGTGGATAAATCAAAGAACATCTTCCACCACTTTTTAATAATTTATTAGATAAACATATAAATAATCTATATATATTTATAACTCCTCCTCTAGCCGGAGCATACAATAAACTATTCTTATAATATTCATATTGGTTTATAGATGAATTTATACTTGTAGTTTGATTTTGTTTTTTATTGATGAGTCCATATGGTGGATTTCCAATAATTATATCAAATCCTTCGAATACAAGATCATTTGAAATAATTTCTGGAAATTCAATTGCCCATTCAAATGCATCTTGATATTTAAGATAATTATTCAATTGATCAGTTTCTCCGAAAAGTGTTAATTGTACATAATTGGAATACATTTTGTTTTTTAATATTCTAATTATTGTTTTTAACTGTTTTTTTCTATTTTTATCATTTTCAGACTTATACACTTTTACAGCATTTTTATATTCTCTTAAAGTATTTTTTTCATCTTTATCTATTGAACTTCTAGATCCTATTTTTAAACCAGGAGTATAATCTAGTTTACTTATTAAGGAATTCCCCACTTTTATATTAATATCAATATTTGGTAATGTTTCCATTACGTTGTTTTTATAATAAGCATTTTTTAACAGTTCAATCCATAATCTTAATTGACAAATATAAACAGCTTTACTATTAATATCAACTCCAAATAATGATTGTTCAATTATTCTTCTTTTTTCATTAAATAAAGTTTCTTGTATTTTTTGCGATTCTAAATTATTTTTATCATATCTAAACAAATTACCTTGAGCATCAGTTACTTTTAGTGTATCATCTTGTACAAAAATTTCGCAATTTCTTAACAATTCTTTACTATTATTAATAAATATAATCCCCAACCTTGCTTTAATTGCTATTATTTGATTTAAAGATGATACTAAAAAATGACCTGAACCGACAGCTGGATCACAAATAGTAATTGAATCTACAATTTTATTAATTTTTTCAGTTAATTCCAAACTCGGATTAAATGACAATTTAAACCTTATATCATCAATATCCTTACAATCCCATTCTAACTCTTTATTTATTTTTTCAATAATAGTCTTTTTAATAATATCTCCAGCCATAAATTCAGTAATCGGACTAGGTGTATAAAATGAACCATCTTTATAGCCATTAATTTTTTCAAAGATTAATCCTAAAACTGAAGCATCAATAATATCATATTTTTCATGGTAAATACCATCCTCATCAGATTCTGCACCAAAAATATAACAATTAAAGAAGTCAATAACATATTTTAATAATTCTTCTTCTGTATTACCTTTTTTACCCAAAACTGAATTATTCTTTAATTTTATTTGAAGATTTCTAATTTCATTAATATTAATATCAGCTGATTCAATTTCTTGACGTTCAAATAAAGAACTATTCAAATATGGTATCTCATAAAACAAATTGTAGAATTCATTAACTTCTCTTTCTTTTCTGCCCAACACGTTAAAAAATAAGTTTTGTAAATCATCAAAAGATTTAATCTTATCATTAGATAAAATTTTATATTTTGATGAATCTCCATTAAATAATCTTAACTGTCCTTCAAATAATTTTATAAATAATAGTCTGTCTAGCCAAATAATAATTAATTCAAATGTTTTATCGATAGATTCTTCTTCACTTCTGTCTTTATCATATTTAAATTTGTGATATAACTGATCAGCAAATGAGTTTTTAATAGTTTGATCTATTACGATTATATTTTTATTTGATTTAGCCGACTCCTTAACTTCTTTCAAACCCATTATATATAATAATTCTTGATAAAATTTTTCGTTTAATGTATTTGAACGAATGACACCTGTATATTTTTCTTTTAATAAGAACGTTCTATTAAATATCTTATATAAATATTTCTCAAATCTTTTTTTAGAAATAATATTTTGAACATTAAAGTATAAATAATCTAATTTTTCATTTATATTTATTTTTTCATAATATTCTTTTATTTCTTCATAAAACTTAGAAATATCTTTTGCATATGTAAGTTGATTATTTTTATACTTAAAGTACATATTTTCTAAATAACCATCACAAAACCTTTGTAAATCGTTTGCGTTAAACATAAACCAATTTAATCCGTCAGTTACTATTAATCGTCTTAATTCAACTCTTTTATGCATTTTTACTTTTTGTTCTGAAGTATTTCTAGTAGATTCTAAAAAATAGTATGTTAATTCCCATAATGCTTTTTTATTAATACTATCTTCATCGAGCATTTCAGCTTTATTTTTTATTTTTTTAGTTTCAATTATTACATTTAAATCACCATTTGTTTTAATAGTGCTATCAATATATTGATCAGTATTAATTGAATATTTGTTATCCTGATAAAAATTATCTTTTAAAAAGGTGTTTACAATGTTTTTTATATGTTCTTCATTTTCGTTATTATTATTGGCAAATTTAATTTTTTCAATATAGTCTTCTAACGCATTATGAAATTTTAACAATTTTTCATCTAATACTGGTTCAGAATAATAATTAGCATTATATAATTTTAAAACATTATTGATATTTTGCTTTGACATACTATTACCTCCAACTCTATATGACAATTATACCATAATTTTTCCTATTTTATTTCATTAACTATTTCAAAATTTAATTTCCATTCAAGATATTCATCATCTGAAATTTCTGAATTTTCCCTTTTCTCTTTCATTTGTTGCCATTCTTTAATAGTCTTTATAACAATTTCATTGTATTCTGTTTTATTATAACTATCGCAATCAAAATTTATTTCATAATATGGAAATTCCTCTTCTAACCACATTAGACTATAGATTACATCTATTGGATTAGAAAAATCATATTTTTTAATTGCATTAATACTTACTTCATATAATTCTGCAATATTTTTTAGTCTTTCTTTACTTGGTTCTCTATAGTTGGTTTCATAACTTTTAAACGTTTTACGAGGATACATTCCTCCAAACCCAAAGTATTCAGCAACATCATCTTCATTCATGTGCCTTAATCTCCTAACATACTCAAGTCGAGCTCCTTGTGAAAGATTTTTTAATGTTGGTTTTCTAAAATACATATAAATCACTCCTTTCTTATGTTTATTTCTTCCAACAAAAAATAGCCACCCTAACTATACTGCGACTATTTTCTAATCGTAATTTTATTTTCTTTGATAAAACTAATTAAACTATTTTTAACAAACACATTTTAAAAAACATTAACTAATTCCTTTTATCCCAACAAAAAAAGAACATTTCTGTTCTTTTTGAATTTTAATAATTTTCATTCTTATGCGTTCTAATTTTGATGCATCTTTATAGCAGCTTGTGCAGCAGCAAGTCTTGCTACAGGAACTCTAAACGGACTACAAGAAACATAATCAAGACCAACTTTTTGACAGAAAGCTATACTCTTAGGATCTCCTCCATGTTCTCCACAGATACCAAGTTTAATATCACTTCTTGTACTTCTACCAAGTTCTGTAGCCATTTTTACTAACTTACCAACACCAACAGTATCTAAGCTTGCGAAAGGATCACTTGTAAATATTTTTTTCTCATAGTAATCTTTTAAGAATTTAGAAGCATCATCTCTTGAAAATCCATAAGTCATTTGCGTTAAGTCATTAGTACCAAAGCTAAAGAACTCTGCTTCTTTAGCTATTTCATCTGCTAAAAGTGCTGCTCTTGGTATTTCAATCATTGTACCTACTTTATATGTTAAATTACTATTACTATCAGCAAGAATCTTATCTGCAGTAGTAGTTACTATATTCTTAACATATTTTAACTCATTAACATCCCCTACTAAAGGTATCATAATCTCAGGTGTTACTTTAATACCCTCTTTTTCTACTTCTAAGGCAGCATTTATAACGGCTTTTGTTTGCATAACAGCAATCTCAGGATAAGTAACAGCAAGACGGCAACCACGATGTCCCATCATTGGATTAAATTCCTTTAATGATTCTACTTTATTCTTTAAAGTTTCAAAATCCATATCTAAATCTTTAGCAAGTGCTTTAATCTCATCATCAGTATGTGGTAAGAATTCATGTAGTGGTGGATCTAAGAATCTAATCGTAACTTCATAACCATCCATAACTTTAAATAATGCTTTAAAGTCTTCTTTTTGATAAGGTAAAATCTTATCTAGTGCCTCTTCTCTTTTTTCTTTAGTAGGTGCTACTATCATCTTTCTAAAGTTAAAGATTCGCATCATATCAAAGAACATATGCTCTGTACGACAAAGTCCAATACCTTTAGCTCCAAAGTCTCTTGCTACTTTAGCATCACGTTCATTGTCAGCATTAGTTCTAACTTCTAAATCTGAAACTTCATCAGCCCAGTTCATGAATGTTTCAAAGTTTCCACTAATAGATGCTGGAACTGTTTTTATCTCTTCTCCATAAACTTTACCAGTAGAACCATCTAAACTAAGGTAATCACCTTCTTTAAAGACTTTACCATCTTTAGTAGTTAAAGTTTTCTTATTAACATCAACTATCAAATCACCACAACCTGATACACAACAAGTACCCATACCACGAGCAACAACAGCAGCATGTGAAGTCATTCCACCTCTTACTGTTAAGATACCACGAGCGATATTCATTCCTTCAATATCTTCAGGAGATGTCTCTTCTCTTGCTAATATTATATCTTCTACTCCCTCTTCATGCACTTTCATTACATCTTCTGCACTAAAATATAAATGTCCAGTCGCTGCCCCAGGTGAAGCTGCTAAACCTTTACCAATAACTTCTGCTTTACTTAATGCATCTTTATCAAAAGCAGGATGTAATAATTGCTCTAACTGTTTAGGTTCAACTCTTAAAAGCGCTTCTTCTTTACTTATCTTACCTTCATTAACAAGTTCAACAGCAATTCTAAGAGCAGCTTCTGCCGTTCTTTTACCACTTCTAGTTTGAAGCATAAATAATTTACCATTTTCAATAGTAAACTCCATATCTTGCATATCTTTATAATGGTCTTCTAGTGTTTTACATATCTTAACAAACTCATCGAAACACTCTGGCATAACTTCTTTTAAAGTATCAATAGATTGTGGTGTTCTAATACCTGCCACAACATCTTCACCTTGAGCATTAATTAAATACTCTCCATATAACTTAGCTTCTCCAGTAGCAGGATTTCTAGTGAATGCTACACCTGTTCCACTAGTATTACCCATATTACCATAAACCATCTCTTGAACATTAACAGCAGTACCCCAGTCTCCTGGAATATCATTAAGACGTCTATAAGTAATCGCTCTATCATTATTCCAACTTCTAAATACTGCTTTTACCGCTTCTATTAACTGTACTTTAGCATCTTGTGGAAACTCGCTTCCCGCATGCTTTTTATATTCATCCTTATATCTATCTACAACTTCTACTAAGTCATCAGCCGTTAAATCAGTATCAAGTTCTACCTTCTTTTCCTTCTTAATATCTTCAAATAAATATTCAAAAGAACTCTTTGGAAAGCCCATAACTACATCTGCAAACATTTGAATAAAACGACGATAACAGTCATAAGCAAATCTTTTGTTATCAGTAAGACTTGCAAGTGTTTCTACAACTTCATCATTCATACCAAGATTAAGTATTGTATCCATCATTCCTGGCATGGAACTTCTAGCCCCACTTCTAACTGATACTAATAACGGATTTTTTATATCTCCCATTTTCTTTCCAGTTAACTCTTCAAGATTAGCTAACTCTTTAAAAATTTCTTCTTTAATATCATCACTAATCTCTTCATTATCTTTATAGTATTTTAAGCAAGCTTCAGTTGTTACTGTAAAACCACGAGGTACAGGTAAACCAATTCTTGTCATCTCTGCAAGATTAGCTCCTTTTCCTCCTAACAATTCTCTCATATCTTTATTGCCTTCACTAAAGGCATAAACATATTTCATTTAATCACTATCCTTTCGCTATACTTAAAGTATATCAAAGTTAATTTGTTTTTAAAAGAAATTTATTTATTAATTGTTATCAAAAAAAACGACATGTTATACTAATAGCAAAGGAAGTGTTTTAAGTGAAAAAGAAAAGAATTTTATTAAAGCTTAGTGGAGAAGCTTTAAGTGGTTCTAAAGATAATGGTATTGACTTTGAAAGAGTAATAGAAATCGCTAAAGAAGTTAAAGTTTGCCTTGATATGGGCTTTTCGATTGGCATAGTTGTCGGTGGAGGAAACTTCTGGAGAGGTAAATCTAATGACTTTATGGAGCGACAAACATCTGATTATATCGGTATGCTTGCAACTACTATGAATGCTCTAGCTTTGCAAGATGCTTTTAGACAAATAGGTGTTCCAGTTCGTGTTGAAACTGCTATTGAGATGAGAAAAGTTGCCGAATTCTATCTACGTGAAAAGTGTGAGAAACATCTTGAAAAAGGTAGAGTTGTAATATTCGGTTGTGGTACAGGTAACCCATTCTTTTCAACTGATACAGCAGCAGCCTTAAGAGCAGCAGAGATTAATGCCGATATTTTAGTAAAAGCAACTAATGTTGATGGTATTTATGATAAAGATCCTAAAAAGTATAAAGATGCTAAACTAATTAAAGAAACAACTTATAGTGAAGTTTTAAATAAAAAATTAAAAGTAATGGACTTAACAGCGATAACTCTATGTATGGAAGAAAATATTCCTATTATTATCTTTAATATAAATAAACCAGGTATGTTAAAAGAAGCATTAATTACTGATGATATAGGATCAATTGTAAAATAGGTGATATTATGTATCCATTTAAAATACTAAACAAAAAGAAATATGTCCTATGCTTTCTTAATGCTTTTCTAGAAAATATATGTCTTTATTTAATGCCTGTAGTACTATCTATTTATTTAACAACTCCATTTACATTAGATAAGTTTAAAATGTTAATTATCTTAACTATTGTACTTAAAGCTTTTGAAATATTATTTAATTGTCTTTGGAATATAAAAACAGAACCATTTCTAGAAAATACTAAAAAAGATTTACAAATATCATATTTTAAAAGAATATGTAATATGAATGTTTCTAAACTTAATAACACTCATACCGGTTTTTTAAAGAAACAAATAGATGTAATATGTGATGAAAATTCCCTACTTTTAGATGAGTTAATGATGACAATTAATGGTTTTGGAGTAGCGATTACTATATTTTTAATACAAGTTGCAAGACAAAATTTTACTATTTTTCTTATTTGTATAATCTTTATTATTTTAATTGTTATTTACAATATAGTTATTACTAAATCTAATGTCATAATTCAAGAAGATTACAATAATAAATATGCTAACTATAATGCTACTAATGTAGACTTTATAGAAAATGTTAAAGTTGTTAAAAACTATGATGCACTTAATTATGCTGAATCTAAAATGAATAGTAAATTTGATTATATTAAAAGGCCTTTAAAAAAAATATGCATTTATAGATCTTTAAGAAGTGATGGTATTAATGCTTTAATTTATACCATGTATGCAATTCTTTTAATTAGTCTATTTATAAGTATGAAAAATGGTAACGATGTTTTTAGTTATCTAGTGTTCTACTCTTCTATGTTTAGTGGACTTAATACAGAATTAAGAGGTGTTGGTAATCTATTTATTCACTTCAATAAATTTAAATCTGCTAACAATCAAATTGAAAGTATTCTTGTTGAAGAAGAAAAACAACTTAAATTTAAAACATTTGATAATATCACTCTAAAAGATATTAAATTTAAATATAACAAAAACAGTAAAAACTGTATAAATATTCCATACTTTTCTCTAAATAAAAAAGACAAAGTCAGTATAATGGGTGAATCTGGTCAAGGTAAATCTACTTTTCTTTCCCTATTCTGTAGATTCTATAAAATAGATAATAATAAATATTTAGTTAATAGTAAAGAAAGTAATAAAGCTCCAGATGTTGCATACATTTCCCAAGAAACTGATTTATTTGATTTATCTATTAAAGATAACCTCTTATTAGGTAAAAATATAAGCGAGAAAAAATTAAAAGAATACTTAGAAGATGCTGGACTTCTTGATTGGATTAATAGTCTAGAAAAAGGAGTTGATACAAAAGTTGGAGAAAAAGGTATTAGATTATCAACTGGTCAAAAACAAAGGCTTAATATTATTAGAGGTATTTTACTAGATAAAGAAATATATATTTTAGATGAACCAACTTCTAATTTAGACAGTTTATCAGAAGAAAAAATATATGATATGATTAATAAATATCTAAATGATAAAACTCTAATTATTGTCACTCATAGACCTAAATTAAGAGATATTTGTAATAAACACTATTACTTTAAAAATAAAGAAATGGTTATAGATAAATAATAAAAAAGATAGACTTTATAAAAGCCTACCTTTTTATTTTGCTAATACTTCGCATACTAAATTACTTATCTCTGTTGGATTATCCAAACTCATTCCTTCAATAAGTCTAGCTTCAGCATAAAGTATCTTACTATATTTTTCTAATGTCTCAAAATCTTTCTTTTCATATAAATCTTTAAGTTTATTAGCAATAGGATGATCTTCATTAATCTCCATTACAGTATCAGCTTTTACACCTGTATCTGTTGGCATTGCATCCATTACTTTTTGCATTTCTACTGATACAGCACCTTTACTAGTTAAACATACTGGATGGTTTTTCAAACGATGAGTAAATGCTACTTCATTAACACTAGAACCTAAAGCATCATGCATTTTAGTAAACATTTCTTTATATTCTTCATTAACTTTCTTTAATTCATCTTTCTCTTCATCACTTTCAAGATCTGCTTCACTACTTGCCACATTAACAAAATTCTTATCTTTATAAGACATCATTACTTTAAAGACAAATTCATCTAAGTAATCAGTCAAATATAAAATATCTATACCCTTTTCTTTAGCAGCATCAACTTGAGGTAATAAATCAATTTTATCTACTGTCTCACCACAAGCATAGTAAATTGTCTTATCATCATCACTCATCTTAGAAATATATTCATCAAGAGTAACCATTTTCTTTTCTTTAGATGAATAGAAAAGTAATAAGTCTTGTAATGTTTCTTTAGCCATTCCATAAGACTCATAAATACCAACTTTAAGTTGCATTCCAAAGTCTTTAAAGAACTTCTCATAATTTTCTCTATCATTTTTAAGCATCTTTTCTAATTCTTTTTTAATCTTAGATTCAAGACTTTTAGCAATAGATTTAATTTGATAATTTTCTTGTAATGTTTCTCTCGAAATATTTAAAGATATATCTTCACTATCAACAATACCCTTAACAAAGCTAAAGTAATCTGGTAAAAGGTCAGAACATTTATCCATGATTAGAACACCTTTAGAATAAAGTTCAAGGCCTTTCTCATAGTCTTTAGAATAATAATTATATGGAGCATGGCTTGGAATAAATAAAAGTGTTGTATATGAACATCTTCCCTCTACTTCACTACGAATTACCTTTAAAGGAGCTTCATAATCATAGAATTTATCTGTATAAAATGAATTATAATCTTCATCTTTTACACTACTCTTTTGTTTTTTCCAAATAGGAACCATACTGTTTAAAGTTTTATCTTCTAATTTTTTCTCTTCTTTATCATCTTTTTTAGTAGTTGTTTCTACTTTCATCTTAATTGGATAAGAAATATAATCAGAATACTTCTTAACTAATCTAAGAAGAGCATAATCTTCTAGATATTCATCATAATTATTATCTTCATTATTCTCTTTTAAGTGAAGAATTATTTTTGTACCGCATTTTTCATAGTCTGTCTCTTCAATAGAATATCCATCAGCACCTCTTGATACCCAACGATAAGCTTTATCACTATCATAGGACTTACTAATAACTTCTACTTCATCACTAACCATAAAACTAGAATAGAAACCTACGCCAAACTGTCCTATAATAGCCATGTTTTTATCATCAGACATTTTTTCTTTAAATAAAAGAGAACCACTCTTAGCGATAGTACCTAAGTTATTTTCAAGTTCTTCTTCATTCATACCAATACCATTATCAATAATAGTTAAAGTACGATTATCTTTATCAGGAATAAGTCTAATCTCTAAATC
This sequence comes from uncultured Mycoplasmatota bacterium, assembly GCA_946500695.1. GTDB lineage: Bacteria > Bacillota_I > Bacilli_A > RF39 > UBA660 > Onthousia. The sequence continues at coordinate 4,964 of CAMMWS010000019.1, read as the reverse complement.
TTTTTTCTTAACTTTAATATTTTTATTAGTAAGTGACTCATAATAAAGTTTATCAATAGCATCACTTGCATTAGAGATTAACTCCCTTAAGAATATCTCCTTATTAGTATAAATAGAATTAATCATTAAATCTAATAGCTTTTTAGATTCAGCTTTAAATTGTTTTTTCTTCAAATTAATCACTCTTCTTTCTTACTTACATTAAGTAGAATAACACCGAGTTTAGCAATTGTCAAGAATGAGTGCTAATTTTTTTCATAAAAAGAGAATCTCTAAATAATAGAAATTCTCTTATATATTATCATTATTGTATCACATATTATCATAGAACATTGATAATATATATTATCATAGAGGAAATATTATCATAGAAAAAGAGAGTTTTCTTTAGAAATAAAGGAAATCTCTTTTTATTTTCTATGATAACAATTATAATACTTTCTACTGGCAAAGTACCAGTAAAGAAAGGAGTGTGTATGAATGAATACACTAGATTTTAAAACACAAATCAAAAATATTAGAAAGGAGGCATTAGGAATTGGATTTTCTATTTCTACTATGGATGAATATCTAAGAATCTGGAATAAGTTCATTTATTGGAAGAGTACAAATAGTTTTGTATATAATGAAAAAGATTATATAGACTTTCTTTTAGATTATTATAAATTTGATGTAAATAGTTACACAAATAAATCTAGATCACTTTATCAGCAATTAATGAGATCTAAAAGAATACTTGATGATTTTGATACTTATAAAATCTTTATGCAAAAAAGATCATTACCTAGTTCTTTATATTCTGATTATCCTAGTAATTGGAATGTAGTTTTAGATAATTATTTAGACTATTTGAAAAATGTAAGGCAAAATAGCAATAATAGTATAATAATTAAAAAAAGATATTTAATAAATTTATTATCCTATTTCTATAAAAATGGTTTAAATGAATTAGATAATTTTTCTAAAACATTTGTAGTAGATTTTATAAATAAAACTATTGATAAAGGTAATATTTCTAAAAGAAGAAATTTTTATGTTTTAAGAGATTTTTTAAATTATTTATTTATTGAAGATATTATATTAGAAGATCTATCTTGTTATATTCCAAAAATAAAGAAAAGTAGAAAAAGAAAACTACCAACTTACTTAAAAACAGAAAATATAGAACAATTACTTGAAAGTATTCCTAAAGAAAGAAAAATTGATATTAGAAATTATACAATAATATTAATAGCCGCAAGACTTGGTCTTAGAATAAGTGATATTTTAAATATTAAGTTAAAAGATATTGATTGGAAGAATTATAAGTTAAATGTTATTCAACCTAAAACTAATAATTTAAATATACTCCCTTTATCTAAAGAAGTTGGATGGGCAATTATTAATTATATAAAAAATTCAAGGCCAAAATGTAATAATGAATATCTATTTGTTAAAATGAAATATCCATTTGAAAAGATGGAACAATTTAATAATTTTAATAAATATTTTGAAAAATGTAATTTAGAAGAAAATATAAAAAAAGGAATTCATAATCTAAGACATAGTTTCGCTACAAATATGTTAGATAATGATATTCCTATTCACATTATTTCATCTGTTTTAGGTCACTCAGATATAAATACTACCTCTTCTACTTATATTAAAATTGATACTAAAAATCTTAAAAAAGTTTGTCTGGAGGTAGATGAATAATGCAAGATTATAATACACTATTTAAAGAATTTATTCAATATAAACACTTTTGTGGTTATAAATATAAAACTGGTGAAATTGTACTTAAAGAAATTATAACTTATTTAATTCAAAATAACATTATAAAAATAACTAAGGAAGTTACTTTAGATTATGCAAGAATTAATTCTAATTTATCTTCAAATACTATCGCAAGAAATATGGGTGTATTTAGAGAATTTTGTTATTACTTAAAAACACAAAAAAATATAGACTGTTATCAAATTCCTACTAAACTGTATCCACAAAATCATAATAACTTTATTCCGTATATATTTTCATATAATGAAATAAAATTAATTTTTTCTAACCTTAATAAGCCTTTAAAAAATTATCATTATACATATTATAGACAAATAATTTATCCATTAATTATAAAAATTCTTTATCAAACAGGCATGCGTATTGGTGAAGTATTAAACATTAAAATCAAAAATTATATTAAAGAATTATCTTTATTTAAATTGACTGATACTAAAAATAATGAAGAGAGATATGTGGCCATTTCAGATAAATTAAATGATGAAATAACTAAATTTATTTCAAAATTTTATTTAAATAAACATCCTGATGAATTGATTTTTAAAGTATCAGAAGGAACTATTGAAAATTACTTTAAAAAAGTCTTAACTATTTCTGATATTAAAATTACTGATAAAGGACCAAGATTACACGATTTAAGACATACTTTTGTTGTACACAATATTGATAGAGCAATTAAAAAAGGTAAAGATATTAATTCTATTTTACCTATTTTAGGGGCTCAGTTAGGGCACAAAACTTTAAATTCTTTATCTTATTATTTCCACATTAATAAAGATATTTTAAGAACAGTTAATAGTATTTCTGAAAAAGAACTTGGATATTTAATACCAGAAAGTGGTGATGATTATGAATAAAGATTTTTCATTTTACTTATCAAACTTTTTAGGCAAATATTTAAATGTAGGAAGAAATATGTCTCTTCATACTATTCGTTCTTATAGAAAAACATTTCAATTACTTATTGATTATTTAGTGAATATTAAAAAATTTAAACTAAAAGATATTACCTTTAATAAAGTAACTAGGGAAATAATTATTGATTTTTTAAATTATTTGGAAGATGAAAAGAAAAATAGTATTAAAACTAGAAATCAAAGACTGGCCTCAATAAAATCATTTTATCAGTATTGTGCAATTGATGAAATTGATAATATAGATAATATAAGAAGAATATTATCAATTAAGTCTAAAAAAGAAATAAAAAAAATAATGACATATTTAACCGAAGAAGAACTTAAAATTCTATTTGATAGTATTGATACTACTACTAAAATTGGAAGAAGAGATTTAACTGTACTTACACTATTATATGATACTGCAGCAAGGGCTAGTGAAATTATTGATTTAAAATTAGATGATATTCATTTAGAAGAAAAATACATTATATTAACTGGTAAGGGGAATAAACAAAGAATTGTTTCTATAATGGAACAAACTAAAAAATTACTAATCTCATATATAAAAGAGAATAATGTTATGAATGGTTATTTATTTAAAAAATCAAATAATAGTAATTGTAAGATGAACTCTAATTTTATTATGGATATAGTTTTAAAATATAATAAAATTTTAAATAAGAAAATATCACCTCATACATTTAGGCATACTAGAGCAGTTCATTTGTTAGACAAAGGAGTAAATCCTGTATACATTCAAGAATTACTTGGACATTCTTCTATAAATACTACTATGGAATATGCTAGAGTTATTGAAAAATCTAAATTTGATGCAATTGAAAAAGCTAATCCAAAAATTAATGATGATTTACCAGATTGGAATGATGACATAGATTTACTAAACCAGTTATTAAATCTATAATTGTTATCATAGAAAATAAAAAGAGATTTCCTTTATTTCTAAAGAAAACTCTCTTTTTCTATGATAATATTTATTCTATGATAACACATATGGAGTTGAAGTACTTCCATCTCCAGATGTAAATCCATTATTAGTTGTTACATTGATAACTGGTCTAACTGAAGCATTACTGGTACCAACACCATTAATTAAATAAGAATAACTGTAAGTATAAATAGAACTTGAACTGTCAATTTGATCAACTCCTTCTGGACTCATTGTAAAAAAAGAATTATCAACAACTTCTTGTGTTAATTGTGTTAAATATGTATTACTACTTGTTTGATATGATTCTCCTGCAAGTACCATTTCATCTGCTGTTATTAACCCTACTTTTAATCTATAAGAACCTCCATAACTCTCACTTGTAGCAGGACATTTTAAAGTTGGACTATTTGAAGTAGTAAATCCATTCATCACTTGGACTAATCTATCAAAACTTGCAAAAACATTAGTTATCATCGTTCCTTCCCTATAGCCACTACTGTCACTACAAAATCTTCCTCCTGTTACTTTGCTATCATAACTACTACTTCCTAAGGTATTACTATACCATGTATCTACTTCTTTCTTTATAAAACTATCTGTTTCATTTGTGTCTCTATCATATGTATAACCTGCGTATTTAGGTGCATCATTTTGGCTTCTCAAAGTATAGGGACTAATTCCTACGGCATATGTTCCTGCAATATTATTTCTTGTTGGAGCGATAGTCTCTGTACTAGTTCCATTATAGATTAATCTTAAACTTCCATCTCCATTTACTCTTACTATCTTCCAGTACATCTTATCTCCTGCACTTGCTAGCTTTACTTGTGTGCATGTACCATAACTAATGCTCTCAGTATATGCTTCACAACTTTCTAAAGTTTGAAAATATCTCCCAACTCCATCATAATATACATAATAATCATTTGTATATTCTCCAAATTGAACATTATTATTATCTACATTTCCTCTATAATAATAACTTGTTCCATCTTCATCTTCCATACTATATAATCCATTTGTTACATATTCCGGATTATTAGCCTCTTCATAAGTATCTATATCCATATAATTACCATTACTTGCATAATTAAACATATTTTCTTTCTCTTCTTGTAACTCATTATCTTCTAATATCTCTTGTGTAGTTAGAGGAACATACTTATCTCCTGCTTGCCCATAGACATTTATTCTTACACTAAATGTTAATCCTCCTCCATCTCCTTGTGGATTATATTCTTCATCAACATACATTCTTAGTCTATAGTTATTACTCTCACTAGAGTTCATACTACTTGTATATAAACTCATCTCTCCTGTTGGTCTTCCTGTATAACTAT
>CAMMWS010000018.1:0-30061 GCA_946500695.1 uncultured Mycoplasmatota bacterium | reverse complement strand
ATATTTTTTCACTAATGTTTAGATTTTTTTAGGACATTTTCCTAAATTATTGACATCTTTTTCTTTCATTTTTTATTATGTATCTTGACTACTATCATCTTCAATTGGTTTAAAAAGTTCTCTAATATCAATATCTAAGACTCTAGCAAAACGCCATAGTGTTCCTAAACTGAATGTTTGATGGTACTTTTTGCTTTCAATATTCATTATAAACCCATCACTATAATTACATAGTTCTGCAAATTTACTTTGTGTTAGTCCTTTTTTCTTTCGCTCTTTTTTTAAATTATGGGCTACAAGATAATAAATATAATTTTCATCATTTTTATCATTCATTATCTCATCACCTTCTCTAAATATATTTTCTCATTTATTCGGTGAAATTATACTCACCTATTCGGTGAGTTTTATGTTATAATAAATATCGGAAGGAGGTAAATATGAAAAAGTGTAAGTATTGTCAAACAGAAATTGATGAAAAGGCTAAAGTTTGTCCAAATTGCCATAAGAAACAAAAGCATATAGTGAGATGGGTATTACTTGGTATTATAGTAATTGCTATTATATCTGCTGCTTTTGGAGGTAATAAAAATGATGATTTTCAAAAAGAATATAATCAAAGTGATGTCGTTACTTATAATGATGTTGAATATTCAATAACTAGTGTTGAGAAAACAAAAGGTGAAAACCAATTTTTTCAAGCTAAGGATGGTTATGAATATGTAAAAGTTACTATTAATATTAAAAATAATAGTGATGAAAAGATATCTTATAATGCTTTAAACTTTCAAATGGTAAATGGTGACGGAGTAGAAGCATCAATTTATAGTATTACTGCGGAAGATGATGTGTTGTTAAATAGCGGTGAACTTGATGCTGGTGGTACAATAGAAGGTGTTATTATCTGGGAACAAAAACAAGGAGATACTGGATTAAAGATTAGGTATTATGATAATGTTTTAATAGATGATGACTATACTTTTGAATGGACTTTAGATTAAAAAAGAAGCTGTAAAAAATAACTTTTCAACAGCTCTTTTTATTTTAAGTAAAACTAATATTTAGGATAATCTTATTAAACTTTAACTTTCTCTTTTCTTAAATCTCTTACTCTTTTAGGTTTTCCTGGTAGTCTTTTAATAGTTTTAGCATCTACAATATTTATTTTACTACTTATACCAAGTTTACTTTTAAATTCATTTTCTATCTGTTCTATATATTCATGTAACTCTTGATTTATCTTTGTGGTTATCTTTTCTTTATATTCAATATTTATAGTTAGAATATCTTTATAATTTTCTTTAGTAATTATTATCTCATATTGATGATTAAAAGAAGGATGTGCATAGATAAAGTCCTCTATTTGACTTGCAAAAATTTTAACTCCTTTAACCTTTAACATATCATCTGCTCTTCCTAAAAACTTAACTATTCTAGGACTCTTTCTTCCACAAGGACATGTTTCTTTAGTTATTTTTACGATATCGTTTGTACAATATCTTACTATAGGAAAGCCTTCATTATAAATAGTAGTAACTACTAATTCACCCACATCTTTAGTAGTTACTTCTTTAGTCTTAGGGTCTACTAATTCAAAGTAATAATCATCATTTAAATGCATACCTGCCTCATACTTACATTCCATACCAAGCCCTGGTCCAAAGTTTTCTGTCATGCCATAATCTTCTGTTACAGATACTTTTTTACCATAAGCTTCTTTTATCTTTTTTCGCATTTTCTCAGTCATTAATTCACTACCTACTCTAATAATACGAATTGGTAAATCTTTAACATCTATACCATATATTTTAGAGGCTTCATATAGATGCATTATTTGGGAAGCACTTGATATGATTACGGTTGGTCTTAATGTTTTCATATAATAAAGTTGCATTTCTGTACTCATAGTTCCTGTTGGAATAACTGTACAACCTAAGTCTTTTAGAACATCATAAAAACTAAGCCCTCCTGTAAACATGCCTAAACCAATGCAAAGTTGTACTGTATCATTTTTAGTAATACCGGCAAGATGAGCAGATTTTTTGATGCTTTTTTCTCTAAATTTAATATCGTTTTCAGTCATACCAACTATTAAAGGTTTTCCCGTTGTACCACTTGATGCATGATACTGTTTAATTTTGGAATTTAGAGATGTCCAACCTTCTTTAAAAAAATCTTTTTTAGTAGTTAAAGGTAGTTTAGAGATATCTTTTTTAGTTTTAATATCATCTGGAGTTATATTTATCTTTTGCATCTTTTCTCTATATACTTTGTTATTCTCATAAATATAATTTAGATTTTCTTTAAACTTACTAAACTTTTTATCCATATCTTACCTCCATTCTATATTTAATTATGGTTGTTATCTTTTTGATTATTTTCGTAAAGAGAACTGTTAGTATGCATGCTAGGGAAAATAAAATTATTGTTCCTAAGACTTCATTATTTAATAAGAATTTTTCTGTTATAAAAGTTTTTAAAATCATTCCTTGAGTTAAAAAGATATAAAGAGTATTTCTTCCTAATCTAGTAAGATTTGATTCTTTAGTTGGTACTAAGTTAAGAAATGCTGTTGTTACTATTAGACTTAGACCATAAAATAATAATCTTTGTAAAAATGCTATTATAGGAGTAATACTATCTATATCAAAATAATTATATTTTCCTTTTAATATCTTTATAGATAAAATATCATCAAAACATAATGTTACTATTAAGATAATTATAGATATTATTATGGTACTCTTTTTTATCTTTGATTGTTTTATCTTATTGAATAAATCTAAATCTTTAGAATAGTAACCTAGTACATAAAATGGAAAAAAGACAAAACTTCTTGACAAAGATAGTGTTTCACCAAAGATAGGAATAAAGCCTGATATTAATCCTATGATAAAAGATTGAGGTATCATAATTTTATAATTTACTTTTTCTAAGATAAAATCTGTTAAAGTGTACATCATCATAGTTATTAAGAACCATAAAGTATATCTTGGTATTAAATAATTTACATTAAAATCTATAATATGTAAGATAAAAGCATAATAGATAGTTATAATTGTTTGCCAGATTAAATAGGTTTTTAAAAGACTTTTTATTCTTTTCCATTTACTTTTTTTACTCTTACGTGAGAAATAAGCTGATATTATAAGGAAGCCTTGTAACATAAAAAGAGTGGCAAACTTAAAGAAGTCATCACTATAATTATAGTAATTTGAACAAAGACTTAGAACATGAGCTAAGACTATAAATATTATTAATATTCCTTTAGCATTGTCAAAATAAGTGATTCGTTTCATTTTTCCTCCTCACTTTAAGTTTATAATTTTAAAGTGTTATTATTGTGAAATTTTTTTGGAAAATAAAAGAACCTTAACTTTGATTTTTATAAAGTTAGGGTTCTACTATTTAAATTCTTCTATTTTATTAAACATAAATTTTATTTTGTCTATATCTTTATCAGTATGATAATGTCCACAGTACCATTTATTATAATCTGTAGTGTTCTCTATTTCGTCTAAGAAATATTCCGTTGTATTATCTACAGCAGATTGGTCAATTTCATCTAAAAACATTTCTCTTGGTAAATATTTATAAGGGCAGGTATGAGAAAGTATAATATCAACTCTATTGTTTAACTCTTTTAAGACTTTCTTTACTTTATTTTTTGTTTTATCATCAGGTTGTTCACTTTCATACCAATTATATTCCATCATTAATCTATAGAATTTATCTACACTATAGGCTCCTCCTATTACTAAAGTCTTCTTGTTATTAAAGTTATATACTTCTCCATCTTTTGCAAACAAGATGTTAGGATATTCTTCTTCGTAATACACGATTCCATCATGAAACTTCTTTCTTTTATATGTTTTAATATTTTCTGGTCTTTCTTCATGGTTGCCATGAATACAAAAAAAGGTAATAGGAAATTGTAATAGTCTATTCTTTAGAATATAATCTTTTTCATTAGCATAATAGTTAATTCCTGCATCGCCTAGAATTATTAAGATATCATCTATTGTAGTTTTATTAGTATAGCAAAAATCTAAAACGTCGCTAAAATCTGCATGTTTATCTCCTGTAATATATATCATTTTTATCCCCAATATTAGTATAACATATATTACATAAAAAGTAGCATAAAAGTAAATATTTTAATGTTTACTTTTAGAAATCATTATATAAACTTTTTCAATGTTTTTCACTTCTTTTTTATTTATTTTATCTACTTCTGTTAATGTAATATAATCATTTTTGTAGAAAAAGTGATAATCATAATCTCCACCTGTTATTTTTTTACAATTTTTTTTATCACTATAATTATCTATTAAATCTTTTCTTATTGATGATAAACTTTCTGTTTTGACTCATTTTCTTCAGATATCCTATTGTATATTAACTTCCAGTCATCTTGTAGCCAGTGGTTATCCCAATTACATTCTTGGTAAAAAGAAAGATATTCCGGATAATTTTTTTGTATTTCCACAAAATCTACAGAAGAATAACTTCCTAATAACTCTTCTTCTACTTTCTTATAATCAAAATTATTTAATTTTTCATTATAATTTTTAGCTAGATGGTAGTATATTAGAACACTTAAACTTTCTTTATTTTTTCTTCTATACTTATAATCTGAAGAATAATCATACTGATGCCATAGATTTTTATTCTTTTTTGTATCTATAAAATATGATCTGTAATAATCAGGGTCAACATTTACAAAGCAATTGCCTTGTAAATATGCTTTATTATTTTTAAAAGCATCTAATTCTTTTAAGATAATTATTCTTTTTACTTTTGCTTGTAAATCTAGCGATTCACAAATAAAATTAATATGATATGATTTTTCAATAGACCAATCAACAATTTTTTCTAACTCAGTATATGCAATTGAATTTGGAATCATTGTTATCAATCTTCCACATAATAAAAAATCTTGTTTTCCTTCTGCTATTTCCTTACGTACTTTTAATTGTTCAGATTTTTTTTTAGCGAATTCTTTCCCATACTCTGTTGTAAATTGAGGAATATAGTCAAAGTTTATTTTTTTTACACCTGGTTTTATCATAAAAAGATTATATAGTAAGCTTCTGTTGTTTTTTTCGTATTTTGAAGTTTCAAAATATATATCTTTACCATATTTTATAAAATACGGAAATTGATATATATTTCCTATCAAATCACTATTTTTTTGGAAATGAAGAACTATTTTCTGAGGATTTTCTAATATTTTATTATAATAATCTAGTTTTTTTTCTAAACTGTATATTTGTTGAACCAAATTAATTCCTTGTCTTAATTCTTTAGAATATGGATCTTGATTTTTATAAAAATAATTTTCATTTTTAATTTCGTATTTATATTTATCTAATTTTTGTTCTTTTATTATTAATTTTTGCATAAAACAACAATAATCGTAATTGTCTTCAAGATAATAATATATAGTATGCCATTCATATTTACCACTATATGGATTGTATTCTTCCTTTGTTTCTACTTGAGGGCTTATAAGATTACTATATTTTAAAATAATACTAATTATACTATCTTTTTTTGTATCATCTAAATCGTCTTTTAAGTGTCTTAAAGGATCTTTAATACCAGCATCTTCCAATAATTTGATATATTTTTTTTTAGACAAATTAATATGCCTTTCTATTGTTTCTTTAGTTTTATTACTATACTTTAGAATTTTTTGTTTTAAATCGTTTAAAAAGTCTTGATAATTATCATAATTATCTGAATTTAAGCCATATACATCTTTCCTTTTTGAAAATATCCTTTCCTTCATCTTATCTATTCTGTCATTTTTTTGTTTTTCTTTTAATACTTCTTTCTTTATATACTCCACTTCTTCTTTTATTTTTGATATTATCTTTTTTATTAAAATATAAATTTCTTTTTTATCTATTTGGGGAATGATTTTTTCTGTGTTATTATCTATAGCAAAGAAGTGATTTGAATTTATAGATTTTATTATTATATCTTTTGGATCTATAATTTTTTTCGTTTGTTCTATTATAATGGTAGCAATGTCACTTGTTAAAACTGGTATTTTTTCTTTACCTAAAGTAACACATGGTAATTTTGATATAGTTATCTCATTTGTTTTTTCATTTATTTTAAAAAATAATTCACCTTCATACTTAAATTGATTTATAATTATATTATTTGTTGTAATTTGTTTAGAACATATATCAAAACATGTAAATATTATATTTTCATCATTTTTCTTTTCATATACTTTATAATTTGGTACTATTGTACCATTTTTGATAATTTCATTTCTTTTGGTACTTATTGTTTCTATGGCACTAAATAATTGGTTTGTTAAATACATCTAGATCACCTTTTTAATTTTTGATTTTTATTGTACAACTTTTAATAATTGTTGTCTATACATTAAATCTAAAATGACAGATATCTCCATCTTGCATTAAATAATCTTTTCCTTCAAGTCTTGCACGACCTGCTTCTCTTGCTTTTAATTCACTACCACAGTTTATTAAGTCTTCATATGAGATAACCTCTGCTTTAATAAAGCCCTTTTCAAAGTCTGTATGGATGATACCGGCACAAGATTTCGCATTCATTCCCTTTTTAAAAGTCCATGCTCTTACTTCATCAGGCCCTACTGTAAAATATGTTGCAAGTCCTAATAAATCATATGTTGCTGAGATTAGTGAATCTAAGCCACTTTTTTCAAGTCCTAAAGCTTCTAACATTTCCTTTTCATCTACATCATCAAGTTCACTTAACTCTTCTTCTACTTTAGCACAGATTGTAATAACCTTAGCATTTTCTTTACTAGCATATTCTTTAACTTTTTTTACATAGAGATTATCAGTTTCTAAATCACTTTCATTAACATTAGCTAAATATATTAATGGCTTTTCTGTTAGAAGATTAAAACTTTTGATGATAGATTTCTCTTCTTTTGTTAAATCAAGTAATCTTATTGGAGTATTTTCTTCTAAGGCTTTTCTTAACTTTTCTAGAGTTTCATACTCTAAAAGTTCATCTTTATCTTTACTCATTCTAGCTTTCTTACTAATTCTATTTATTCTATTAGTTACGGTTTCTAAGTCTGCTAGAGCAAGTTCTAAGTTAATTGTTTCTATATCCCTTATAGGATCAATGTTACCATCTACATGGATAATATTACCATTATCAAAGCATCTTACTACTTCACAGATAGCGTCTACTTCTCTTATATGAGATAAGAACTTATTACCTAGGCCTTCTCCTTTACTTGCTCCTTTAACTAGTCCTGCTATATCAATGAACTCATAACTGGTATAGATTGTTCTTTTAGGATTATACATACTAGATAATTTATCAATTCTCTCATCTTTAACATTTACTATTCCTACATTTGGGTCAATTGTTGCGAAAGGATAGTTTTCTGCTAAAATATGGGTTTTAGTTAAGGCATTAAACAATGTACTTTTACCAACATTAGGTAGGCCTATAATTCCTGCTTTTAAACTCATAATATTACCTCTTTTCTTACTTCCATATTATAGCATTGTTTCTATATATTTAAAAGAAAAAAATACCTTACGGTATTTAAATTGTAGCATATACTCCTGGACCTAATGGCAAGCCTATTAAGTACCAACCTACTACTAAAAGTATCCAAGTTAAGGCAATAATTCCAAAATATGGAAGAAGATATCGTATACTTTTATGAATAGTTATTGGTTTATCTTTATCTCTATTATAAATATTTAAGTATCCTATATAAATGGCAAAACATGCTAGTAGAGGGGTAATTCCTGCTGTTATTGAAGTTCCTGTTCTTAATATAAATTGAGCGAACGGGGCAGAAAGATTTGATTGCATAAATGCTGGTACCATAACTGGGGCAAATATTTCCCATTTAGCACTAGCTGTTGGAACAAAAAGATTGGCTATACCTATCATAATAATGGCAAATATTATTAGAGGTAGGCCTGTAAAACCAACATTACCAACGGCACTAGCACACCAAGAAGCGATAACTGTACCTATATTTGTTTCTCTAAATACAGATGTAAATTGAGAAACAACAAATATTAACATTAACATTTCTCCTATAGGAACAAAAGTTTCTTTACAACCATTAATTATGTCTTTATCATTTTTAATACTTTTAGCACCTATTCCATAAGCAATACCCACAAGAGTAAATAGTAAGGCAATCATGTAAGTAAAGCCATCTTGAAAATAAGAATTTGTTCCAAATAACTGTCCTAAATATGTATCTTCTTCCATATCTAGAAGCATACCAGAATATGGTAAATTTGGAATAATTGAATATATAAATAAGATTATAACTACTACAGCCGTAATTATTGCAGCTTTAAGGCCTCTTTTTTCTTTTCTTTCTTTTTCTATTTTTTGTTGTTCTAATTCTTTAGCATCTGTTATTACTAATTCTTCTGTTTTTGATAATTCATCTTTTTCTTTATATTTACCAAGACGTGGAGCGATTATTTTTTCAATTACGATAGTTCCTACTATTGATAAAATTACAGAAAAAGCAATTATTATGAAGAGATTTGATGTAAGACTTACATGAGCGGAAGCATCTATTAGACGAGCTGCTGTTGTTGTATCTGGTATTAGATTTACTTCCATACTTCCTACAAATATTGATACACCATAACCAAAACTAACACCTGCAAAAGCTGCTATTATTCCTAAATAAGGATTCCTGTTATTAAGTAAAAATAACATCGCAGAAATTGGTATTAATATGACATATCCTACATCATTAATTAATGATGAAATAGTTGCTAGAAATACTATAATAAATGTTAATATTTTTTTATCTATTTTAATTAAGACTCTTTTACATAAAGTATCTAAAAAGCCTGTAGATTTAGCAATGCTAAGCCCAAATAGTGTTAAAAGTAGCATACCAAGTGGAGCGAAACTTAAGAAATTAGTCATAGCATTACTAAAGATATATTTCATACCATCAAAATTTAACATATTCTCTACTGATACTAAAGTAGTTTCTAATTCATTAGTAGTAGGACTTATTGTACTGTATGTCGCTTGCATTTGAAATGCTGATAGAATTGCACTTAGTATTAGCAAAAGAAAAGTTAGGATTAAATAAACTGTAATTGGATGAAAGTAGAATTTTTTCAATTTTAATTTTCTTCTATTATGCATCTTCATCCTCCTTTGACATAACTTTCTTTATTTTTTTATTAAATTCGATTCTAGGCATAAATATTAAACGACCACAACCTGTGCATTTAAGCTTTATATCTGCTCCTAATCTTACGATTTCCCAATCATTAGTACCACAAGGATGCCCTTTTTTTAAGATTACTCTATCACCTAAAGTATAATTTTTACTTCCCATTGCGAACCTCCATATGTGTTTGTGGCATTTTGATATTAGCAGCAGTTAAAGCAGCTTGTAAGTCTCTTCTCATGTTTCTTTGGATATCAAGGTCTTTACATGCTTTTGTTTTAACTACTACTTTATATGTTACAGCATTTTGATCAACCATTTCAACTCCCCATAATTCTGTTTTTCCCTTTAGGAAATCATAAGTCTTATCAATGTTTTCCATAGTTTTTCTAATAATTTTTTCTACTTTATCTAAGTCATTATCTGTATCAACTGCTATAGTAACTTCAGCTAAAGAAGCATTTAAGCTATAGTTTGTTACTTCTGTAATCATATGATTAGAAATTATCTGAACTGCACCTTTATAGTCTCTTATTCTTGTTGTTTTAAGTCCCATTTCTATGACGTCGCCACGAAAGCCATTTATCATAACATTATCACCAATTTCAAATTGATCTTCCATAACAATAGAAATACCAGCAATAAAGTCTTTAGCTAAATCTTGGAAAGCAAGAGTTAAAACAGCAGCCATAATTCCTACTCCTGCTAGAATACTGCTTACATCTATACCATAGCTGTTTAAAACAACTAAGATCGTTAAAAATATTACGATGTATTTTAGACAGTTATTTATTAGACTTAAAGTTGTATTCACACGCTTTTTATTTTTGTTTTTCAAATGTTTATTATTTAAAGCTCTATTAATAAAAATTATTACTACTTTATAAAATATATAAGCAAGAGCTACATATATTATAGGTCTAACTACATATGTAAATATTTCTGACTCAAAAAATTCTTGCAAGGGGATTACCTCCTTTATTTATCTAAATGCATTATTTCAAGTAATCTAGTTAAATCATTAGCATTTGTAAAACTTATCTCTAACTTGTTGTTTTTTATTTTAACCTTTGTGCCTAATTTTTCACATAAATCACTTTCTAAATAAGAATATTCATTATCTTTTGAATTTGTTTTCTTAGGAGTTATTTCTTTTTTACGATGGAATTCTTCTTTAGAGTTAGTTAATTCTTCTAATCTTCTAACACTTAGGTTCTCATTTATTACTTTATCGGCTAGACTTATCGCTTGATTTTTATCTTCTAGTTTACTTAAGACTCTAGCATGACCCATGCTTATTTCACCTTTCATTACCTCATCTTTTATTTCATTTGGTAAGGTTAAAAGGCCTAACATATTAGTAATATGACTTCTTGATTTTCCAACTTTTGCTGCTAATTCTTCTTGGGTTAAATTTAACTTTGTCTTTAGAGCGTTATAAGCTTCTGCTTCTTCTAGGGCGCTTAAGTTTTCTCTTTGTAAGTTTTCAAGAAGTGCTATTTCCATCATTTCTTCATCACTAAAGTCTTTAATGATAGCTGGTATTGTCTTAAGTCCTGCTATTTTGCTAGCTTTTACTCTTCGCTCTCCTGCTATTATTTCATAACCTTTGATACTTTTTTTAGCAATTATAGGTTGAAAAACACCATGCTCTTTGATTGATGAAGCTAATTCATTTAAGCTTTCTTCATCAAAGTTTTTACGAGGCTGATAAGGGTTACTTCTTAATTCGTCTAAATTTAGATTTACTATTTGGTCTTTTGGAGTTGTGGTAATTATTTTTTCTTCTACCTCTGTCATATTTAATGGTTCATTATTAAATAATTCTTCAAGACCTCTTCCTAAAGCACGCCTTTTATTTTCCATTTCTATCAATCACTTCCTTTGCTAAGTTTAGATATGCTTCAGAGCCTTTACTTTTTGGGTCATAGACTATTATTGGCTCTCCATGTGATGGTGCTTCTGTTAATCTGATTAATCTTGGTATAATAGTATTATATACTTTTTCTTTAAAGAATTTTCTAATATCATCTACCACTTCAAAGCCAAGATTGGTCCTTGAATCTAACATCGTTAATAGAACTCCTTCTATATCAAGATTGGGATTTAATTGCTTCTGAGCTAGTCGTATTGTGTTTAATAATTGCATAATTCCCTCTAATGCAAAGAATTCACATTGAACTGGTATAATTACTGAATCACTTGCAGTTAAGGCATTAGTTGTAATTAGCCCTAATGATGGAGGACAATCTATTATTACATAATCAAAGTTTTCATCTTCTATTTCTTTTAGATGATATTTTAACTGAGCTCCTTTAGCAAAACCTGGTTCACTTTGACTTTTTTCAAGTAGTTCAATATCAAGTCCTGCTAAATTTATAGTTGCAGGTAATACATATAATTTTTTATATTTTGTTTTTAACATAGCATCTTTGGTACTACATTTGTTTGTTAAAACGTCATAAATACTTAAATTAATATCCCCTTTATTAATGCCAACACCTGTTGTAGTGTTTCCTTGGGGATCTAAATCTATTAATAATACCTTCTTACCAAGGAATGCTAAAGAGGCAGAAAGGTTAATACTTGTTGTTGTCTTTCCTACTCCACCTTTTTGATTAACCAAAGAAATTACCTTTGCCATATTATCACTCTCTTCTCTTATTTGTCTTATTTATTGTATCAAAAATATATTATTATGAAAAGAAATTTATCTAAAAAAGTAGATTTTACTCTACTTTTAGCTGTTATTATTTTCTTTAGATATTTTTATAGTTATTTGATAATTATTAACAAGATCTGTTTCTTCACTATCTACTTTAAAGCCTGATTCTTCTATTTTCTTTAGAGTTTCTCTTATTAAATTTATAGATTCATTTAAATTGTATTTAGGTTTAGTGTTAGCAAGTGATGCTTCTTGTGCTTTTATGGTATCTCCAAAAATTGGATTATGAGCAAAAGGATTATTAAATGTATCTACTTGAGGAATATTTGGGGTTTGTTCTTTATTGTTAATATTAGGATTATTAACTCCTGCTAAAAGGCTATCCATAGATGTACTGGTTGAGTCTTTTAAGTCTTTTGTCTCTCCTCCTAAATTAAATGGATTATCATTTATAAAAGTGTTATTAGCTGGAGCAGGGGATTGGGTTGGAGCAGGTGCTGAAAACATAGAAGTTGTTGTTTCCTGCTTTGGTTCTTCTTTTTTAGGTTCATCATCTATTGGAGAAAAAAACTTAAAGCCACCCATATCTTCTTTAGGGTCTTCTGTAGAAGTAGTTGGAGACACTTTTAGAAATTCATTAACATCTGTGGTTGGTTTTTCTACATTGATATCTTTGGCATTATCTTTTATAGCGTTTATATCAATAGATTTTGTAGCTGTACTTTCTAAATTATCATTGATATTAGGAACATCATAATCAATGAAAGATGGTGGTGTCGAATAATCTATTCCTACACTATTATTAAAATCATTTGTTGAAGGTGGAGTTGGTATAGCTTGATTATCTATATTTAGTGATTCTACTTTCGGAATAGTTGCATTAATAGAGGTGGTTGGTTGATTTTCTGATTGATTTAATAATTTATCAAAATCTGATTCTGTTATTTTATCTTTAGGATTTATCTTTTCTTCAAGCTCTCTAACCGTTAATTTATTATCAATTACTTCTTTTAATAATTTCTTTTGAGTGTCAGCATCCTTAGCATTTAGAAGTGTTCTGGCATGACGTTCAGAAATTTGTTCTTTTAAAAGGGCATCTTGGACTTCATCTGTCAAAGATAAAAGACGTAATTTATTAGCAACAGCACTTTGACTTTTTCCCATTGTTTTAGCAAGTTCTTCTTGAGTCATTTGGTCTAATTCAAGAATTTTTTGGTAAGTTTTAGCTTCTTCAATAGGATTTAAATTTTTACGTTGTAAATTTTCAAGAAGTGCTACTTTACTACTTTCTTTATCATCTAAGTTTCGAATAATCGCTGGTATTGTTGTAAGTCCTGCCATGGCAGAGGCTTTATAACGACGTTCTCCTGCTATTATTTCATATTTATTACCAATGTTACGAACTATTATTGGTTGAATAACTCCATGTTCTTTGATAGATACCGCTAATTCTTTTAAAGCTTTTTCATCAAAGACTTGGCGTGGTTGAAATCTATTAGGAATTATATCATCTAAATGTAAATATACTACTTCATTTTCCTTATTATCCATAATTATCCCCTCTTATTCTGTTCTTTTTATTTTTCTACTAATGACATTATATCATTATTCTTGTTAGTTTGCTAGGCTTTATTTTTTATTTCTAAAATTGTTCTTATATCTTCTTTATTAGGCAAATGAAATACTTCTTTTTTATTAACGTACCAATTATTCTTTTTCATAATGTCTTTTGCAAGAGTTAATTCTTCTTCTACATTACCTTTCATGGCTAAAAAACTTCCATTTTTATTTATTAATGGCATTGTCCATAAAAGAAGTTTAGATAGATTTGCAACCGCTCTTGCAGTTACAATATCAAATTTTTTTCTTTTTTTTATTAAATCTTCAGCACGGTTATGATAGGCTTTTATGCCTTTTAAATTTAACTTTTCTATTAATTTATTAAGATAATTAACCCTCTTTTGAAGAGAATCAACTAAAGTTATATCTAAATTAGGATAAAATATCTTTAAAACTAAACCGGGAAATCCTGCTCCTGTTCCTATATCACAAAGAGTTTGAGATTTGTTTAAATCATAAACTTTTGCTAGAGTCAAACTATCATAAAAATGTTTTAGATAGACATCCTCTTTATCTGTTATTCTTGTTAGATTCATAGTTTTATTAGTATCTATTAAAGTCTTATAAATAATATCTAGTTGTGACAATTCTTTATCTGTTACTTTGAAGCCTAGTTTTTCTACTTCTTTTATAAATTCTTCTATAGTCATTTAGATTCCCCTTTTCTTTAAGTAAACTGAAAGTACAGCTATATCGGCTGGATTTACACCACTAATACGACTAGCTTGTCCTAAAGTTATAGGTCTAATACTTTCTAATTTTTCTTTAGCTTCACTGGCAATATTAGGAATATCTTGATAATTTATATCTTCAGGAATATTTTTACCTTCTAACTCTAACATTCTTTTAGCTTCATCCATAGATTTTTTTATGTAGCCTTCATATTTAATATTTATCTCTACTTCTTTTAATATTTCTTTATTATAATTTAGTTCTTTAAAATTAGTTAAATCTTCTATAGATAGTTCTGGTCTTTTTAATAAATCATATAAAGTTATACTATCTTTAAGTGGTGATGTATTTAATTTTATTAAAATATCATTTATATCTTTTTTAGGAGTAATTTTTGTTTCTTTTAAAAGGTTAGTTAATTCTTCTATATCTTGTTTTTTCTTTAGAAATTTATCATAAATATCATCTTTAATTAATCCTATCTTATGCCCATATTCTCTTAGTCTTAAATCAGCATTATCATCCCTTAAAAGAAGACGATACTCAGCACGTGAAGTTAGAAGTCGATATGGGTCTTTTACTCCTTTAGTAACTAAATCATCTATTAATACACCAATATATGATTCGTTACGTTTTAAAATCAAAGGACTTTTGTTTTCTAATTTTAAAGAAGCATTAATTCCAGCGATTAAGCCTTGTCCTGCGGCTTCTTCATAACCACTAGTACCATTTATTTGGCCTGCGGTATATAGATTTTCAATTATCTTTGTTTCAAGTGATGGTTTTATTTGTTTAGAATCAATGGCATCATATTCAATAGCATAGGCATATTTCAATATCTTAGCATTTTCTAAACCAGAAAGACTATGGACCATTTGTTCTTGAACATAGTGAGGCATACTAGTAGAAAAACCTTGAAGGTATAAATCATCATAGTAAATACTTTCTGGTTCAAGAAATAATTGATGGCGTTCTTTATCACTAAATCTAACTACTTTATCTTCAATAGATGGACAGTATCTTGGTCCTACTCCTTCTACATAACCACCATACATACTAGATTCATTTAAATGTTCTTTTATTATTTGATGAGTTGTTTCGTTTGTATAAATTAGATAACAAGGTAGTTGGTATTTATAAGCAAGAGCGGTAGTGTTGTCATATGAGAATGTTATATTTTCACTACTTCCTAATTCTTCTTGCATTTTAGAAAAATCGACACTACTCTTTTCAATACGTGGAGGAGTTCCTGTTTTTAATCTTAAGATATTAAAACCTAAATCTTTTAAGAAAGGACTTAAATAGTTGCTAGCTTTTTCACCATGAGGACCACCTGCAGTCTTTTTGTCCCCTACTAATATTGCTCCTTTTAGATATGTTCCTGTTGTTAAGATAACGGCTTTAGAACTTATTTCTTCGCCACTTTCTAATACTACTCCACTAGCTTTGTTATCTTTTATAATAAGTTCTTTTACTAGTCCTTCTTTAATATCTAAGTTATCTTGATTATTTAGAGTCTTTAACATTTCTTCTTTATAGATAACTTTATCTGCTTGAGCACGTAAAGCTCTAACAGCAGGCCCTTTTTTGGTATTTAACAATTTCATTTGTAAAGAACTCTTATCAGTATTTTTAGCCATTTCGCCACCTAAGGCATCTATTTCTCTTACGACTATTCCTTTAGCAGGTCCTCCTATAGAAGGATTACATGGCATATCGGCAATATTATCTATATTTCCTGTGACTAAAAGAGTCTTATGGTTTAGTCTGGCACTGGCAAGGCAAGCTTCTATTCCTGCATGGCCTCCACCTACCACAATTATTTCATAGTTCATTTATACATCCCAACTTTCTTATTTTCCTACACAAAAATTTGCAAATAATTCATCTAATAATTCATCGCTATAACTTTCCCCTGTAATAGATCCTAATATTTCAAATACTTCTTTTAAATCTATTTCTATTATATCAACTGGAGCATCTTTATCTAAACTAACTTTAGCATCTTGTAAGCTTTTTAAAGCTTGTTTAGCTAGGCTTAACTGACGTTCATTAGCAAGATAAGTATAATCGTCTTCTTTTATCTCAGATAGTTTAAACATATTTTTTATTTCTTCTTTTAATGGTTCTATTCCATCTAGGCTATTAGTATTAGTACTTACAATATGTTTAAAGTCTAACTTATCTGTATCAATTTTCTTAGGTAAATCATTCTTATTTAAAACTATAATTGGATTTTTATCTTTTACTTTATCTAAGATGAACTTATCATTATCATTTAACTTTTCACTAGAGTTTAGTACTACTATAATAAGGTTAGCTTTGTTTATTAAAGATAAACTCTTCTCTACTCCTATTTTTTCGGCTAGATTGTCAGTATCTCTTATACCTGCTGTATCTATTAAAGATAATTCTATGCCATCAAAGGTAATACTACCTTCAACGATATCTCTTGTTGTCCCTTCAATATCTGTAACAATAGCTTTATCTTCTTTTAGAAATCTATTTAGGATACTACTCTTCCCTACATTAGGTCTACCTATAATAATAGTCTTAATACCATTTTTAATAATTTGTCTTTCTTCTGACTTTTTTACTAAGTTTTGTAAATCTTTTTCAAGATTAGTTATTACTTCTTTTAATTCTTTCTTAGTAACTTCTTCTATATCATAATACTCAGGATAATCTATATTAACTTCAATGTTTGCTAGAACATGTTTTAATTTATCTCTAAAACTATTAATATATTTTTTTAGAGAACCTTCTAGGGATGATAAAGCTAGCTTTCTACTACTTTCAGTTTTACTATCTATTAAATCCATTACTGATTCAGCTTGAGTTAAATCTATTCTGCCATTAAGAAAAGCTCTTTTAGTAAATTCTCCTTTTTCGGCCTGACGTGCACCTTGTTCTATTAATAATTCAAGAATACTAAGAGTTGTTGCAATACCACCATGACAATTAATTTCAACAACATCTTCTCTCGTAAATGTTTTTGGTGATTTCATCACAGTTACTAAGACTTCATCTAAGTCTTCTTTACCATTATTAATAAACCCATAATTTATAGTATGAGACTCTACTTTGGTTAAATCTTTTCCTCTAAAGACTTTATTTACTAAAGAGATGGAATTATTACCACTTACTCTTATAATAGAGATAGCTCCAACTCCTAATTTAGTTGATATTGCTACTATTGTATCTTGCATTTTTCCTTTCTCCTATTCTTTTTACTTGGTCTTGTTGTCTTGTTAAACCTAAGGTTTTATAGGCTCTTGTTCCATAAAAAGCTTCTTCTTCTCTTACTGATAATTTATTATCATTTGTTAAAGATATTTGATCTATAATTGGTATTTCTTCAACATTTCTTATATCATAATTATGAGGATTTTCATAGACTTTGAAACCTAAAATTTGATTAACCTCTTTGTCATTATCATAGTGTATATAATCTTGAAGCGATATTCTTACAGCATTTATATAATTATTAAACTCTTCAAGAGTTGTTTCTAAAGGTAAACCTTCGCTTTGTTTTATTATTAATAAATGTTTTAAAGCTGTTTTAGGAGAATAAAGCATTTTTTCTTTTCTTTCTTTTTCCTTATTATATATAACTCCTTCTACGGCGATAAAATCATCTAAACTTTGTAAATTTATTTGATAAAATTCTAATGTTTTTAAGCATTCAGAATATTGTTTTACTTCATCATAAGCATTAATTAATTCTTCTATTCTATCCTTAATTTCTGCCTTTTGTGGGTCTTTATATACATTATTTTTTTTAAGATTTTTCCTTTTTCTATCTAACCCTATATATGTTTGAACTTTTTGAAATCTCGTTAAAGATTCTAAAGTATTTTGTATCTTTGCTATTTCTAATTCTAAAGTCATTTTTAAAAACTCTAAATCATTTATATTTTCTGATACTATTTCTTGCATATAACACCTTCCTTTCCTTTTTTCAGTCTTATTATTATATTGAGGTTTTTTAAGACTGTAAAGGTTAATTAAGGAAAGTTTTTTAAATTAGTCAAAACTTTACAAAAAAACCTAATCACGTGGTTTTATAACAACACAACGATTAGGTTCTTCCCCTACACTTTCTGTATATACATATTTATTACTATTTAAAATATTATGAACTAGTCTTCTTTGATATGAATTCATAGAATCCATTTTTACTTCTACTCTAGTTGCTTTTACTTCTCTTGCTAATTTTTTGGCAAGAGATTCTATTTTTCTATCATTTCTTTCTTTGTAATCACTGACATCTATTAAAAAACGGTAATTACTATTTATTTCTTTAGTCATAATAGCATTGACTACTGTTGTTAAGGCTTTTAAATTCTTACCATCTTTTCCTATTAATAAAGCATCATTAGTAGAATATAATCTGTATGTTGGGGTATCATTATTAACTGTTATTTCTATTTCTACTTCAAATCCCATATCTTTTAGAAGACTTTTAATTAGTCTTTTTAAATATTCTTTTACTTCTCTTTTTTCTATTACTTCTATTTCAGTTTTTTTAGAAAGTAATTTTTTCTTTTCTTCTTTTTTATTTATAATTAAATTTTCTTCTAGCTCTTGTAGATCTATTTTAGCTTTGGCTACTGCTTCTTCATAAGTTTTACCGGTATAAATATGCTTATTTACCATGCTTTTCCATCCCCCTTTTAACAACAATATTTTGGACTATAGCAAAGATATTACCTACTGACCAATAAATACCTAAAGCGGATGGCATAAAGAATGCTGTTATGATAATGATAACACTCATCATTATTGGCATCATCTTCATTGATGGATCACTACCCTGTGTATTTGTGGTTTTAAACATAAAGATAGTAGATGCTCCAATAATAACTAGAAGAATTATATACATATAGAATGTTCCACTTGAAAATCCTACTAGTGGGGTTGTTCCTAATTGAATTCCTAAGAAGTTCTCTTCAAAAATTGCTGGTACTCTGTTAATGGCTTCCAAGAATGCTAATAATAATGGTAGTTGAATAAAAGAAATTAAGCAACTGGTTAAAGGATTAAAATTATATTTCTTATATACCATCATCATTTCTTGATTTTGTCTTAACATAGAGTCCTGATCTGTTTTACCTTCATATTTCTTTTGAATTCTAGCTAGTTCTGGAGAAGCTTTTTTCATCATTTCACTTTGAACAGCCATCTTTCTTGTAAATGGAAATAATATTAACCTTATTATAATAGTAATAATGATAATACTAAGAGCGAATGAACCAATATATTTACCTAATGTTAAGATTAAAAATGCAAGTGGTTTAACAAAGATTCCTGTCCATAGTCCATCATATTCTGTGGAACCTGGGGTAAATTCTGAACATTTTGGTAATTCATCTAAGTCTACGCCATTTTCTTCATATAATTTTCTTGTTTGCTCATTTTCTGGTTGGCAAAGGATATTCTCAGTTAATGATTGGCCTGTTTCTGGATTTTGTACCGCTTCATTATCTTCATTAACTAAGGTTGTCTGACATCCTGTTACTAAAAATAATAACATTATTATAATGAGTATTTTTGATTTTATTTTTCTTTTTTTCATATAATGCTCCTTACTTAATTTTATCTAATAAATATTGTAAGCTGCTAGATAATTCTTGATATGACAAATTTAAGCAGCTATTTCTTATAATTATAATACAATTATAGTTTTTTTCATAGTTTTTCTTATAGTTTCTTATGATAGACCTTACTTTTCTTTTTAAATTGTTTCTAATATGAGCTTTCCCTACTTTTTTTGGAACTGTTATTCCGTACTTTGTAGGAGTTTCTTCTTTTTCTTTATAAAATATAATAAAGTTATAATTTTTTACTTTTTTTCCTGTTTCTATGATTTCATCAAAGACTCTACTTTCTTTTACGATATACTTCTTGTTCATTTAATCACGTCCCTAAAGTTAAAAAAACACTGCAAAAACAGTGAATTTTATTTTACTAATTCTTTGCGTCCTTTCTTACGACGACTGTTTAAAATATTACCAGCACTTGCTTTGCGAGCGAAGAAACCATGTTTTTTTGCTCTTCTTCTTTGGTTTGGTTGATATGTTCTTTTCACAATTAACACCTCCAGACTTGAAATCTACATTATTATAATAGTTGTATTATGGCTTTGTCAAGAAATTATTTTACCGACTTCTACCTTTTTTTATCTTCGTTCTCATTTGTATCATCATTATTATTATAGTTAAAGATAAATCCTTGAAATAAATCATCGTTTTTTCCTAATGACTTTAAAGGAGCAACATATGTTAATTTAATACCAAGTTCTTCATTAAGTTTTGAATCACATGCTCTTCTTTTTATTCTCTCTATTTCTTCTAATGTGAATTCACCTAAATATTCCATAATTAGTATTTCTCCTCTCTTTTTTATTTTATCATATTGAATTTTATATTTCTATAAGTTTTAAAAATATCTTTATCCACTATTTCCACATGGTGTGGAAAAGAAATATTAACTTGTGAATTTAAAATTTGTGGAAAATGTGGAAAACTCTATTTTTTGTTGATATTTGTCGATTTGAACTGTGGAGAAATTTGTCGAAAATTTGTGGAAAAGCAAAAAAATGAAAAATACTATTTCTTTTTCCACAAATTTAGAGTATTATAATGGTAATTTAGGAAATTCAGGTGGGAGGTGATAGGGTGAATGTCGAAATTCTATGGCAAAATGTTCTAAAAGAAATAAAAGATGAACTTTCATCCTTAGCTTTCGACACTTGGTTTAGTGATGTTAAACTTATTGAATTAAATGATGGTGTTGCTATTATTGAAGTACCTATGTCAATTCATAAGAAGCATTTGTCTGATAATTATTTTGAACTTATTAGAGCAGCTTTAAATAAAGTTACAGGGACTAATTTTGATTTAGATTTTCTACTACCAGATGAAGTTAATAACAGAAAAGTGGAAAAAGAAAATAAAGAAGAAGAAATTACTTTAGAAGAAGGGGTTCCTAAATCCTTTAAAGATAAATCTAATTTAAATCCAAAATATAGCTTTGAAAACTTTATAGTTGGTAATAGTAATAAATTTGCTCAGGCAGCGGCACTTTCTGTCGCTGAGAATCCAGGTAAGATGTATAACCCTTTATTTATATATGGTAATAGTGGGTTAGGAAAGACTCATTTAATGCATGCGATTGGTAATTATATCGCCTCCAATTCTAATAGGCGAGTATTATATGTCACAAGTGATCAATTCAGAGATGATTTTGTTGGTATTAATAAGAAAGACGAGAAGGGGACTAATTTTAGTTACATAGACTTTTTTAAGAATAAATATAGAAATATTGACGTCTTAATAATAGATGACATTCAATTCTTAGGTGGAGCTACACAAACTCAGCAAGAGTTTTTCCATACATTTACCAATCTTTATAATGATTCTAAACAAATTATTATCTCATCTGATCGGTCACCTAATGATTTAAAGCTCTTAGAAGAACGTCTTAGAACTAGGTTTTGCTGGGGTCTTACTGTTAATATTTATCCACCTGACTTTGAACTTAGAAAAGAAATACTTAGAAAAAAGATAATAGCAGGAAATTTTGAAACAGAAATACCTGAAGATGTTATAGAATATATAGCTTCTAATATGGGAAGTGATGTTAGGCAATTAGAAGGCTCTATTACTAGACTTGTTGCATATTCTACGATTATGGGCGGGGCTAAGATAGATATTAATCTTGCTATTGAAGCTCTTAAAGACTTTATTAGTAAAGGATTGAGTGAAAAAAACGATATTACAAGAATTCAAAAAATTGTTGCTGAGTACTTTCAAATTTCTGTTGAAGATATAAGAAGTAAGAAAAGAAGTAGTAATATAGCTTTCCCAAGACAAATTGCTATGTATTTATGTCGAAAATTAACAAGTGAGTCATTTCCAAAAATTGGAACAGAATTTGGGGGAAAAGATCATTCTACTGTTATGCATTCGGTTGAGAAAATCGAACAAGAAATAAAAAATAATAGTGATTTGGCTGCTATTATAAAAAAATTGAAAAATGATTTAAAACCATAGATGTTGATAATTTTTAGTTTTAAACTTTTTTTCCACAACAATTGTTAATAAAATTTATGATATAATATAAGAGAAAATTAGAGTTTTCCACTTTTTCCACTCTATAATTATAAATATATATAAGAAAGAAGGAATAAATAATGAAATTTACAATAAAAAAAGAAATTTTAATGGATGTTTTAAATAAAGTATCAAAGGCTATATCTAGTAGGAATGTTATCCCTGTGTTAGCAGGTATTAAATTTGAATTAACTAGTAAAAAATTAGTTTTAACAGCGAGTGATAATGATATTACTATTCAGACCTTTATAAATTGTGATGATGAGGAAGTTATTAAAGTAAAAGAAGAGGGTAGTATTATTATTCAAGGTAAATATATTTCTGATATTGTTAGAAAATTACCAGATAAATATATTAATATAGAAGTAGTAGATGAACTTAAAATTTTAGTTTATACAGAAAATAGTGAGTTTAATTTAAATGGTATTAGTGAAACTGAATATCCTAATATTGATTTAGGTGAGAGCAAGAGTCATATAGAACTTTCTCCTAATGTATTAAAAGAAATTGTTAATCAAACAGCTTTTGCTACATCTATTGATGAAAATAAAGCTATATTAAATGGTATTAACTTTAATATAACAGGTGATGTGTTAGAATGTAATGCTACAGATTCATATCGTTTAGCTAGAAAGGTTATAAAATTAGAAAAGAGTAGTAAAGAAAATCAAAATATTGTTATACCTAGCAGAAATTTAGTAGAATTTACAAGAATAATTGATGATGGCGAAGATATGATAGAAATACATATATTTAATAATAAAATTTTATTTAAATATCAAAACCTTTTATTTCAATCTAGACTTATTAATGGAACATATCCTAATACTTCTAACTTATTACCTAAAGACTATTTAGTTAAACTTCATTTTAATATTAATAGTTTTTATGATGTTGTAGATAGAGTTAGTATTTTGACTAGTGATAAAGATAAAAATACTGTTACACTTGAGACTAATGGAAATAATTTAATTATGAAATCTTCTAGTGCTGAAATTGGTAGGGTAGAAGAAAAGATGGTTATTAGTAAAGATCAAGATATTGATGTTAAAGTATCATTTAGTTCTAAATATATGATGGATGCTTTAAAATCCTTTAATACTGAAACAGTTGAGTTGCATTTTGTTGGAGAGATAAAACCAATATTATTAAAAAGCGAAGAAGATGATAGCCTAACTCAATTAGTTTTACCTATTAGAACGTATTAAAATAAAAAAAGTAAAGAAAATTTTACTTTTTTTTCATTTTTGTGACAAAAAAACTCCTTTTTCGACAATATTATATAGTAGACTAATAGCAAAGCAAGAAATTGCTTTTGAAGGGGGATTTTTATGAAAGATTATGAAATTAATGATGAAACGCTTGCAATTATGCCTAGTGATATATGGGAGTCTGTTGTTGTTGAAGATGACTGTAATTATGAGGTTAAAATGAAACCTTTGGAGATTGTAGATTATAGTTGTAAATATTTTGGAAGTTCTTATGAAGGAAGAAAGATAGGAGCAGGGGAGATATTAAATAGTGGTTATAAATTGCCAATTATGGTAGAAGATACAAGAAACTTAATATTTTTTCCTACAACTAGTCCTCAAGATAATAATTGTAGTTGGATTTCTTTAAAAAATGTTAAAAGTTATCGTAAAATTACTAGTACAAAAACTGAAGTAGAATTTAAAAATGGTAAGATACTTACAATTGATATTTCTTATAATTCTTTTAATAATCAAATCATGAGAGCAAGCAGATTAGAATCTATTTTAAGAAACCGAAAAGAAAAAGCAAAATAAATGCTTTTTTTCTGTTTATTTGGGGGTAAATATGATATAATATTCTTGCGTGTATAGGAGTACTAAAATAGGGTGTAGGTGATTATATGGACGTTTTTTTGATTAATTATGATAGTTAGGTCTTTAAAAATTACAAATTTTCGTAATTATAATAGATTTAATATTACTTTAGGTAGTAAGATGAATATTTTTATTGGAAATAATGCTAGTGGAAAGACCAATATATTAGAAGCTATTGCTATATTAGGTTTAACTAAATCTTTTAGAAATGGTTTAGATAGCGATGTTATAAAGTTTAATAAAAAGAAAGCTATAATAGAAGGTAGAGTTATAAATAATAAGCAAATAAAAGATTTAAAAATAGAATTTTTAGAAAAAGATAAAAATATCTTTGTAAACGATAAAAAAGTTAAAAAATATGCTGATTACCTTTCTAATTTAAATATTATTGTTTTTACACCTAATGATTTAGATATTATAAAAGGATCACCTAGTATTAGAAGAAATTTACTTAATATAACATTATCACAAATTTCTTATTCCTATTTAATTACTTATAATGAATATAATAAAATATTAAAAACACGTAATGAATATCTTAAAATATTATTCACTAATTCTATAGCTGATAGAACATATTTAGATGTTTTAACAGATAAGTTAGTAGAAAAAGCTATTTTGATTTATCAAGAAAGATATAATTATTTATCTCTTATTAATAGTTATATTAGTGAAGTTTATAATAATATTACTGATGATAATAAAATTATTAAAATTCTTTATAAACCTAATATAATTATTGATTCTTATGATTTAGAAAGTTTAAAAGAAGTTTTGAGGGATACTTATAAGAAAAATTATAGGAGAGAGTTAAGTGTGGGAATGACCTTATTTGGGCCTCATAGAGACGATTTTTGTTTTCTTATGGATGATAATACTGATATGAAGATTTATGCGTCACAGGGGCAACAAAAATGTGCTGTGCTGGCTTATAAACTTTCTTCTATACCTATCTTTAAAGAAAATAATGGTAGTAATCCAGTACTTCTTTTAGATGATATTTTTAGTGAACTTGATTTAAATAAGAGAAATAAGCTTTTAAAATATGTTAGTGAAGATATTCAAAGTATTATAACAACTACTGATTTAAAGAATATTTCCAAGAAAACTTTAAAAGATGCAGTTATTTTTAAGGTTAATAATGGAGAAATTGAAAGGAGTTAGAATATGGAAGAAAAGGTAGAAAATAATTATGATTCTTCAGCAATACAAGTACTTGAAGGATTAGAGGCTGTTAGAAAAAGACCTGGTATGTATATAGGTTCTACTAGTTCAAGAGGACTTCATCATTTAGTATGGGAAATCGTTGATAATGCTATAGATGAAGCTTTAGCAGGATATTGTACACATATAGAGGTAACTATTAATAAAGATAATAGTATTACTGTAAAAGATGATGGTAGAGGAATTCCTGTTGATATTCATCCTAAAACTGGTAAAAGTACAGTAGAGACCGTTTATACAGTGCTTCATGCCGGAGGTAAGTTCGGTGGTGGAGGATATAAAGTATCAGGAGGATTACACGGTGTTGGTGCTAGTGTAGTTAATGCTTTATCTGATTGGTTAGAAGTTAAAGTTTATCGTGGTGGAAAAGTATATTACCAAAGATATCAAACAGGTGGTAAGCCTGTAGAAGCTTTAAAAGTGATAGAAGAATGTGATATTAATAGAACTGGTACTACTGTTACTTTTAAACCAGATGATCAAATATTTACAGAAACAACAGTATATGATTACGATATTTTAAAGACAAGACTTCGTGAGTTAGCATTTTTAAATAGAGGACTTCGTATAACTTTATATGATGATAGAGAAGATCCTAAGAAAGATAGTTTCCATTATGAAGGTGGTATTCGTGAGTATGTAGAGATGCTTAATAAAAATAAGAGTCCAATACATCCTACAATCATTGATATAACTGGAGTTATGCAAGATATATCATTAGAGGTAGCTTTACAATATAATGAGTCATATAATGCTTCTATTTATTCATTTGTTAATAATATTACAACACCAGAAGGTGGGACTCATGAAGATGGTGTAAGACGTGCATTAACAAGAATTTTAAATAAGTATGCACAAAATAATAATTTATTAAAAGATAAAGATGATTCTTTAACTGGTGATGACGTTAAAGAAGGTATTACAATGATAATATCAATTAAACATCCTAATCCACAGTTTGAAGGTCAAACTAAGACAAAACTTGGTAATAGTGAGGTTAGAAGTGTTGCTGATAAGATTTTTTCAGAACCATTTGAAAGATTTTTATTAGAACATCCTGAGGAAGCGAAGATTATTATAGAAAAGTGTATAACTGCATCACGTGCACGTGTGGCAGCGAAGAAAGCAAGAGAGTTAACTCGTCGTAAGGGTGACTTAGATATGACTAATGTATGGGGTAAGCTTAATGACTGTAAGAGTAAAGATGCGGGAGAGTGTGAAATATTCTTAGTCGAGGGGGACTCTGCTGGTGGTTCTGCTATTAAAGGAAGAAATAGTATGACACAAGCGATTTTACCTTTACGTGGTAAGATCTTAAATGTTGAGAAAGCAAGACTTGATAGGGCTTTATCTAATGAAGAAATTAGAACTATTATTACAGCTTTTGGTACAGGAATAGGGGAAGAATTTGATATTTCTAAACTTCGTTATAATAAAATCATTATAATGACCGATGCTGATGTTGATGGTTCACATATTAGAGTTTTACTTTTAACATTATTTTATCGTTTCTTTAGGCCAATTGTTGAAGAAGGTCATGTCTATGCGGCACAACCTCCACTTTATAGAATTACACATGGAAAAACACGTAAATATGTTTTGGATGAAAATGAACGTGCTGAATATTTGGCAACACTTGCTCCTAATACAAAATATGAAATTACTCGTATGAAAGGTTTAGGAGAGATGGATGCTGAAGAATTAAATGAGACAACTATGGATATTACTAAACGTGTTTTAAGACAGATTACAATAGATGATGCAGTTGCAGCGGATGAAGTATTTTCAGAGCTTATGGGTGAAGAAGTGGCTCCAAGACGTGAGTTTATTGAAAAAAATGCTCCATATGCAACAATAGATGTTTAGGGAGGTAAGTTATGGATAGATTAGAACAGAATAATATTGTAACAGAGGTAAGAGATTCTTTTCTTGATTATTCAATGAGTGTTATTACATCAAGAGCGATACCTGATTTAAGAGATGGATTAAAACCTGTTCATCGTCGTATTTTATATTCAATGTTTGAGTCTGGTTATACTCCTGATAAACCTCATAAGAAGTGTGCTAAGACAGTCGGAGAGGTTATGGGTAATTATCATCCTCATGGTGATAGTTCAATTTATGAAGCGATGGTTAGAATGGCTCAAGATTTCTCTTATAGATATATGTTAATTGATGGACATGGAAACTTTGGTAATATTGAAGGTTACGGGGCTGCGGCGATGCGTTATACCGAAGCTAGACTTTCAAAGATTTCGCTTGAGTTATTAAGAAATATTAATAAAAATACCGTTGATTTTGAACCAAATTTTGATGAGTCTTCTAAAGAACCTGTTGTTTTACCATCACGTTTTCCTAATATTTTAGTTAATGGTACTACTGGTATTGCAGTTGGTATGGCAACAAATATACCTCCTCATAACTTAAAAGAGGTTATAGATGGTTGTGTTGCATACATTGATAATCCTGATATTGATGTTGATGGTTTAATGCAATATATTAAAGGTCCAGATTTTCCAACTGGAGCATCAATACTTGGAAATAGTGGTATTAAAAAGGCTTATGAGACTGGTAGAGGAACTATTACTATTCGAAGTAAGGCACAAATTGAAGAAAAAAATGGTAGACAATATATAATTATTGATGAAGTTCCTTATGGTGTTAATACTTCTGAATTAAAAAATAAAGTTGCAGAACTTGTTCATAATAAGACAATAGAAGGTATTTCTGATTATCATTCTGATTTAAAAGATGGTATTAAGATAACTATTACGTTGAAAAAGGATGCAAATGCGCAAGTTGTGTTAAATAAGCTTTATAAACATACACAATTTCAAACAAGTTATGGAATAATATTCTTAATGTTAGACCAAGGGGTTCCTAAAACATTAGGTTTAAAAGATATTATTGCAAAATATATTGATTTCCAAAGAGAAGTTATTATTAGAAGAACTAAATTTGATTTAGATAATGCTGAAAAACGTGTTCATATATTAGAAGGTTTAAAGATAGCATTAGATCATATTGATGAAGTAATTAAGTTAATTAGAGGTTCTAAGTCTGATGAAGAGGCTAGAAATGGCTTAATGAGCAAGTTTGGTTTGAGTGAAATTCAAGCGAATGCAATTTTAGAGATGAGACTTAGAAGATTAACTGGATTAGAAAGAGAAAAGATTGAAAATGAACTTAATGATTTACTTGAATTAATTGCAAACTTAAAAGATATTTTAAGTAGTGATGCTAAGATTCTTAATGTTATTAAGACAGAACTTTTAGAAATTAAAGATAAATACGGTGATGATAGAAGAACTAATATTGATATGACAGCGATTGAATATATTGAAGATGAGTCTTTAATTCCAGTTGAAGATGTTATTATAACTTTAACTAATAAAGGTTATATTAAGAGATTAAGAGCGGACACTTATAAGAGTCAAAATCGTGGTGGCGTTGGTATTAAAGGAATGGCTACAAATGAAGAAGACTTTGTTAAGCATTTAATTTCAATGAAAACACATGATTATATCTTATTCTTCTCTAATAAAGGAAGAGTATATAGACTTAAAGGATATGAGATTCCAGAGTTTAGTCGTCAATCTAAAGGTCTACCAGTGGTTAACTTATTATCACTAGAAAACGGCGAGAACATTAGTTCGATAGTTTGCTTAGGCCCTTCTGTGGAAAACTATAAATATTTACTGTTTGTTACCAAAAATGGCTTAGTAAAACGTACGGAGATAAAAGAATTCGATAATATTCGTAAGAGTGGAAAAATAGCAATTGTGCTTAAAGATAATGATGAGTTAATCGCTGTGGATAAGACTACAGGCGAAAATGAAGTAATAATTGGTGCAAGTAATGGAAGAATGGTAAGATTTGTAGAAAGTGAAATACGTTCTATGGGTCGTGGTACTTCTGGTGTTAAAGGTATTGATCTTGATGGAAGTATTGTTGTAGGTGCAAATGTTGTTACTGATAACCAGGAAGTGTTAATTGTTACTGAAAATGGTTATGGTAAAAAAACAAATATTAATGAATATAGATTAACTCATAGAGGAAGTAAAGGTGTTAAAGCTTTAAATATGACAGATAAGAATGGTTCTATGATTTCTCTTAATTGTGTTGGTGCCGATGAAAGTGATAAGAAAGATGTAATGATTATTACAGATAGTGGTGTTGTTATGAGAATGCCAATGGAACAGATATCTACTTTAAAGAGGGCAACACAAGGAGTTAGATTGATTCATTTGAAGGATGAGCAAAAGGTTGCCACAGTTACAGTTGTGGATAAAGGAGAAGAAGAAAATACTAATGAAGAGTAATTTCTTCTTTTTTTATCCAAATTATTTCCCGGGAAATAATTTGGATAAAAGTGAGTATTAGAACATATTATTTTAGTACTTATATGTAATGTTTTACATAAAACATATAAAGAAAGTGGATAAAAACTATATAGAGAAGTAGTAAAATTATTTCCCGGGAAATAATTTAAATAGAAGTAAGTATTAAAATCACACTTTATTTAGTACTTATATACAATGTTTCACGCGAAACATATATAGGATGTAAATAAAAACATATAGAGAAGTAGTAAAATTATTTCCCGGGAAATAATTTAGATAGAAGTGAGTATTAGAAACGTATTATTTTAGTACTTATATACATTGTTTCACGCGAAACATATATAGGATGTAAATAAAAACATATAGAGAAGTAGTAA
>CAMMWS010000017.1:0-31188 GCA_946500695.1 uncultured Mycoplasmatota bacterium | reverse complement strand
CAATTCCTTGTATCAAATTATTGTCTACCAACACTATTTGACAAAGAACCATTTTTTATTTATTAACGTTTGTTATTTTAGATAACTTATTATAATCATATTTCTTTTGTTTAAACTTCTCTTCTTTTTTATCTTTATTGTTTTTTAAAAGGTTTTCAATATATTTTCTAGTTTCTTCATCTTCTTCTCTTTCTAAAAGGTTTTGTAATTCTTCAGATGTTCTTTTCTTAACTTTTCCTTCTTCATCTTGATAATATTCTATTTGTAATTGTTTATAGTCTAACCATTCAGAATGATCTTCAACTATTAAATCAAAAAAATCTTCAAAGTTTTGATAAAAAAGATTAGATTTTAAATTACATGTTAAATTTCTTAAATGTTTATTATATAAAGATACATTATGTTTCAGTAACAAGATTAAAGTTAATTGGTCTGCTTTTGTTAAATCTATTTCCATCATATCTAATATTTTTGCTAGGTTATAAATTCCTTCCATGTTTGCAAGTGTTTCAATACTTATACAATCATAATTAAGAAAATAATAAAAATCATCATATCCATTTATGTAAGTCATACCATCTCTTCTTATTAACAATTCTTTAAGATATCTAACAAGATTTCCATATACTTTACCACTTGCAATATCAACATTATACTTAAAATGAGTAAGCTCATGATAAGGAGTAACCATAATTAAATCTCCTAAAAATATATCTTTTACCACATCTTCATCTAATCTAATTTTAGTATTTATACAGTCACCAGCTTTTCTTTTGTTAAAATTAACTATTTCACAGCGTCCTTTTTCGTTAATATTGCCAGATTTTATTAAATAACCGTTCATAATCTCTTCAATAAAATTTATTAATACTTCTTTAAATTCATCATATGAAATAATAGGATCTAAATTATCTTTATTTACATAGTGATATGAAAAAACTTTAGATAATATTTGAAAGTTTTTAGATTCTTTTATTTCTTCAGTTATTAAATCCACTCCTAACACCCCCCATTTCGTGATTTTGCTTATATTGAAAAAAATAAGCATTCAATTAACAAAAAAACTCATATATATTATAGTTGATTACAACATCTTATCTATACATTTTATTATTATCTCTTGTTATTTCTAAAAGCTCATTAATATCATAAGTGTTTCTTTTATTATGTTTTAAAAGGCTTTCAATATATTTTCTAGTTTCTTCATCTTCTTCTCTTTCTAAAAGGCTTTGTAATTCTTCAGATGTTCTTTTCCTAACTTTTCCTTCATCATCTTTATAATACTCTATTTGTAATTGTTTATGGTCTAACCATTCAGGATGATCTTTAATTAAAAAATCAAATGCTTCTTCATAGCTCAAATAAGAGCTTACAATTTTTTTATGCCCAGTGAAATTTCTAAGATTAATTTCATATTTAAGTTTTTCAATAAGTCGAAAACTATCTAATTTATCTATATCTTCATCTGTTAATTCTATTTTCATCATTTTAAATAATTTTAATAGAAGATTAATCCCTTCTATATTAGCTAGTTTTTCTGTAGAAATAAAATCATAATTATCAATATAATAATCATACTGGAAATAATAACCTGCATTCATAACATCATCTTCTATTAAATATTCCTTTAGGTGTTTCATAATATCTTTATTAATTTTACCATTAAATGTATCAACATTATATTTAAAATGAATAATTTCATGAGTAATATTAAATAATTCACATATATTACCTAAAAATACATTTTTTACAACTTCTTCATCTAATCTATTTTTAGTATTTATACAGTCACCAGCTCTTCTGCCATTAAAAGTAACTATTTCGCAGCTTCCTTTTTCATTAATATTGCCAGATTTTATTAAATAATCGTTCATAATCTCTTCAATAAAATTTGTTAATATTTCTTTAAATTCATCATATGAAATAATAGGCTCTAAATTATCTTTATGAGTATAGTGATAAGAAAACACTTTAGATAGTATTTGAAAGTTTTTAGATTCTTTTATTTCTTCAGTTATTAAGTACACTCCTAACACCCCTTTAGTGAGGCTTATTATACTAAAAAATCACAAAAAAATCAAGCATAGATGCTTGTAATGATAATAGTTGCAACTAAAGCGATTAGAAATAACACTAAACTAGTTACCCATACTTTCTTTTGTTTCTTTTTATAACCTAATATAAATAAAGCGATTAAAGCAATATAAAGAATCGCAAATAAAATAATCATACCAATTCTCATTAATAACACCTTCTATTCTATAAGTATTATATCAATAGTTTTAGTAAGATACAATTGTTAAAATTTATCTAAAATATTTTTGCTATTTTAATTAGAATAGCAATTGATAAGTAGAAATAGTTATCATTTATTTTTAATCTTTTAAAGTTCCAATTGATACTACATATATTCCATCATCTCGTTTGTATGAATAATCTGCTCCTGTTAATACCATTAAAAATGATGGTTCTTTATATTTATCTGTATCTACATTTTCTTTAAAATTAGTTAAATTTGAAACTGCATCAGGAATCTCTCCTGCTCCTAATTTAATTTCAATTGCTCCCCATTTACCATCAGCTGTTTCTAAAATACAATCTACTTCAAAATTATTTTTATCTCTATAATAAGATAATCTTGCATCAGTAGCATCAGCATATATCTTTAAATCTCTCATACACATATTTTCAAAGATGAAGCCTGTAAAATTTAAATCATTTATTAAATCTTCTCTTTTCAAATTTAATGTTGCTATTACTAGTGATGGATCAACTAATTCTAGTTTAGGTGAAACTCTTAAAGGAGTTTTAGATCTTAAATTAAGATTTGTAGCAGGAATATATTCTAATATATATAGTTTTTCTAAAGTATTTAAATAATCATCTAATGTAGGCCTTGAAACTTCACTAGCAAATTCTGTTTTAACATTTTCTAAAATAGTACTTTTACTTACATTTGTTGATATATTCCTAGAGATACTCTTTAAAACAGCCCTCATTTTTGAAGTGTTTCGGGTGGTACCATCTACAGTTTTTATTTCTTCGTTTAATAAACTTTGAACATAATCCTTAGAGATTTTATATTTATTTTCTCCATCAATATTTAAAGATTCAGGCCAGCCACCTCTTATCATGGCATTGATTAAGCCATCAAAGTCTATTTTTGAGATACCTGAAATATCCTTGCCATTTATAATATCATTTAAAGACACACTGCCATTAGATTCTAAAGATTCATATAATGACATAGGTCTCATAAGTAACTTTGTAATTCTTCCAGTTCCAGTATGCATAACACTATCTTCCTCTTGTCTAGCAGAACCGGTTAAAATATATTGTCCTTTTAGTCCTGTATGATCAATATCCATTCTTATAGAATCCCAAAGGACAGGATACATTTGCCATTCATCAAATAGTCTTGGTTTTTCACCTTCTAAAAATAATGATGGTTTAGTTTGATTTGTTTTATCATATTGCATCTTTTTATCAGGATCTTGAAATTCAATATAACTTTTGGCAAATTGTTTTGCTGTAGTTGATTTTCCACACCATTTACATCCTTCAATTAAAACTGCTCCCATATATTCGAGTTTGTTTTGTAACATTTTATCTACAATTCTAGATAAATATTTTTCCATTATTATTCCCTTCCAAATAAATTGTACCAAATTTTTAAGTTTTTGTTAATAACCATTTTACATTTTGGCTGTATTTTGTTTTACATTTTGGCCATTTTATATTTTTTCTAATTATTAAATCGTAATAAATAGCCATCAGGGTCCTTTACTAAAAACTCTTTATCTAAATAAGTTTTACCATTAACATCATATTCATTTATCATTATATCTTTAAAGAAGATTATATTTTTATTAACTAAATCTTGATAATAGTTATCTATATCACTTACAGTCATACTTATATTAATACCTCTACCAAAAGGATACTCTAACTCTCCTGTATTCCAGTTATCATTAATTTCTTCTATCATTAATTGATTACCTTCTAGTTCTAGAAAGGCAAACTTATCTTCTTTTCTTTCATACATTATTTTAAATCCTAGAGTAAGGTAAAACTCTTTACTTTTATCTATATTAGTTACACTTAATTCTGGTATTAATTTGTTAAATTTCATAATAATTTCCTTCCTTTGTTACAATTATATCATTTAATAGACTATAATAATAACTTATTTTCTTATTAAGAATAAACTATATTGGAAAGGAGAATTGCTATGTTTGGAGAATCTTGCAATAATAATGCTCATCCACGTTGTCGTTTCTGTTATGTTCAAGGGCCTACTGGTCCAACTGGCCCTACTGGTCCTGCTGGAGGTCCTACAGGCTCAACTGGTCCTACTGGTCCTACAGGACCTACTGGGGCGACTGGAATGACAGGACC
Source organism: uncultured Mycoplasmatota bacterium (assembly GCA_946500695.1). Classification (GTDB taxonomy): domain Bacteria; phylum Bacillota_I; class Bacilli_A; order RF39; family UBA660; genus Onthousia. The sequence continues at coordinate 26,790 of CAMMWS010000017.1, read as the reverse complement.
TACCGGTCCAACAGGGCCAACTGGTTCTACGGGAGCGACTGGAATGACAGGTGCTACACCAAATCTTACTATAGGTACTGTTACAACAGGGGCACCAGGAAGTACTGCTACTGCTAGTATAACAGGAACTGCTCCTAACTTTGTTTTAAGTTTAAGTATCCCACAAGGACCAACAGGTCCTACAGGAGTTAGTGGCCTTACTGGTGCAACTGGGGCAACTGGTATTACTGGACCTACTGGAGCAACAGGAGCTACGGGACCAACTGGTCCAACGGGTGCGACAGGTCCTACCGGTCCTACAGGTTCTAGTGATTCATAATAAAAAGAGTGTTTAAATTATTTTAAACATCTCTTTTTTATTTTTTAACTACTCTAATATTCTAAATGTATTTTTTTCTTTATAATCTTTAAAACGACTATCACTATAAATGTTATTGATTAAAATTCTTATCTCATCACTATTAGTACGATATAAATAATAATATTCTTCATTCTTTATTATTAAACTTCCATATCTATCTATAGTATAACAATCTCTATATCTATTTAGATTAACATATTCATTTTTAGAATAAAGATATTGATAGCCATTTTTTCCTATATTTATCTTTTTTAAATCATCATAAGAGCAATTATAATCTTTACATATCTTATCAAATACATGATATATATACTCTGAATTATTATATATTTCTTCATCTATTGCATTTATATAATTTCCATTTCTTGCATAATTTATGTTAAAGCTAATATCATATTTTTTATCAATTTTATCTCTTAACATATCTATATTTTTAGAGAATAATCTAATTAAGTCTTTATTAGATATAGAGTTATTAGAATTATTATCATTGTAATTATATATTTCTTCTATAAGTTTATTTATATTAATTGAATCAAAACTATTTAGTTTTTCTAATAAATTGAGTGTTAACTTTGTATTTTCATCAGTAAGTGGAATATTATAATATCCTTCCATTAATAAACAATTAAATGATTTTAAATAATCTTTAATACTAATAATTACTTTTTCATTCTTTACATTTGGAAGCTTTGAATAAATATTATCTGCTAAATCTTGATATGTAAATAATTCATAATGGGGACAAAAACATTTATCTCTATTTAAAGTTAGGTAAATATAAATTTTTTCATGACAGTCACCTTTAAGTTCTTCGTTTTTAATATAATAATCACAAGTTTGCTCATCATGTTCATAACTTCTAAGTTTTAATTCCATGAGAATTACACATTTCTTATTAATATTATTCTGCTCGATTTCAAATGTAATATAAATATCAGGTTTCCCTTTACCTAGTGTTATTCTAGGAGTAACTTCTAAATTATTAATTTTATAATCTTCTGAAAGATTTATATCTTTAAAATACTTTTCTACTTTAGAATTTTCTTTTATAAATTTTATAAATAATCTCATTGATTTATCATTATATCCATATATATTATCATCTTTTAACACAGACACTAAAAAGTTAGTATGAATATCTTCATACCTAAATAAGCCTATTTGCTTTATGAACCCTATATCTAAATAGTAATTATAAAAGTCTTTCCATTCTTTGCTTTCTAATATTTCTAATACTTTATTATCCATATCTATACCTCCGCCAATATTATAAGATATTTTGTTTTTTTTAACAATATAGAAAAAGAACAGCTTAAGCTGTACTAATTGAGAAGGAATATACCAATATTAAGGTAAGTTGCAAATAATAACCAGATAAGATAAGATATTTGTAAATAACCACTTATTTTGTTTTCTTTTAATAATTCTTTAATCATAACTATAACTAATATTAATAGTAAAATTATCCAAAGAAAAGCAGTAAAATACATTTTCAAAACAAAGAAAATTATGGGCCACATAAAATTTACTAATAGTTGTAAAAGATAAATTTGGTCTAATTCTTTATTATTTTCATTATCTTTAGTGGCAAGAAAATAAGAGATTCCCATTAAAATATAAAGTATAGTCCAAACGATAGGAAATATATAGGATGGAGGACTTAGTGGTGGCTTTACCATATTTTTATAATCCATATATCCTGATGTAATTAACCCTACTATCACTCCTCCTATTATGGGTAATAAACTATAAATTATTCTTTTAATCATAGACTCCTCCTTATTATATTTATATGCAGTTATTACATTTTTATAATTATTACATACAATATATAGAGGTGTATTTATGAGTAAATATAAAGTATGTGTTTATGCAATATGTTTAAATGAGGAGAAATTTGTTGATAGATGGTATGAGTCTATGAAGGAAGCTGATGAGATTTATGTACTTGATACTGGTTCTACTGATAATACTGTAGAAAAGCTTACGGAAAAAGGGATACATGTTGAAATAAAAAAAATAGAACCATGGAGATTTGATGTAGCAAGAAATGAATCTCTAAAATTAGTACCACTAGATACTGATATTTGTGTTTGTACTGATTTAGATGAAGTATTCCTACCTGGATGGAGAGATGAACTTGAAAAAGCTTGGTGTGATAATACGACAAGGCTAAGATATATTTATAACTGGTATTTAGATGAAAACAATAATCCTATAATAAGCTTTTATTATGAGAAGATTCATAAAAGATTAGGATATTCTTGGTATCATCCTGTTCATGAGATATTAAAGTATGATGGTGTAGAAACATTTAGTGTTACTGACAATATCATTTTAAATCACTATCCTGATAGAACTAAATCTAGAAGTAGTTATCTACCACTATTAGAGATGAGTGTTGAAGAAGACCCTAATGATGATAGAAATATGCACTACTTAGGGCGAGAATACATGTATTATGGTAAATATAATGAAGCGATTGATACTTTGATTAGACATTTAAATTTAGAAAATGCTACTTGGAAAGATGAGCGATGTGCATCTATGAGATTTATTGGTAGATGTTATAAGTACTTAAAAAGATATGATGAAGCGAAAATGTGGCTAGAGAAAGCGATTGAGGAAGTACCATACTTAAGGGATCCTTATATGGAGATGGCTCTACTCTATTATGTTTTAAATGATTATGATAATGTTATTAATTATGTTAATAGAGCTTTAAATATTAAAGACCATACTAAGAGTTATATTAATGAAACCTTTAGTTTTGATTATACTCCTTATGACTTACTTAGTATATCTTACTATAATAAAGGTGAGATAGAAGCTAGTAAGGTATTTTTAGAGAAAGCTTTAAAAATAGAACCAAATGATGAGAGGCTTAATAATAATTTAAAGATAATTAACGAAAAATTGGATAAGATGGATTGATTTTATATCATTCATCTTTTATTAATAGGTTTTGTGTTTGCAAAAAAAGAAAAGATGCGATATAATAATGCAAATTGACTGAGGGGGAAAATGTTATGACTCACATCAATAATATTACAATTAATACGGAAAAAATTGGAAATAATAAAAAAATACTTAGTCTTTCAGATTTGCATGCAACAAAAAAAGTAGGACTTGAACACTTATCAATGATAAAAAGAACGGTTAATATGGATGAAATTGATCAAATTGCAATACCTGGTGATATTGTAAATGATGTTAATGAACTAAAAAATAATAAATTTAGAAACGGTTTACTAAAAGCATTATCTGACTTTGCAGAAGGTAAAGATGTTTTTGTAAGTTTTGGTAATCATGATTTAATGACACTTGGGAAACATGGCTGGGAAGAAGGTAATTATTTGTTATTAGAAGAAACACTTCAAGAATTATCTAACTTTCATTTATTACATAATGGTGAAAAAATAACTGTCGATAATATTACTTATAGTGCTTTTTCTCCTAATTTTTCTTATTATGAAGATGAAAAAAAGAAAAGAAGGAATTTAGAATCTCCAAGTGATTATAGAAGAGCATTTTTTGAAAATTATAATGGTAATTTATTTAGCAATGATACATTTAACATCTTATTAACACACGAGCCACAATCTATTATTAAACTTAGTACTAAAAAAGGCAGCTGTATTCAAGACAATACCGATTTAGTTGTATCTGGCCATATGCATGATGGAATGGTACCACATATATTAAAAGGTTTTTTCGGTAATAAAGGAATTATCTCCCCTCAAAGGCAATTGTTACCAAATTATGCTCGTGGAGTTGTAGAAATTGATGGTACTAATTTTATTATTAACGGAGCTGTTAATACTATGGTTGAAAATTCCCTAATTAATGAAATATATGGTGCTAATGCAACTGTTATAGATTTACAAAAAGTAAAAAAAAGAGAAAGCTTAAAAACTTTGTTTCAAAGGCTTTAACTGTAAGTAAAAATAGAGACTATGCAATTATTTCTTGCAATAGTCTCTTTTTCTATGCCTTAGTTCTTTCCACACTTGTTAAATAATAGAAACCATCTTTGTTAAGTGTATAAGTATATGTATATTGTTCTAAGTTATCTTTATTATCTTCTATATATTGATTGTAAATATTTTCTCTCTCTTCTTGATTAGATGTCGTATTTGAAGGAACTGGATTAGTTTCTAATATTGTTGTTTTATTGTAATCTTTATATAGATTATTTGGATCTAGATAAAATACAGCACTCACTATTTCTATTCTATCACTATATTTAGTTGCACTTATTATTTTTTCATGTACACTAAAAGCAGTAGTACCTCCACATCCTTCTTCACCAGTATGAGAATATCTTTTATTGGCAGCATCATAAGTATAAGTTGCACATAAGCCATCATAAATTTGACTTACTGTGCTGTACGTATTTGGTCCAAAAGTTCTTTCATAAACATCTTTTAAAGTATCCTCATCTAAATAATAGGTAGTTGTAAGATTAGGACTTGTTCCTGTAGAATAATGTTCTACTAGTGGGTACCATTGTCTTCCTAATAAAGCAATTTTATCTTCTTCACTCATATCACTTACTTTATAGCCACCATCTCTATAAACATGAGCATCTACTCCAATGGCACCAAAATGGGCATTATTAAATAAGTATTTAATGTTTGAATTTTCAGGATCAAGCTCTACTCTTGTGTCTTCTTTTTCAATATCATCACTAGTATTATTTTCTTCTACTTGTTCATTTTCTACAGTAGTATTGTTCAGTTTGATAATATCTTTGTCTACTAAGATGTAAAATACTAATCCTATAATACATATAAATAATATAATAATTACTGCTATTAATCCTTTGTTTTTCTTTTTCTCCATAAAACTCTCTCTCCTTATTATCAATATAACATATTTTATTTTCTTATACTAGCTATATAACCATAATGCTTTTGTCAATAAACGTAAAAAACTGCACTAGTAATCTAGCACAGTTTATTTTTATTTATTTTGTAATTTGCCTTTCATTCCTTTTAGACCGTTATGAGCGAATCCTTGTAAGATATTTGTTTTGAATGAATGTGTTTTACTTTCACGCTTTTTATAATCTTTAATAGCAATACTAATCATATCATCTAATAGTTCAGTATAATCTTTTCCTTTAGGATCCCATAAATAAAATGCAAGTGATCCTGGTATTGAGTTAATCTCATTAACATAGAGTTTTTTAGCTTTACTATCAATTAACATATCAATACGGGCATCTCCACTACTTCCTAAAGCTCTAAAGACTTTAATAGCAAGTTCTTCTACTTCTTTAGTCATTTTATCAGTAAGATCTGCTGGTATTTTTCTATCGGCAGAAGCCATTCCTTTAGAACCTTTTAATGGAGTTACTTTAGCGCCAAGTTTACCTTTAACTTTTCCACTACCTACATATTTCTCATCGTATGTTAAGAAAGCACTTTTTGATAATACTTCTTCAATAACACTAGTTTCTTGTGATTCATAATTACCTAAAACAGAAATATTTACTTCCATTAAGTTTTTAATTACTTCTTCTACTACTATTTTACTATCATAAGTAATAGCTTCTTCAATAGCTTTAATAAGTTCGTCTTTATTTTTAGCAACGCCGATACCTACACTACTTCCAGTGGTAGCAGGTTTAACAATAACAGGGTATTTTATCTTCTCTACTCTTTTAATCACTTCATCAGGATCATTCTTATAATCTGTATCATAGAACCAAATATAATTTGGAACTGGTAAATCATTAGCTTTGAAAATATCTCTCATATAAGCTTTGTCTTGTGATACAGCAGCGGCATAGACATTAGGTCCAACATAAGGAATACCTACTGTTTGGAAATATCCTTGTAAGACACCATCTTCTACATTAGTACCATGAGTAATTGGGAATATTACATCTAAATCTGTAACAATCTTTTTAAATAGTCCTTTGCTTTGAAGAACAAAAGCTCCATCTTTTTTATATAATACTACATTACTAGCATATTTCTTTATTAAATCTAAATCCTGATATACTTCAACATCCATTAACATATTTCCAGTATACCATTCTCCATCTTTTGTTATATAGATAGGAATAATATCATATTTTTCTTGGTCTATTTTATTCATGGCTTGAACAGCTGAAATTATACTTACTTCATGTTCAACAGATTCTCCACCAAATACAACTCCTAATTTTATTTTCATTCTATCTCCTCCTACTTTTCATTATATGTATCAGGTAAATCATTTTCAAATAAGGCATATATTTCTTTCTTAGTCTTTATACCTCTTATAAAATTATATGCTTCTTTAACATCATTGTAAACAATTAAGTTATCCATATTGTATTTTGCTTCTTTTAACCCTTCTTTAATTGGTAAAGTTCTCTTTTCACCGATTAGAACAACATAGTCAGCTTTACTAATTGTAGCAATTTGTTTACCAAACTCTTTATTAAGCTCTTCTTCTTTATCACCAAGCTCTATCATTCCTGGTGTTACTACTACTTTTAAACCTGGCATCATAGATAATACTTCTAAAGCACTTTTAGCGCCAACAGGATTTGAGTTATAGGCATCATCTATTTGATAGAAATAACCCATTTTCTTAAGTTCAAGTCTATGTTCAACTTGTTTAACATTTCTAACTGCTTGTTGTAATTTAGTGATAGAAATACCAAATTCACGTCCTAAAGCAAGTCCTGCTAAAATATTATAAACATTATGGTTTCCTAATAGTTTAGTTTCAAACTCATATTTTTTCTTATCACCTTTAAAGGTAACATTGAATGTTGTTCCTACACTAGAGCATTTAATATCACTAGCATGAACATCAACATCTTTTTCATCAATACCTATCCAAAGAATTTTACATTTATTTTTAAGTTTATAACTAACTTGTTTAGGATCATCTCTATTAAGTACTCCTATTCCATCAAGAGGTAATGATTCAATAAGTTCAAATTTAGTTTTTTGAATATTCTCTTCACTACCAAAACTTTCTAAATGCGCTGTACCAATTCTTGTTAAGATACCATATTTAGGATGAACTAAATTACATAAGTCTTTTATTTCTCCTCTAACATATGCTCCCATTTCAGCGATAAATACTTCTGTAAATTTATCTAAGTGATTATTAATTGTAATAATTAAACCATACGGAGTGTTTAAATTACGTGGAGTTGGTAAGGTTGCATACTTAATATTTAAAATATCTGCTAAGATGTTTTTACTACTTGTTTTACCATAACTACCTGTTACACCGATAACTTTTAAGTTAGGCATACTTTTTAATTTTTTAACAGCCATACTCTTAAAATGATGATATACATATTTTTCTAAAGTATATTTGTTAATAAAGTTAGCAAGTAAAATTACAAAAGTATTTAGATAAGCGAAAAGTATAAAGATAAATATTAAGAAATGACTAATTAATAAATTATCTCTATAGATTATTATCAATACAATTGGTATTAAATGTAAAATAATTGTAGTTGCAATTAATCTTTTAACTCTTGCTGTTATTACTAAAGGCTTCTTTACTTGTTCGTTTTTTAAATTTGTTCTAAATTTAATAGCATAAACTATATATAAAATAATTGCTATTACATTTAAAACTAAGCTTACAGTATCATTGTTAATTAAGAAAACATTTGCTATTGCAACAATTAAAACTATTAAAAGCTCAAGAGAAAAGAAATTACTACTATTATTTACAACCCATTTAACATAACGGTTGTTTTCATTATATAGATTTTGTTGTAACATGTGTAAACTTTTCTTAGATTTGATAATAATTGCTATAATAGCAACTAAAATTAAAAGTATTTCAATCATTTTTATCCCTCCATAAAATTATTTATAATATTTATAACCCTGCTTAAATTTTCAAGATACGCATAATGTGTTCCAGGTAGAACAATTAAAGCACCATCCTGAAGTAAATTTTCTAATAACTTAGCTTCTTCTAAAGGAGCTGCTTCGTCCATCTCTCCCCATATTAGAAGAGTTGGTACAGTTATTTTTTTTGCATAATCAGATAAATCTTCATTAACTGTCTTAACTAAGATTTCTCTCATTTTAGGTGTTGCATGTTTATAATCATCTGATCCTATATAGTTTTTAGCAATCTCTGCTATTTTACCCATTCCAGGTAAAGTTTTTGCTTTCTTTAACATTTTTTCTTTTAAGGTTAAGCCTTTTTTGGTTCTAACACAAGGAGCTCCAAATAAGACAACCCGCTCTACTTCATAAGTTGCAGCATAAACTATCGCTACTCTGCCACCGAATGAATGTCCTATCAAAGTAGGTTTTTTAATCTTTAACTTTTGAACTAATTCATGAACAAGTTTGGCATAATCAGATACTGTCCAAACTTCATCTGGTTCAGCACTTTTACCATAGCCTGGAAAATCTAATATTGTAATGTGATACTTATTTGATAGTGGATTACCAAGTGGTTCCATCATTTCAATATTTTGACCCCAACCATGTAAAAGAATAATATCTTTTCCTTTAGCATTACCATATTGTATGTAATTTACTTTATCTAGGTTAACTTTTTCCATACTTCCTCCTATTTAGAGTATATCATAAAAAGAAAAAAGAGTCTTTAATTTTAACTCTTTTCTTACATTTTTGTCTTTGATTTTACCATTTCTTTTAAAGTATCATATAATTCTTCGGCACTAAGTTCCCTTTCTCGTTCTTCACTCACGCAACTAAACATATCATCATGATAATGAAGGCCTTGAAAAGGAGCGATTCTATCAAGATAATTTTCTTCAAAATAATTTAATTGACTACTACTTATTTCTTCTGGAATTGTACAAGTTACACTATCCATAGATTTTTTGTCATTAATTTCTTCTAGATAAAGCATCATATCTAAATATTTAGTAATAAGGCCAGCATTAGGCCATATTTGAATAAAGCCATCTCCTTTTATTTTTTCATCCTGTAGTGGTTCTAAAAACTCTTCAAACAATTCATAAACAAGGGCATTATGTCCAGTTCTTTCATCTTCAATTTGAAAAATATTACCTTCTTTATCTACAGCTGTTACTTTTTGCATTATAAATACCTCTTTCTCTATTATAATATCATATAAAAAGAAAAAGAGTCTAAACTTTTGACTCTATCTTCTTTTAGCTGAACCATAACTATAAACTTTAATGTCTTTACTAGCATATGGTTCTTTAGTTTCTTCTAATAAAACAACGCCGTGCATGAACCTACCATCTTGACTTGGATCGTTTAAATATGTGCCAGTTTCTGGATCAATTAAAAATTGTCCTGGATGAGCTAAATCTGGTACCATCCTTCTTCTTTGACTTGACTGATAAACGAAATTGTCATCTTTATCTGTTGTGTAATAAGAATCAGCACCCCAGATGATATTATTTTCTTTAATACCACTAGATAGTAGTTGTTTTCTTAGTGCTTTTAATTGGTCATAATAGCCAATATTTGTTTCTGAATCCTTATGGTATGCACCATCCCAAACGCCATTATCATTATGCCACTCAGGTCTCCAATTCTTATCTTCATTGTATGTAGGTAATATATGGTCAAAAGGCGATGTAATAATAATTATGTCTTCAGGATTACCACCAGTAGCACTCGCAATAGTTTCTGGTATTCTAGCATCAATGTTTTCTACTTTACAGAAAGTAGAAGTTGCCTCCATAGTTTTAGTATTTATTGCTACTATATTTGCTCCTCCTGATACATTAAATCCAATTGCTACTTCTGGAGTATCAGGTGTAATTTTTGCTGTATGTGCCGTAACACCATATGCATATAAATCTTTCCAGTTTTCTAAATCTTCTTTTGTTACAGTATAACTTGAGCCTCCCATTTCTGGAGTTTTAGGTTGATCTGTCATAAATAAACGATTTAAATCGAATCCTACTTCTTCAGCAATTTTTGATCTGTTTGCTCTTGCTATAGTATTTCTTTCTTCAGCACTCATGCCTTCAGGATAAAATGCTTTAGCGGCATTCATATTACCGTATGCTCTATTAGTATTAAATACTACAAATTTTAAATTTTCCATTCTTTATTTCCCCCTTCATTGAATGTAGTCATATTATAGCATATTTTTGTTACTTTATAACAAGTATCTAAAAGTATTTATCTTACTTTAGAATCTAAAGATTCTAAGATGTTATTTCTTTTTTCCTTTAAATAATCAGGAATATTAGTAGCTAACTCTTCAGGTGCAGTATAATAAACAAAAACTTGAGTTGGTGTACCATATGGAGCGTCACTATACCAATTATCAATAGGATTTTCTGTAACTAAGTGGCCAGTGTGTAAACCTAATTTAACAAGTTCACTTCGATATGCAGCAGAATATTGAGGTACATAAGTAACTCTATCAAATAAAGCATCTACTAAAGGTCTAACAGTTCTTTCTTTACTTTCTCTTACCTCATCATTAGATGGGCGACCGTCAATACCATAATTTACATAGTTTGTAATATCTTTAGCAATATTTTCATAGCATATAAATTCTTGAGCTGTTTCAAAAGAACCGCAACTTTCTGCTATCATTTGCATCATATTTTTATTATCCATTCTTTATTCCTCCTTCATTGAATGTGGCTATATTATAATACTTTTTCCTTACTTTGTCAATTAAAACAAGCTTAATTGATTAGAGTCTGGTAGTTCACTAACTATACCCATTTCTACCATTTTATCAGTTAGTGTCTTTGATACTTTACCACGTTTTTGTAAATCTTCTTTACTTAGGAATGGTTGTTTATCACGTTCTTCTACAATGGTTTTTGCAACGGTAACACCAAGACCATCTATTGTTTTAAATGGTGGTATTAAAGTATTTTCATGTTCGGTATCAACAACAAACCTTGTCGCATCACTTTTCTCTAAAGAGATTGGAGCAAATTTAATACCACGTGCAGTTGCCTCTAAAGCAACATGAAGAGACTCTATTATGTTTGTTTCTTTATTAGTCGCTTCAAATCCTTTAGCCATTAAATCTTCATATCTTGTTTTAATAGCATTATAACCTTTTATCATAGTCTCAATATCAAAGTCATCTACTCTAATTGAGAAAAAGGCTGCATAATAGTAAAGTGGTTTATAAACTTTAAACCAAGCGATTCTAATAGCACTCATAACATATGCACAAGCATGAGCTTTTGGGAACATGTATTTTATTTTATGACAAGACTCTATATACCACTCTGGAACGTTAGCAGCTTTCATTTCTTCGACCATACCTTTCCATGTTTCAGGATCTTTAGTCGCTTTACCTTTTCTAACATGCTCCATTATTTTAAAGGCTCTTATTGGTTTCATACCCCAGTTCATTAAATTAACCATAATATCATCACGGCAGCCTATAACATCTTTGAATGGGACAATATTATTTCTAATTAATTCACTAGCATTGCCGGCCCAAACATCAGTACCATGAGAAAGTCCTGATATTTTAACAAGTTCAGCAAAGGTTGAAGGTTTAGTTTCAACTAACATATTTATAACGAATCTTGTACCAAGTTCAGGTAATCCTAATGTTCCTGTTGGACAAAGTATATCTTCTTCTTTAACCCCTAAAGCTTCTGGACTTGAAAGGATAGAAAAAATCTTTTTATCATCCATTGGTAGGGTTGTTATATCAATACCAGATAAGTCTTGCAACATTCTAAGAACGGTAGGATCATCGTGACCTAGTATATCTAGTTTTAAAACGTCTTGGTCAATAGCATGGTAATCAAAGTGAGTAGTTCTCCAAAGAGAAGTATTATCATCAGCAGGATACTGGAATGGAGTAAAATCAAAGACATCCATATATCCTGGTATAACAACGATACCTCCTGGATGCTGGCCAGTTGTTCTTTTTACACCAGTACAACCTTTAGCAAGTCTCTCAATCTCTGTACTTCTTTTTCCCTCAATACCGTGTTCTTCAAAATATCCTTTAACATAACCATAAGCTGTTTTTTCGGCGACAGTACCAATTGTTCCAGCTCTGTATACATTATCAACACCGAATAATACTTTAGTATATTCATGAGCTTTCCATTGATATTCTCCAGAGAAGTTAAGATCAATATCAGGAACTTTATCGGCATTGAAACCTAAGAAGGTTGCAAATGGCATGTCTTGTCCTTCTTTACCTAGAGGCTCGCCACATTTAGGACAAGTCTTATCTTTTAAGTCATAACCTGATGGATAATCTTTTCCATAAGGAACTCCCTCTTCATTAACAAATTCTGAGTACTTACAGTCTTTATTACGACATAGATAGTGTGCTGGTAATGGATTTACTTCAGTTATTCCCATCATAGTAGCAACAAAGCTTGAACCAACAGAACCACGGGAACCAACGATATAACCATCATCATTAGAATGTTTAACTAACTTTTGAGCGATTAGGTAAATAACATCAAATCCTCCACCTATTACACCACCTAAGTTCTTTTTAAGAGTTTTCTCTAAATCTTCATCTGTTATATCAGGATCAGTTATTTTAAGATTTTCTTTTATTACTGTCTTTACTTCATCAAAGCCTTTTAAAAGAGTTCTATGTAAGTTAGCGAATAACTTTTTCTTAAACTCATCTTCACTTAGATTAGGCTCTTCTCTTTTCAATTTAGCTTCTACGGCTTTAAAAACTCCATCTCCATATAACTCTGTACTAATTCTCTCTTCAATATTATAAGGAAGTGGCTCTCCATACATATCACTTGCTTTTGTAAAGACTAAGTCAGTAACTGTTTCTACACTTTTATCAATTTTAGGAGAGAAAGGTATTCCTCCTGTTTCAATAATAACTTCTATAATCTCTGTCATATCAGCGATTTTATTAGGATTATCTATAACTATTAACTTTCTAGTAGCATCATCTAAGAATGAGAAATCTTCTAGCATCTCAGTTGTTGTTCTAAAGTGATTAGATGGAATATTTTTAATACCACCTCTTGCTAGAGGATGACGGCCTCCACCTGGTACTTTTTGATTAACAATAATTTCTCTATAAATCTTATCTTCTCTTGTTAAATGATGAACATCTCCTGTTGCCACTATCAATTTACCAGCTTCTATTGTTGTATCAATTATCTTCTTAATATTACTAATTACTTCACCCTCATTTGCAAAGTCACCTGTTTCAACTAAATGAGAATAACATTCTGGTGGCTGTACTTCTACATAATCATAGAATCTAATAATATTAGATAATTCTTCTTCACTTTTACTAGAAGCTTGTTTAAAGACTTCACTTTCATAGCAGCCACTACCGATAAGAAGTCCTTCTCTATATTCATTAATAATACTTCTTGGTATTCTTGGTGTCTTATATAGATAGGTAGTATTGGCAAAAGATACTATTTTAAATAGATTCTTTAGTCCTTTCTTATTTAAAGCAAGGATATTAATATGATTAGTATTACCATATTTATACATTTCTTTAGAATCTACTATATTAGATAATTGTTCCATAGTCTCTATATTTCTACTATCTAGCTTTTCTAACATTTTATAAAGAACTAAAGCAGTACCTTCAGCATCATAATCTCCTCTATGATGACTCTCTTCATCCCAAGGAACATTATATCTTTTAACTAGAGCCGATAGACTATGACGAGCATAGTTATTATCTAGGGTTCTTGATAATTCAAGGGTATCAATTACAGGATTTTTAAACTCTCCTAGATTATATTTTTTATAAGCCATTTCTAAGAAAGAAACATCGAACTTAGCATTATGAGCGACCATAGGTAAGTCACCAAACCATTCAATAAACCTTTTAACAGCATTTTCTTCATTATCTTTATCTTCTAACATTAAATCTGTTATATTTGTTATCTCTGTTATTTTAGCAGGTAAAGGTCTTCCGGGATTAATTAGTTCATCATAACGTTCTAATATCTCTCCACCTTTCATCTTAACGGCACCAATTTCAATAATAGAGTCAGCACCACCGGCATTAAAACCTGTTGTTTCAAAGTCGAAAACAACATAAGTTTGATCTAATAGTTTTCCTTTATTAGGTCTAATAACAATATCCACATTATCATCTACCATTACAAGTTCAGTTCCATAAATAGCTTTAAACTGATCTTTATCAACTTTCCCTTTATTATAATCTCTTACTAAGTTATAGACATGAGGAAAAGCTTGAACTCCATTATGATCTGTTATAGCGATAGCTTTATGTCCCCATTTCATCGCTTGCTTAACTAGTTTTACTTCATCTGCTACTCCATCCATCTGACTCATCATAGTATGAGCATGTAATTCTATTCTTCTCTCTATCGCATCATCAGTAATCTCTTCATCCTCATGTTCTACTGGCATAATATCTCTAGCATTAAGTACTAATTCATCTTTAGAAAAGTTATCAATTTTAGTATAGCCTCTAATCTTTAACCAAGTACCTACTTTTAGGGCTTTACAAAGTCTAGCATATTCTTCATCTTCATTACAAAAGACTTTACAGGCAATACTATCAGTTTCATCAGTTATTTTTAGAGTAATAATCTTAAAGTTAGTCTTATTAGATTCAAAATATTCAGTTCCAAAGATATAACCTTCGACTGTAACATCATTATCTTCTCCTAATAAAAGACTCATCTTAATAGGTTCACTATCTATAGTCTTACCTAGTATACATCCTTCATCAGTACTTTTCCTTCTTCTAGGAGTTCCATTATTACTATAATGTTTAGTCTCTTCTTTAATAACATCTTTTTTTATTGGTTCAGGAATAGTAACATTAGATAATTCATTAGTTATCTCTTCTTCTATTAAATTATCTTCTCTTAAAATAACAGGTATATAGTCATGAAAACCTATATTATGATAGAAATTATTTATATCATTACTTATTTCTTTTAGTCTATCTTCTTCTTTCCTGTTATAAGCGATTAATCTTAACGTGTTATCTTCAAAAACAAGAGCATCTTGATATATATTTATTAGTTTTATTTTATCTTTAGATTTTAAGGCATTTAAAAAGAAAGGATAATAGTCTAAAAGAACACTATTATTAGGATTTCTAACTGTAAAGTTATAAGTTAAATCGGAAGATAATAAACTTTTATTTTCTAAGAGATTAGATAATATATCTTTAGGTAAATATTTATCAATTGTCATTTTTACTAAAAAACTTTTATTATTTTTATTAATGATTATCTTATCTAAAGTAGCGTTTTTAAAAAAGTCTAAATAGTTATCTTGGAGATTAATTTTTTTTAAAAATAAATTCAATTTACCTTCCATACTGCATATCCTCCATCTGTTTTAAATTATTTCTAGTTCACTTATTTTTAAAATATGTTTTTGATTCTTAATACAAAAGTCAATAAAAGTTTTTAAGTCTACGGTTGCAAGTCCTCTTTCATAAGTATATTTATCAAGTTCAAAGATAATCTTATCTTCCATCATTCTATTTAATATTTCTTCTTTAGAATATCCTAAATACATTAGAAAATAAGGATATAATTGTTTTTTTAAATATTTAAGAGAATTATCTCCTCTTAAATAAACACTTTTCTTAAGTACTCTTGATATCAATTCATTATCAATAGCTAGTTCAATAATAGCATCTACTATATCTTTATATTCAACTTGATAATTAGCAAGTTCTTTTCTTAAAATATGTTCAATAATATTTATAATGGCAAGTGTATAATCATTACTATCACTTCTATTACCCCAAGTAATAGTATTTACTCTTTTACTTTTCGGAATACTCATTCCTATTATATCTAACTTTTTATCTACAACTAAGACATGGTATAGTTTAATATCAAATCTAATTATATTTTTTAATTCTTTACTTAAATCTTTTTTTAAAGTATCCCATGTATGTAACAGTTCTAATCTATATTTTTCAGTTTCATTTCTTATTTCTTGATACATTTCACTTGCTTTTACCATATCAAAAATAGCATCATCATCTGGAATATAATTTTTAGGATCTTTTAAAATATGTTCTTCTTCTTTATATAAATCATTATAACTGTGACGATAGTTTTTCCACAATTTCTGTTTAAAATCTTGAATACTAGAAGAAATAGATGCTCTAAAAAGTAAGTTCCAAATTAAAACATAGTCATTTAAGACAAAGTTTAAATTCATACTGGCAGGCACCCCCAAACTATATTTAAAGTTTAACATAAAATTTATAAGAATTAAAGTGGATATAAGAAAAAATGATATAGAATTATCTAAATCATTTTTAAAAGTTTGTAATCACATAATAAACACCAAAACCTACTGCTAATATTAAGATTAAAGAAAATATAAATTTGAGAAAACCTATTAGTTTTGATGGTTTAATTTCTTCTTCATCAGTTTCAAAGTCTTCTTCACTTAAGTCAAGACTCTTAGTATAGAATGATTTATCAATCTCATCAGATAAAGACATAGTCTTTTCTTTAACTTTATCTAACTTATTAGTATCTTCTTTTTTACTATCGTCTTCTATTTTAGTTGCTATTGGTTTTAACACTTCTTCATTAACATTAGTTGCCATCAAATCACTTAAAAGACTACTGGTGTTATCTTCTGCTTTATCTATTTCTTCTCTTAATTCTCTAGAAGTAATAGTATTTATTAACTCTTCTAATTCTTCTTCATTTTCAATAGGTTTATGACGAAGTTTTGTTTCTTCTTTAAACTTTTCTAAATCTTCTTCACTACTTTCCAAAATATTATATTTCTCATTATGAAGTTTTCTTTTCTTTTCTAAACTATCTTTTTCTCTTAATTCTTTTGCTTCTTCTAAGACTCTATTAATATCATAAGTCTTATGTTCATCTGTATTATAAATATAATTGAACTCATCCAACTCTTTTCTAACAAGAGGTTTTTCCATATTTAAATCATAATCTTTTATTTGGTGATAACCTTCTCTTGTACGATAATTTTTTTTAGCGGCATTTAACTCAACTGCTTCTATTTTTGATACATCAGTTATGGTGGTATATTTTTCTAGTTTTCCTAAATCATTATATAAGTCTTTATTTTTTTCAGTTCTGCTTCTAACTATGCCTTTATTAGAATTATCATACCGTTCCATTCGTCCCATCTTATCACCTACTTTACTATTACTTTAATAATATCATAGTATTTAAAAAAATTAAAGTAGGCAAAATTAGAAAAATAAGATATAATTAAAGAGAGGTGACAGAAAATGAAAGTAAAAGTTAATAAAGATGCTTGTATTGGCTGTGGTGCTTGTGCCCAAATATGCGATGAAGTATTTGAACTTAATGATGATGGATTAAGTGAAGTTAAAGTAGAAGAAGAAAATAAAGAAAAAGATGAATTTGTTAGTGTCAAAGAAGAACTTCAAGATGAAGTTAGAGATGCTGCAGAATCTTGTCCTACTGGGGCAATTGAAATAGAAGAAAAGGCTGAGTAATCAGTCTTTATTTTTTTCTAAACTATATACAATTGCAACTTCTTTTGGAGTTAAAGGACGATATTCACCACTTTTTAGTCCTTTTAAATCAAAGATAAACTCTCGCTCTCTTCTTAGCTTTAAGACAGGGAAACCAACACTTTCAAATATTTTCTTAACTTCATGATTGCGTCCTTCATGTATTGTAACTGTTAACATAGAAGTGTTTGTTTTATAGTCTGTTTTTCTTAATTTAACTTTAGCTTTTTCATAAGAAATACCATCTATAGTTACACCATTTTTAATTGCATTAATAGCATCGCCTTTAATAATTCCTTTAACTTTAACAATATATACTTTTTCTACAGCATTAGAAGGGTGCATAAGAATATTAGCAAATTCTCCATCATTAGTAAGTAGTAATACTCCTGTGGTATCATAATCAAGTCTACCAACAGGATAAATTCGTTCATGACAAGGAATTAAATCAACAACAGTTTTCCTTCCTTTTTCATCATTAGCGCTTGTGATAATACCTCTTGGTTTATTAAGTAGATAATAAACCTTTTTTTCTTTTTCAATATGCTTTTCATCTACTTTAATAATATCTTTATTAGTTACTTTAGTGCCCAGTTCTGTTACTACTTTTCCATTAACTTTTACCCTACCCTCTTTAATTAAAGCTTCCGCTTTACGTCTTGAGGCAACCCCAGCATTTGCAATTACTTTTTGTAATCTTTCCATTTAATATCACTCCATTTCAAAAGAAAAAGAAGAAATGAGTTATTCTACTTCAACTAATGATAGTTTATTATCTTCATGTACAAAGATAAGTGTAGCTTTAGTAGGATAATCCATATCTTCTTTATATTTTAAGGAAACTTCTACTTGATAAGCATTATCATCAGTAACATCTGTTCCTATAGTATATTCTATATTTTCAATCTTTTCAACAGTAACATCTGTAACTTCAGGTAATTCTTGAACTCTAGTGCCATAAATATCACTTTCTACATATTTATAAACTGTATCTTCTGCTTTTTCTAGGAAATTAGTTTTAGCATTTGTATGAACAAAGTCAATTCCTCCTACATCAGTGTTAGCAAGTTTATCATTTAGAGTATAGAAGTCCATTATAAACATTTTACTAACTTGTTCAAGATAAGCTTCTTCGTCAACTGGATCTTCACTTAAAATGTCTTTTAATTCCTGAAACATTTCTTTATATCTGTCATTTCTTGTAGATTTTAAGGTATAACCATACTCTTCTATTTCATTTTCAACTGTTGCTGTCCTAACATTTTTTGGCTGTAAGCTTTCGTAAGCAAGAAAGCCTAAGCCTGCTACTATTAATATAATCGCTATTATTAATATTACTTTTACTTTTTTCTTTAGTTTCATATATTACTCCCCTCTAATTCTCTTTAGATACAGTTTCTTCTTCACTATTAGGATTGAATAAGTCAAAGACAATTGCTTTATTAGATATACCTAATAATTTTTCAGCATATTCATTATTTTCTGTTATATAATTTTCATCTATTATTTCATCTTTTAGGAGTTTATATTCTCCTTTTTGACTGTTGTAATACATTAAGTTTGTTACCCAGTTACCATTCGGAAAGACAACAATATTATCATCTTTAGTTTGGAAAATATCATGTCCTAGGGCATATTTATTATAGAATCCTAACATATTACCAATAGTAGGCATTACATCATACATACCCATTGGATAATTAACTTCACCTTGGACAGCACCATCTTTAGTCCAAATTATAAGTGGTACTTTACGATCTAATTCGTAATCAAAACTATCATAGTCTACATAAGTTGGATCTTCTTCATCTTTTATATCATCAGTTGCTGGATCATAATTATACATTAAGTTAAATTCGCTTCTTGGAAGTCTTGCATCATGATCTCCAAAAATGATAACTACAGTATTATCAAGTAACCCAGCTTCATCCATTTCGCTAAAGAATTCTCCTAAAGCCTCATCGGCATAATGAACTGATTTAAAGTAATTACCTAATTTAGTTCCTTCTAGATATGGCGCTTCAATCTCCTCTGTAGTACCATCTTCGTTTGTTATAGTGGTTTTCATAGTAACAGAGAATTCTCCATATTTATCGGTATCAGAGAATGGTGTATGATTTGTTAATGTTATTATATAACCATAATATTTATCATGTTCTTCACTTATTTTCTTTAACTTTTCTACTGATTGAGCAAAGAATGATTTATCTGATAGACCTAGACCAATTACATTTTCATCATCTACTTCATAGGTTTCTTTACTATAGAATTTATCATAACCAAGTGAGTCGTGCATAGCACGTCTATTCCAAAAGTCAGCATTATTAGCATGCATACTGAATGTGTAATAGCCTTTTTCTTTCATAAGTGATGGTGTTGAAATATAAGTTCTATCAAAATAGCTTACGAAAGCCGTACCATTTTGAGTTGGCATTAAACTAGTATTATATGTAAGTTCAGTATCGCTACTTGTTCCTACACTTACTTGAGAATAGAAATTATTAAAATATAAACCTTCATTAATTAGTTTATTTAAGTTTGGTGTTACTTCTTCACCATTAAATGTTCTATTTATAGCAATTCCTTGCAAGCTTTCCGCATGTATTACAATAACATTACGTCCTTCTAAAACATCTGTATATTCATTAGTATAATCTTGCTCATCGGGACTACCTTCATAATATTCGTTAAATTCTTTTTTGGCATCATCATAACCAAACATAGCAGAAATTTGAGGGCCTATACTTGCAAAGATATCATTGCCTTGATATAAATAAATACCAAAACGCATAACTATATATTCACGATTCCACTGTTTAACAAACCTGCTTACTTCAAGGCTTGATAGTGATAAGATAAATAGAAGAAGTATTACACCTCCTGCTATAATTGTATTTTTAAACTTTTTAATTCTAGTTTCTTTAACATAAATTTTATATTTATCTTTTTTAACAAGACGATGATGATAATATATGAAAAAAATAAGAGGAAAGATATAAACTAAGTCTTTAATTTGTAAAACATTTTCTACAACAGCATCTCCTACTTCACCAATATATTGTGTGAGTGATAACATAGATACGCTAGCAAATGAAGTATAGAATGTGTAATAAGCAGAGTTAATAGTGCAAATAGCTGTAAAAATGACAGCCCATATTAATAGATAAGTATATCTTCCCCTACCTTTAAACAAATAAGAAAATGAACCTATAATTGTTACTATTGCAAGATCTGCTACAATAGGCTTAATAGATAAATAATTTTCCATTGTAGGCATAGTAAAAATTCTTAGTAAGGTAGAGTTAAGTACACATACTAAAATATAAACAAGAAAAAGCCTATTTTCTTTAAAATAGTTACTTATTAATTTATCTTTTTTGATTTTTTTAATTTTTTTTATAATTTTATCTTTAAACTTAATTATTGTTTTCTTCATAATTACCTCACTCCTAGACATTATAGCATTTTATTATCTATTTTTCAATTTTTCATGTCTAATATAACAAAAATGATAGATTATTTTATATATTATTAAAATTATAAAGATTATTTGGCTCGCTAAGACTATGACAAACATATCATCTTGTTGATAAATATTAGCAGTGTCTATTAGACTTAAGTTCATTGATATAGCGCGAGATATAAAATTAGTAAATAGATAAAGATGAATAGTGGTAAGAGTATAAGTAATTATTCTATTTAGTTTGATTAAATTTTTCTTTAGCATAGTGTATATTAGTAAAACTAATGAGATGACAGCTGTTAATATGTAAAAAATAATATTTGGAAAATAGAAACATCTCATTATGGTTTTTATTATTTCACCTAAAACATTTATGATATCTTCGGAAAAATAGAAAACTAATAGTGAAAAAAAGAATACTATTAAAGCTATTAAAGCTATTTTTACTTTCTTACTTTGTCTTTTTTCGTTATAAAGTACAAATATGTAGAGAATAATAAAGATTAAAAGTATCTCAATCGTCAAAAAAGATTGAAATGGCAGTGTTATAAATGTTAGTAATTGGTCTATTAAACTTAAATCCATATTTATTCTCCTTTTTATTCTTAAATTTCTTCAAATATATAAATGGTCTGATTATAATCATCATTATGGGTACAGGTAATTAAAGTTAATGTTTTCTTTGTAGGATCACGATAGATTGCTACTGTTCCAGTTTTAGCTTGATTATATATATTTGTTAAGCGATAGTTATAGGTATTGGCATTATAACTAACGCTAGCTTCATCCCCTATTTCTAATCTATATAATTTATCAAAGAAGGAAATATAAGCATTACCAGAGTGTGCCATTAAGATAAAATTACCCATAGGAACATCAGGATAGTCTGCTTCGTTAGCAATAGTTACATTATATTGTATATTATTATATCTTGACTCTTTAGAAACAAATCCTCTTCTTAATTTTATTTTGGGTATTGATAATTCTCCTATATATGAATAATTAGCTTTTTTATCATTTTCTTCTGCTTCTTCTGTATTTTCAGTAGTTACAGTTAAATTTTCGGTGTTTACATTATTAATAGTTGTGTTATTATTTTCATTAATATTCAATTGAAAGATAGCCAGTCTCATCTCTTCAAAGACTTCTTCTTTTAATTTTTTTAAAGGGGTACTAATAAATACTAATATTCCTATGATAAGGAAGAAAAAGCCAACTTTAGAGAGTTGGCTTTTTATGTTTCTATTTTTTCTTTGCATTTTTTGGTCTTTTAGCCACAACTATTAAGACAATACCTGCTATTATTATTAGAGTTCCAATTCCATAAACTAAGAATGAAGTACTACTTGTATCTGGTGTTGGAATAGTTGGAGCTTCTAAATCTATAGTTAATGGAGTTGTTGGTCTTTCAATAAGCCCTAATAGAGCTCTTTGTAGTTCTGTACGAACTAAACATACTCTTTCACCTTCATCATTTTCTCCAACAGTATTTCCTGAACTAGTACAGTCTGTTTCTGTATAATCTTCTGTAAATCCTACTTGTACTTCGTGATATGTAGGATTTGGATTATAAATAAAGGCATCATATAGATCTGCAAAATATCCTACGATTGTAATATTAACTTTAAAGTTTTCGTTTTGAACATCTGCAATTGGAACACGTAGTTTAAATCCTTGATTAGCACTTATAGAATTGCTAGCAATAGGGTTATCATTTTCATCGACAATCTCTACATTTCCAACTGAGCTATTAATTTGAACTGTATAACTTTCAAAGCTTGAGTTGCTACTAATTGGTCTAATTAAACTTGTCTCGACATAATCATTTGTCATTGTATATGTAACACTATTTGTATCTACTATTACATCTTGGTTTCCATTATTAACTAGATAGGAATTTTCATTAGCAACAGCACCTTCTACTAAATTTACAACAATTTGACCATAAGTACTATCGGCTCTAATAGCTTGTTTATCGGCTGCTGATAAGTTGTTGTAAAATTTATAATTGCTACCGTCAAATTTTCCATCTTCTGATGTTGTTGCACTACTTAGATCATATGTAGTGTAATTTTGAGTATCACTAAAGCCATTAGCTCTATCAATATACCACCAAACGGCAAGTTGGGTTAAATAATAATTAACAGAACTATCACTAGTTGGTTCATCGTTTTGAAGAATGTAAATTAGTCCTGGATAATCACTTGTCCTATTATCGCTACTACCAGTTAAAGTAGTTTGGTCTTTTACAGAACTACCTTTTACATAGTTATGATTTCCTATCATTCCTAATCTTCTATCCATACAGTAAATAAAACTTAATCTTTCGCCAGATGAAGTTTGCCCATAAAACTCATTTGGCAAATAAATATCAGATATTAAAGCCCTACCACTAGTAGACATTCCTGAAGTAAAGCTGTCAGGTAATTGTTGCAAAAAACCAGCAGCATAACTTTCTTTAGGATTAATAAAAATGCTTACTACTAATAATACTGCAACTAGACAGCAGGAAACAATGCCTATTTTTTTTACATCATTCATAGCTTTATCCATTTTGTCCATTTTTCTTTTAGTCTTACTCTTTTTAATTTGTGCTTTTTGATTCATCTTTGAGCTCATATAATCACCTTACCTTATACCAAGTATAACAAAAGACTGTGTTTTTTTCAAGAAATTTCAAATATTAACTAGATAAATTATAATATGAATGTAAATTAGTTGTTATTAGACAAGGCGTTCTATTTCTTTTCTACTTAAACCTGTATATTTAGCTACAGCATTAATTGACATATTGTCTTTTAAAAGATTTCTAGCAGTTTCTTTTTTTCCTTCTTTCTTACCATCACTATAACCCTCATTCCTGGCAGAATTTATCTCTTTTTTATGTACTATCTTGGCATCATATAATGCTCCATACTTATCATCTAATCCTAATTCTTTTAACTTTTCCATAATCTTTTTCTGAATCTCCTACTATCTTTTCTATTTTTAAAAGATGCTACTGTCAACACTGATAAGTAAATATTATATTCATTATTTCTAATATTACTTTATAATTATATATTTTCTATTATTAACAAATTTAAATTAATTTTAAAATATCTTTTTCTTTTAATCCAGTATAATCTTTGATTTTACTTATACTTTCTCCAGATTTTAACATTGTCTTAGCAACAAAGGTAATACCATCTTTTTTGCCTTCTTTCTTACCATCACTGTATCCTTCATTCCTGGCAGAATTTATCTCTTTCTTATGTACTATCTCAGCATCATATAACGCTCCATATTTATCATCTAACCCTAATTCTTTTAACTTTTCCATAATCGTTCTCCCTTCTTCTAAATCTCCTACTATCTTTTCTAATTCTTTAAAAGATGTCGCTGTTAACATCGATAAGTAGGTATCATACTTGTTAGTTCCATTATATACTATCCCTTTATAATTTAAAAGATATATTTCTATTATTTTTATGTTTTTTAATTCTTTTTTATATTTTTCATCTTGCAACTTATAATTTATTATACTATCCTCTTTTCTCCCCTCATTTACTATCTTATTATTTAAATTTATTTGAATTACATATCTTTCTTCATAATCTTCTCCTGATAAATATCCATATCCTGCTAACCTTAATGCATAGTATCTATTCTTTGTTAACGTATACTTATAGACAAATTTATTAAATTCTAAATTAACTAGATTTTTTCCTTTTTTAAATATTAAATCTGTTCTATAATCTTTTATTACCTGTATTAAGTTCTGTATCTATTAATTTATATTCTTTTAAATCTATTCCTGTTTGATATTTAATTACCTTTTCATAAAACCACCTATAGTTTTCATCTTTTATTAAGGCTTTGGCAGTTGTATCTGATAATAATGGTATAAATCTTGGTTTCTTTGCCATAACCTTCCTCCCTTCACAATATTTGTAGCATAATGGAGTAATTAATACAAAAAGACAATTTTCTAATTTCAATCAAAAAAGTATAGGTAATTTTCTAATTTTATCCTATACTTTTGTATTTTTAATATCATAAATTAACACTAATTTAATAAATTCATACTTTTTTAAGAAATTTCAAATATTTTTTCAAGATTAAATTTAGGATCATCAATATTAGTGTAAAGGGTAGCGAGGATATCACCTTCTTTTATCTCTTCACCAATGTCCTTTTTAATAATTATTCCAGCATTATAATCTATTTTATCATCTTTACTTTTACGTCCTGCTCCTAAGCTTTCACTAAGTTTAGCAGTTGCTAAAGCATTAATATCTTTTAAGACTCCATTCTTATTAGCTTTTATATTATATATTTTAGCTTCAATATTTAGATTATTTATATTTCCATGTTGATATTTAACAAATTTTAAGAACTTATTTAAAGCCTTACCATTTTCTAAATTTTCAGTAACTTCTTTTCTAGCTTCTTTTTCAGATATTCCTTTACCTAAAGATACCATTTTACTAGCTAATTCAAGAGACAAATCTAAAAGTTCTCCTTTAACATTTCCTTTTAAAACATCTAGTGCTTCCATAACTTCTAATTTATTACCAATGTTATGTCCTAAAGGTCTATCCATATTAGATATTACAGTCCTAACTTCTTTTTGATAATATGTACCAATTTTAATTAATAAACTAGATAAGCGCTCAGCGGCTTCTTTAGTTTTAATTAAAGCACCATTACCTACTTTAATATCTATAACTATTTTATCAGCACCACCTGCTATTTTTTTACTCATAATACTACTAGCAATTAAAGGAATAGAATTTGTTGTAGCAGTTACATCACGTAGAGCATAGACTTTCTTATCTAAGGGTGCAAGGTCTTTAGTTTGACTTGTTATAACAATTCCTATATCTTTAGCTTGTTTTTTTATTTCTTCTTCACTAAGATCAACAACAAAGCCAGGAATAGATTCTAATTTATCAATAGTACCACCTGTATAGCCTAGACCTCTTCCACTCATTTTGATAACGGGAACATTACAACTTGCTACTAGTGGTGCTACTATTAAAGTAGTCTTATCGCCTACGCCTCCAGTTGAATGTTTATCAACTTTAATACCATCAATAAAACTTAAATCTAAAATATCACCACTTTTATTAAAAATATCAGTTAGAGCGAATATTTCACTATCACTCATATCATTAATACAAATAGCCATTAGAAAAGCACTCATTTGATAATCTTTAACTTCATCTTTTAAATACCCTAAAAAAATTGTTTCTAATTCTTCTTTTGTTAATTCATATTTATTTGCTTTTTTACTTATTATATCTAATATCATTAAGTATCACCTAACTTAATAATAATTAAAAGAAGCTTAAATTACAAGTGTATTAACAACATTTTACATAGTACTAACTGTCTAGTTCAATAGTAAATGAAGCTTGTTTCGTTCCTGTTCCACTGGTGATGATGGCACTATAACATATTTAATTTTACTAGTTGATATATTACAATTTGATTACTAATATTCATTTAAGTTAATTTAATATTTTGGTTCTTCGACATTAAAGGGTGCTGAGTAAATTTTCAGCATTCTTTTTTA
>CAMMWS010000016.1:0-32027 GCA_946500695.1 uncultured Mycoplasmatota bacterium | reverse complement strand
AACATATCCTATTATCACGTCAAGTTGGAGTACCTCGTATGGTTGTATTCTTAAATAAATGTGATATGGTTGATGATGATGAGTTAATTGATTTAGTTGAAATGGAAGTTCGTGACTTATTAAATGAATATGGTTACGAAGGAGATGAAACTCCAGTTATTAAGGGTTCTGCTCTTAAAGCTCTTGAAGGAGATCCTAAGTATGTTCAAGCTATCTATGATTTAATGGATGCTGTTGATGAATGGATCCCAACTCCTGAACGTGATACTGATAAACCTTTCTTAATGAGTATTGAAGATGTATTCACTATTACAGGTCGTGGTACAGTTGTTACTGGACGTGTTGAACGTGGTACATTAAAACTTAATGATGAAGTTGAAATCGTTGGTATTCGTGATACTCAAAAGACAGTAGTTACTGGTATCGAAATGTTTAGAAAACAACTTGATTATGCACAAGCTGGAGATAATACAGGAGTTTTACTTCGTGGTATCTCTCGTGAACAAGTTGAACGTGGACAAGTTCTTGCTAAACCTGGTAGTGTTAAACCTCATAGTAAATTTAAAGCTGAAGTTTACGTACTAAGTAAAGAAGAAGGTGGACGTCATACTCCATTCTTCAGTAACTATCGTCCACAATTCTATTTCAGAACTACTGATGTTACTGGTGTAATCACTTTACCTGAAGGTGTAGAAATGGTTATGCCTGGTGATAATGTAACAATGGAAGTTGAATTAATTCACCCAATTGCTATTGAAAAAGGTACTAAGTTCTCTATCCGTGAGGGTGGACGTACTGTTGGTGCTGGTGTTGTTTCTGAAATCGAAGGATAATAGAAACTTAATGAGAAGCCTTAGGGCTTCTTTTTTTGTGCGTTCTTTGTTATAATTTGTTAGAAAGGAAAGATTTTATGAATGTATTAGCACAAATTTTTGGAGCTTTGGCTTTACTATTTTTGGTTATTAGTTATCAACAAAAAAAACGAATTTGTTTTTTAGATTTGCAGCTTATTGCAAATATATTTTATAGTTTACAGTATTTAGTTTTGCATGCTTATAGCGGGATGGCTGCATTTTTAATTTCAACTATTAAGATGCTTATTTTTCGCGTAGATGAGAAAAATAATAAGTCTAGCAGTGTTTTTGTTCTTATATTTTTAGAATTTAGTTTTGTAGTCTTAGGTATTTTTACTTATGAAAATTTATATTCTTTTATACCTATTTTGGGAGCATGTCTTTTTACTTATGGAGCTTGGCAAAGAAATTTAAAGATAACTTATTTTATTGGAATTTTAGTGGCAGTTATAAGTAATGTATACGATATTATTGTTGGTGCTTATGTTTCTGCAATTAGTAATTTATTTGAGTTTTTAGCAAGTTTGATAGGGCTTATTAGAATTTTTAGAGTATCTAATAAAGATAATTAGTTTACGTTTGTTATTATAAATGATATACTTATTATGGTGTTTATTATGAAAAGAAAAGAGATTATTTTAGGGGCTTTAGGTATTATTGTTATAGTAGGCGTGGCTTTTCTTCTTGCTAATATAGTTCATGATTATAATGTAGATTCTATCAATAATGAAAATCAATCTGGTAATGATAATAATGGTAAACAAGAAGAAGAGAAATTTAAAATCGGCGGAGAAGAAGTTAATTTTAAAACTTATAGGGTTGATCAAAGTTTCTTTTTGAATGTCCCTGATACTTTTGTTATGTTGGATGAAGAAACTTTAAAGACGAAATATAATTATAATAATCGTCCTGAACTTGTATTTTCAAGTAATGATGACTTAGAACGTATTTTTATTAGTACGACTAATGAATCTATGACTGATGATGAATTAGAAGAATATCTAAA
Organism: uncultured Mycoplasmatota bacterium; assembly: GCA_946500695.1. Classification (GTDB taxonomy): domain Bacteria; phylum Bacillota_I; class Bacilli_A; order RF39; family UBA660; genus Onthousia. The sequence continues at coordinate 30,167 of CAMMWS010000016.1, read as the reverse complement.
TAATAGAATAGCAGGCCTTGTTAATATGACTGTTTTGGATAGTGGTGTTTATCAAAGGTATGATAAAACTTTTGCTAGTTTGGTAGCGACAGATGCAAATACATATTATAATCTTAGATTCTTTACTCTTGAAGATAAACTTGTGACTATTGAATTCAATATTCCAATTGGTCAATATCAAGAATGGGAAGATGTTGTTAATGAAGTAATGGATAGTATTTGTTTTAATGAAGATGATATAAAAAAATATTCTAATAAATAGAATATTTTTATTTTTTCTTTTCTTTGTTTAAATTCTTATATAAATTATATGGTAGAGGACTTATGATGAGTTCAAACTCTCCAATATATTCTGTAATTAGGGAATTAAATCCTAATTTCATTTCATTTAAGCCACTATATTTAGTTATCTTTGTAAATTCACCACTAACAGCATTTAAATTTATGTATTTAAAGTTTTTATTTTTGTAGTCATTTATCATTTTCCATTTGATAAGATAGTTTGGATTTAAGGCTTTAAAACTTTGATTGAATCCTTCTATTATTAAATAACAAACATTATCATAACAAAGATTTAAAGCTGTTCCAATAATTAATCCATCAGGGTTTTCTTTTAATAAATTAGTTGCCCAGATAAGGTTTTTTTTGTAAGTATTTACTAGCTTATCAGATTCCATTTTTTCGTTAATTAATTTCTTTTTGGTGTTTGTGTTTGTTGTATTTTGAATTTTATTGGCTAAATCATTATTCATTTCTATTTCTTTTTCATATTGGAGTCTACTGGTTATTACGAATGTTTCTGTATTTAATTTAGCGAAGTATAAATCTATATTATTTTCAAAATTGTTATAGAAATCTATGTAATAATTTAAAGGTTTATTATACTTTTTTTTGATTAGTTCATAAAAAATTTCTAATTCTTCTTTGCTACCTTTATATATTTCTACTCCACTTCTAATAGCTTTCTTAATTTTATGTCTTACTCTTTTTTCAAAGTTTTGATATATATATTTTATATCATTATTTAACATTATAATAGCTTCAAATCTAGGTTTTTTACTTTCAAAGAAAAGATTAGGACCTAAATAGTTGTAACCTGTAGCTTTTAAATTTTCTAGAACAATATTAGCTTCATTATTTATGTTCATTATTTTTCCAGTTTTGTCTCTAACATTAACAGGGAGATAGGGATCAATTGTGACTGAAATAAAGCCTTGTTTACTTAATAGTTTTTTTAATCTAGTTGTAAATTCTTTTAAGTTATTGATGTTAGTGTAGTCAAATAGAAATCCTCTAGGAGCATAGGCAATTTTGTAATTCATTAACACTTCTTTATATAAGAGTAGGGAAGCTCCTAATAAATTACCTAAGTCATCTACAATACCAATATAGTGAATATCATATCCATGATTTTTAATAGTACGACCATAGGCAGAAGTTTGATAATAATTACGATATTTATGACTATTTGCAAATTTGTCAAAAGTTATTTCATCTAAAGTTATTATTTTCATATTTTACCTACACTTTCTCTTCTTAAATTATATCAGTATATTACTTACTTTTCAATTAGAGGGTTTAAATATTTTGATAATTTAGTATAATGTTAGTGAGGTGGACTTATGTTTGATGATAAGAAAATATTAATATTAGGTATGGCTCGTAGTGGTTATGAAGCTTGTAAATATTTAAGTAAACATAATAATACTATAATTTTAAATGATGGTGGTAGTCGTGATAAGCAGGATAAAGATAAAGTCTTAGAACTTGAGAGACTTGGTATTACTATGATTTTTGATAGTCATCCTGATGATTTACTTGATGATAGTTTTGATTATGTTATTAAAAATCCTGGTATTAGGAATGATCATAAATATGTAATTAAAGCGAAAGAGTTAGGAATACCTGTTATTAATGAAGCGGAGATGGCTTATAGATTATTACCTCTTGATGTTACTTTGATTGGTATCACTGGTACTAATGGTAAAACAACAACTACAACTCTTACTTATGAGATGATAAAGAAAAGTGGTAAGAGAGTTCATTTAGCAGGTAATATTGGTTATCCTTTGTGTAGTTTTTTAGAAAAGCTTGAGAATGGAGATATTATTGTGATGGAAGTATCTTGTCAGCAACTTGCTAATATGGATAAATTTAAACCTCATATTGCTTTGATGACTAATTTGTCGGAAGCTCATATAGACTTTTTTGGTAGTTATGATTTATATAAGAAAGTTAAACTTAAACTTTTTGCTAATCAGCGTGATGATGATATTGCTATTTTAAATATAGAAAACGATGAGGTAATGAAGGGAACTGCTGATATTAAAAGTAATGTTAAATATTTTTCTTCTAAACGTGAAATAAATGGAGCATATTTTATTGATGATAAACTTTATTACTATGATGAGTTTATTATGAATCGTGATGAATTCTTACTTAAGGGAAATCATAATGTTGAAAATGCTTTAGGGGCAATGATGATTGCAAAAGAAGTAGGAGTTGATAATGATTCTATTGTTAGTGTATTAAAAACGTTTACAGGAGTTAGACATAGATTAGAGTTTATAGATAAAGTTAAGGGTGTAGACTATTATAATGATACAGAAGCGACTAATACTAAGTGTACCCAGATAGCGTTATCTGCTTTTGATAAAAATGTTGTCTTAATACTTGGAGGTTTAGAGAGAGGACAGGACTTTCATGATTTAGATGATTTTATTAGTCCAGTTAAAGAGATAGTTGGTATTGGAGAATGTCGTGATAGAGTCAAAGAATATGGGGATACTGTTGGCATTAAGACTACTATTTATGAGCATTTAAATGAGGCGATGGATTATATTAATAGTGTTGTAGTAGATGGTGATACAGTGTTACTTAGTCCAGCATCGGCATCATGGGATCAATATAAGCAGTGTGAAGATAGAGGAGATGAATTTAGAGATATAGTTAGGAGTTTTAAAGATGATGACTGGATTTAGAGTTAGGACTTAAATATTTATTTAGAGTGTTTGTTATTTATGGATGATTATGAATCTAAAATCGAAGAGTTAAACTTGCAAGTTAATAAACATTTATTAGAAAGTTCTATTAAGGATGTTAATTATGCTGCTAGTGTATTAGGGGACTATTTTCCTGAAGCTTATGTTGCTGTTGCAGAGGAAAGAGATGGCTGTAGTATTGTTCCTGTAAATTTACTTTCTTCATTATCAATGAGAGAGTTTAAGAACGAGAAAAAATGTGAAACAAAATATCAAAAGGTAATAGAAAATGTTTCACATTTTTTGTTTTTGGTGTATAATATATTTAAGAAAGAGGCGATGTTTATGAATAATAATGTTGAAATAATGAACACTTTGCATTATAAACATAATTTAGAAGAACAACTTAATAATATAATTTGTGGTTCTATTGAAGTTAGAGAAAAAGATGAAAAGAGATATATTTATGTACACTATAGAGAGCTTGGTAGGAATGTATCTAAATATGTGGGAGAATATAGTGATGATTTATATAATTTGATTTTAAATAATAATTTAAAGTCTAAAGAGTTAAAGAAAGAAATAAAGACTTTAGAGAAAAAATTAAAGGAATTAAATTATCAAGAGAGTGAACTTAGTGAAGAAGTTAAACTTAATATAGATTTTGCTAAGAGAAACTTAGTAGATTCTATTTATAATCAAGCGATGTTAGAAGGTGTAGTTACTACTTATGCTGATACTGAAAGTATTATAGAAGGCGGTCAAGTAAATGGCATGACTTCTACTGATATTATGAAAGTTATTAATTTAAAACATGCTTGGGAATTTGTTTTAGATGAAAATGTTATTATGGCTGAAGAGAACTTTTCTTTTTTATCTCAGATTAATAAATTAATTCTTGAGGGATTTTATTATAATGCGGGTAAAGTTAGGAGTACTCCTGCTAAAATAGGTGGAACGAATTGGGTGCCTAGTATTCCTATAGAAAGTCAGGTAGTAGAAGAGCTTAATGGCCTTTTAAATAGTAAATTAGATGATGTTAGTCTCGTTATAGAATTATTATTATATGTTATGAAAAGACAGATATTTATAGATGGTAATAAAAGAACTGCTGTTATTCTTGCTAACCATCATTTGATATCAAGAGGATTAGGTATTATCTCTATTCCAGGAGATTTAGTGGAAGATTATAAGAAACTGCTAATTATGTATTATGAAGGAAAAGATACTGATAAGATTAAGAAGTTTTTAAGAGATAAATGTTATGTTAGTTTGAAGTGATAGATTTAGATAAAAAATAATGTAGTAAATAGTAAAACAGTGTTATAATATAGTTGTTTAGAAAGGATGATTTTATGAATATTAAAAATATTATAGGTAGAGAAATTCTTGATTCAAGAGGTAATCCTACTGTTGAAGTTGATGTAATACTAGATAATGGTGTTATGGGTAGGGCTGCTGTACCTAGTGGAGCTTCTACAGGAGAGCGTGAAGCTTTAGAAATGAGAGATGGAGATAAGAGTAGATTTAATGGTAAAGGAGTATTAAATGCTGTTAATAATGTTAATACTGTTTTGCATGATAATCTAATTGGGATGGATGTTACTAAACAAAAAGAAATAGATTATAAAATGTTAGAGTTAGATGGCACTAAGACTAAGAGTAAATTAGGTGCTAATGCTATACTTGGTGTTTCTATGGCTTGTTTAAAAGCTGCAGCTAAAGCTTGCGGAAAAGAGTTATATGAGTATGTTGGAGATGGTAAAACTTTACCTGTTCCTATGATGAATATCATTAATGGAGGAGCTCATGCTGATAACTCATTAGATTTTCAAGAGTATATGATTATTCCTCAAAGAGATACTATTCATGAGCGAGTTAGAGTAGGTGCTGAAGTATTCCATAGTCTTAAGAATGTTTTAAAAGAAAAAGGTTATGCTACTAGTGTTGGTGATGAAGGTGGTTTTGCTCCTAACCTTAAAACTAATAAAGAAGGATTTGAGTTAATTACTGAAGCAGTAAAACGTGCTGGATATGAACCAGGAAAAGATGTTTGTTATGCCATTGATGTTGCTGCATCAGAGTTCTATAGTGATGGTAAATATAATCTTGTAGGAGAAGGCAAAGTACTTAGCACTGATGAATTAATTAAATACTATGAAGATTTAGTTAATACTTATCCTATTATTTCTATTGAAGATCCAGTAGATGAAAATGACTGGGAAGGATTTAGTAAAGTAACTGCATTACTTGGAGACAAGATTCAATTAGTAGGTGATGATTTATTTGTTACTAATAAAGAATGTTTACAAAAGGGTATTGATAATAAAGCAGGTAATGCCATACTATTAAAAGTAAACCAAATTGGTACTATCACTGAGACACTTGAAACTATTGAACTTGCTAAAGCGCATAATTATAAAACGGTTATTTCTCATAGAAGTGGAGAGACTGAAGATACTACTATTGCAGATCTTGCTGTTGGACTTGATTTAGGTCAAATCAAGACTGGTTCTATGTCAAGAACAGATAGAATTTGTAAATATAATCAGTTAATGAGAATTGAAGAAGAGCTTAGTAAATAAGTTCTTTTGCTTTTTTAGTTAAATTGTAGTATAATATAACAAATTTTAGGGGTGATGGTTATGAAGAAGTATAACAGCAGGAAAAAGTCAGTTATTTTTAATAATGGTAATACTTACATAGATAATATTTTTGAATTAGAAAAAATTGGATCTGGACATGATGGTATTGTTTTTAGATTTAATAATTTAGCTTTAAAACTTTTAAAATATGATATTAGTTTGCGTAAAGATAAATCTTTAATGACTTATGATAAAGCGATTGCTTTTATGAATAGGTTATATGTAAAAAGAACTGCTAAACCTTTAGAGTGTATGTTTGATGAAGATGGAGTTTTTTGTGGAATTGTAATGGATTATATTTTTGATGTTACTAGTAGTAAGGACTTATCTCTTAGAAAAGACAGTGGTGATTTTACTTGTAGGGAATTAATTGAATGTGCATATGATTTATATGATGATTTTTCTAGTTTTACTGAAAATAGAATACTAGTTGAAGATTTGAATAGAGGTAGTTATATTTATTCTTATGATTATGTTCATTTGTGTGATATGGATAAGTTTAAAATTTTAAGTACATCTGGTTATAATATTTACGATAATAATATTAATAAGTTTAATTTTTATATAGCAAAGTTGTTATATTTTGAAATGATTAAAGATAAGAGTTTAAGTAAAGAAGATTTAAGACAATTATCTAAATGGGTAAGACAAGTATCTAATGGAAGAAACTTTATTTCAAGTCTAGAAAAGTCTATTGGAACTTCAGATGATACTAAAGTAGGTGATTTTTCTAGATCTATGTGTAAAAGTTTATTGCATAGATAATATACTAGCTTTTATTTAATTAATATGTTATACTAAGGATGTTTTGAAATAACATAAATAATAATATAAAAAGTTTAAATATGTGTATAAATGGAGGTGTAAACTATGCAAATAGCTTTATTAGTTATATCAATACTATTAATAATAATTGTACTATTACAAAGTGGTAAAGCTGAAAGTGCTGCCCAAATTCTTTCAGGTAACTCTACTGATTTATTTAAGAATAGAAAAGAAAGAGGTAGTGAGTTAGTTATTACAAGAATAACAATGGTACTTGGAGCAGCTTTCTTTATAATTTGTTTGGTAGCTTCATTTATGTAAAGACATGTAATAATGTCTTTTTTCTTTTACATTATGTTAAATATAGAGTAAAATGGTATTAAGAATTGAGGTCGATATAATGAAAGATGATATATTAAAGATATTAGGAGAAACTGATAAAAGTCTTACTGTTTTTGAAATAGAAGAAAAACTAGGCAGTGATAATCTTGAAGAATTATTAAAAGTACTTAAGGAACTTGAAGTGGAGACTTTGGTTTATCATACCAATAAAGATAAATATATGTTGTTTAAAGATAGCCATTTACTTAAAGGAATTCTTCATTCTAATAAAAAAGGCTTTGGTTTTGTAGATGTAGATAACTCTGATGTAGATATTTATATTCCTAAAGAAAATATTAATGGAGCTTTGCATGGTGATTTAGTAGTTGTTGAGCTTGTGAATAAAAAAGGTCTTGATCGAGTAGAAGGTAGAATTGTTAAAGTCTTAAAACATGAGAGTAATACTTATGTAGGAGAGATTAATTTTAAAAATGACGTTGGTTATGTTACTTTAGATGAAGATAAAGTTAATTTAGAAGTTGTTGTTACTAAAGATAATAGTCTTAATGCTGTAGATGGTCATAAAGTAGTTGTTGAGATTATTAAGCGAATTAGTAATAAAAAAGCGGAAGGTAAAGTAATTAAAATAATTGGTCATAAGAATGATCCTGGGGTTGATATTTTATCAATTGTTTATAAATATGATATTAATACTAGTTTCCCAGAAGAGGTGGAAGAAGAAGTTAAGTCTTTACCTATGGAAGTAAGAGAAGAGGACTTAAAGGGAAGACGTGATTTACGTGAGGAGAGAATTTTTACAATAGATGGTGATGATACTAAAGATATAGATGATGCTATATCTATAAAAAAGGAAGGTAGTACTTATACTCTTGGTGTTCATATCGCTGATGTTTCTTATTATGTTAAAGAAGATAGTCCTTTAGATAAAGAAGCTATGGATAGAGGTACATCTGTTTATCTTGTTGATAGAGTTATTCCAATGCTTCCTCATGAGTTATCTAATGGTATTTGTTCATTAAATCCTAATGTTGATAGGCTTGCTATTAGTTGTGTAATGAAATACGATAGTGATGCTAAACTTTTAGATTATGATATTTTCCCTAGTGCAATTAGATCTAGAAAGCAAATGACTTATAAAAATGTTAATAGTATATTAGAAAAAAATATTGTGCCAGAAGGCTATGAAGAGTTTGTTGATGATTTAAAGACTATGAGTGAGTTTGCTACTATCTTAAGAACAGCTAAAGTAAAGAGGGGATATTTAGATTTTGATGTTGATGAAGCAAAGATACTTGTAGATGAGGCCTGCGTTCCATATGAGATTACTAAAAGAGAAAGAGGAACTGGAGAGAATTTAATTGAAGATTTTATGATCGCTGCTAATGAATGTGTGGCTACTCACATATATAATATGGATTTACCTTTTATTTATCGTATTCATGAAAGTCCTAAGGAAGATAAAATTAGAGATTTCTTAAGTTTTGTTAGTAATCTTGGTTATCAAGTGACAGGTGACTTAAAAGGTAATAAAAGTATTGCTGTTCAAAAATTACTTAAGTTTGTTCATGATAAGAAAGAAGGACCTATTCTTACAAGTTTACTTTTAAGGTGCATGCAGAAAGCAATCTATTCTCCTACTAATGTTGGACATTTTGGCTTAGGTAGTTCATGTTATACTCATTTTACTTCGCCAATAAGACGTTATCCTGATACTACAGTGCATAGACTTTTAAGAACTTACTTATTTAATCATGATTTAAGTAGTCATACTATTCATCATTATGAAGAGAAGTTGGTGTTTGTAGCAGATCATTCTTCTGCAATGGAGAGAGCATCAGTTGACTGTGAAAGAGAAGTTGAAGATATGAAGATGGCTGAATATATGGAAAGCCATATTGGTGAAGAATTTGAAGGTATGATATCGTCAGTTATGAGTTTTGGTATGTTTGTAGAACTTGATAATTTAGTAGAAGGTTTAGTTCCTGTTAGACTTATGGATGATTATTTTACTTTTGATGAAGAGAGAATGACTTTAGTAGGTGAGAAGAGTCATATTAAATATACTATTGGTGAAAGAGTTTTAATTAAAGTAGTAGCAGCTTCTAAAGAAGCGAAAACTATTGATTTTGAGATAGTTAAGAAATTGTAGTTATGAGTAAAGTTAAGAAGAAAAGAAAATTAACAGTATTAGGGCGTTTTATTATTATACTTTCTATTGGTGTTTTATTTGGTGCTAGTTTAGGTTTTTATTATCGTTTGACTAATGATAATGTTAAAAAAGATGATGTTAAAGAACAGAAAAAAGAAGAAGAAGTGGTTAGTAAGAAAGAAGAGATGGATGCATCATTAGTTATGGTAGGAGATGCTTTAATTCATAGTACTGTATATCTTGATGCATATACTGGTAGTGGTTATGACTTTAAACCGATGTTAAAAGAGATTAAACCTATGATAAAAGATTATGACTTAAAATATTATAATCAAGAGACGATATTAGGTGGTACTGAGTTAGGTCTTTCTAATTATCCTAGGTTTAACTCTCCTTATGAAGTTGGAGATGCTTTTATTGATGCAGGATTTAATTTGGTTAGTCTTGCTACTAATCATACTATGGATAAGGGAGAACAGGGTGTTATTAATTCCTTGAATTATTGGAATAGTAAAGATGATGTTTATACAGCGGGTAGTTATTTATCTTTTGAAGATAGAGATGAAGTAATTATAAAAGAAGTTAATGGTATTACTTATTCGTTCTTTTCATATACTACTTGGACTAATGGCTTAGAGACTCCTACTGGCAAAGAGTACTTAAATAATGTTTATAGTCCAGAAAAAGCGAAAGCAGATATAGAGAAAGTTCGTGACAAGGTAGACGTTGTGATTGTAGCGATGCACTGGGGAACAGAATATTCTACTAGTGTTAGTAGTGAACAAGAGAGAATCGCTAACTACCTATCTAGTCTTGGTGTTGATATTATTATTGGAACACATCCTCATGTAGTAGAACCAATTGCCTTTATTGGAAAGACTATGGTAGTATATTCATTAGGGAACTTTATATCTGATCAAGAAGGTGTGGAACGTCTTACAGGATTAATGGCTAGTATAGATATCCACAAAACTGTGGAAAACGGTGTTAGTACTATAGAGTTAAGAAATCCTAAAGCAGAACTTTTATATACACATTCTACATATGGAAAGAAAAGAAATTTTGTTATTTATCCTTATACTAGTTTAAATGATGAAATACTTCCTTTATATAGAGATTATTATGAGACATATAAAAATATAGTGTTATCTCTTGATAGTAGTATAGAGATGCCTAGTTTGGAGTGATTATAATGGAGATTATTAATAGACGTGCTAAATTTGATTATTTTATAGAAGATACTTATGAAGCAGGTATTGTTTTAAAAGGAACAGAGATTAAATCTATAAGAGGTGGTAAAGCAAATATTAAAGATAGTTATGCTATTATAAGAAATAGTGAGGTATATCTATTAAATATGTTTATAGATCATTATAAGGAAGGTAATATCTTTAATCATGAAGAGACACGTAGTAGAAAATTATTACTTCATAAAAAAGAAATTAGAAAGTTAGATAGTAAACTTAAATTAGAAGGTTATACTCTTATACCTTTAAAACTATACTTTGCAAGAGGAAAAGCAAAAATAGAACTTGGTCTTTGTAAGGGTAAGAAGAATTATGATAAGAGAGAAAGTATTAAAGAAAGAGATTTAAAAAGAGAGGCAGCTAAGATTAATAAGTATAAATAGATTGGTAATTATTGGTGTTTGATTTTCTGATGCTTTTTTGATATAATATAGATGTATTTGGGGATGTTTTGGTTTCGACAGGAATAATAGAGCATAAATGGCAAGTCGAGTTGTTTACGTTACAAACTAAATTAAATATAACTGGAAACAGTATTAAAACAGCATTTGCTAACTTATTTAATAGAAACACTGAGTTAGCTTTCGCCTAGTAAAAGGTAAATGCACTGTCTTTTCTTAATTTCCTGTGTTAAGTTAAGATGGTTTATTTTAGCAGGATATAGTTATAGTTTGTCTAGACTATGATGGAATTTTTTAGACTAGGGCTATTTTATTAGTTGATGGTTACTAGAAAATAGTTCGAATTTTCTTAATCATCTAAACTTGTAGAAGTTTATGTAGCTTTATTTTTGGACAGGAGTTCGAATCTCCTCATCTCCACCAATTAGTAATTAACTTTTTTATATATAATTAAATCAATCAAAAGGATTGATTTTTTTTGAAATATCTTTATATATTTGATAACCTATATATAGGTTATCAAATAGTAATGAAGTTCGATTTTTGAGGTTAGGAGAATAAAGTATGAAACTTTCAAGTGAAAAAACATTGTTAATATTAGAAAATATACACAATCAAGTTGATAATGATTATTTTATTGAACATTCTATTTGTGTTGGCAATGCTGCAGGAGTAATAGCAAAGGCACTTAATTTAGATGAAGATTATGCAAAAACTTTAGGATATATTCATGATATAGGTAAAAAGTTTAACTATGGAAAAGATGAAGTTTTTGCACATGAGTTTATGGATATAATTATATAAAATCATTAGGTTATGATGATGAATATGCTGGTATTTGTGTGAAACATTCTTTTTTAAATAATGATGTAGAATGCACTTAAAGTAATAGAGAAGAAATTGATAAAAATAGTCCAAATTATGAGTTTGTAAAAAATTATATAAAAGAAGAGTATTCTATATATGATAAAATAATAAACTTATGTGATTTTATGTGTACTGATAAAGTTTTAACTATTGATAAACGAATGATAGATTTATTACTAAGACATGGTGTTTATAAGAAGACACATTATCATATTGAAGAGACTTGTAAGTTAAAAAAGTATTTTTATGATTTATTTCCTAGTATAAAAGATAATTTGTAGAATATTATTATTAAGTGTGTTATTATATTTTTTGAGGAGGGTTTTATATGTTTAATCGAAATATAGAGATTGTTGAAGAATTAAATAATGGTAATTTAATTATTAGAGTAGAAAAAGAAATTGTAGTTAATAATGAAACAAAAAAAGTAATAAAATTTACTATTGCAGATAAAAATGGTATTGTAACCATATTAGATTCAAAAGGCAATCTATCGGGAATTCAATTCTTTGATAATTATTCTATAAATAAGTTTGGTGATATTATTATTGGTATTAAAAAAGATGGTGAGGAATATTATAATAGAATTCTTTCTCATTTTGATTTAAGTGATACTAAAGTTAAAATTACTGAAGCTCCTGATGGACCATTTAATATTGGGCCTTATTATAAACAATATTATAATTATGAATCTCCTACTAAAACTATAGAAGATATAATACCTCAAAGTTATAGCTTTAATTATGGATTAATTAATAGAGATGGTTTATTAGTTATTTATCCTATGTATGATGAGATTAAATTTGGAACTGAGGATACTTGTATAGTAGGTTTATTAAATTATTCTAAAGTTTTAAAGTTTGGCTATAAAGATATATTAAGTGGTAATGATATTACACCAGTTTGTTTTGATATGGCAGTGAATTTTAGTTATAGTAGAGCTCTTGTTAAATATGAAGGTAAATATGGTTATATAGATAGAAAAAAAATTATGACTAATCCTGAAAATTATGATGAATATGCAAAGAAATTATCACCAAGGTTTTTTGGGGCAACCCCTTTTATAGATGATGGTGTTGCAACAGTTGTTATATTCCCAGGTGACCGGTATAATTCATCTGCTCGAGTAAAGATAGATACAAATGGAGAAATTATTGAAATTCTTTTACCACCTAAAGTTTTTAGGAAAATGAATAATGATAAGAGATATAATTAGAGATAATAAAAAGAAAACTTATTCTAATATAAGTATAAGTTTTCTTTTTAATATTGAATTGGTGGTAGAGTATGAATATTAAATAGTCAAATATGGTAGAATTGTTATTATTTATTTGATATGATTTGGGTGGAGGGATAAAATGATAATAGAAGATGTTTATAGATATATTATAAGTGGATATTTTGGAGTTATGGAAATGGATACTTATAATTTAAAAGAATATGTTTTAAAAGATATAGAAAATTATATTAGAGATTTTGTTAAACAGAATCCAAGTTCTAATTTTGATTTTGTTTCTGAGGTTGAAATAATTAAAGATACTGTTCCTGTTAAGACTAAGTTACAAGATGCTTTACTTGTTTTGAATAAAATGGATAATGCACCGATGGATTTAATTTTAGAGATTAAACATAGATTAAAGGCTATTAAATAAAATTATACTTAATGTATAGTTTTTTTTCTTTTGTTCATATTAATGTTGGGAGGAAAATATATGGAAAATAATTATGAAGTAGTACCAAATATTATTAGTTGTAAAGATTTAGATTATTTAAGTGATATGTTTAATTGGAATTATGGTGCTTATAAGAGTACTAGTAATGCCATTAATAGTGTTACTGATAGTGAGATTAAGGATATGCTTACTAGGTCTAGTAATGTATTTCAAGGTAATATTAGTAAAATCTTAGATATTTTAAATAGGGGAGGTAACAATGAATAATCAAATTAAGAATCCTAAAGTTGAGACTCCTACAGGTATGACTTTAAATGATAAAGATTATATTTCATCATTACTTAGTACTTTAAAACAATTAGTTAAAAACTATGCTGTTAGTTTAACTGAAGCTTCTTGTGAAGAGTTATATGAAGAATATAAAGAGATGTTTAATACTTATTCATCTTTACAAAGAGAAGTTTATGAACTTATGTTTCGTAAAGGTTGGTATGTATTAGAACAAGCTGATGCTAATAAAATATCTAGTAAATATCAAACTTTAAATCAAGAATTTATGGATTTAAATGGATAAAGACTAAAAAAGTCTTTTTTTCTTTTAAGATTGTGTTATACTAAGGTTATGTTTTAGTAGTTGGGGGTAATTATGAAAAATATTGAAGTAGAAAACAATGTAAATTATATTATGGCACATTTAGAAGAAGTGTTAGATAGTAGTAGTGATATGTTTGATGATATTATTAGTTATGATGTTCTTAGTAAAGTAGATGGTAATTTACGTAAAGAAATTAATGGCTTAGTTAATATTATTAACTATTATAAGAAAAGAAATGATTATAGAAGTGTTTCTAAATATAGAGAAGCTTTAAAAGAGGTTAAAGGTACATTAGAAAAATTAAGTAACTATAAAAGTGAGTATGTTGGAAGGTTAGAAGAATTACATGAGGCTTTAACTCGTTCTGATACGATAAGAAAGAAATCTTTAATTGCAACTTCATCTAAACTTAAAAATGATAAAGTTACAGATACAGATTTATATACAGATTATAGTGAATTATTGAAATTTAATGAACCAGTTGTTGGTGAGCTGTTTGGGAGCTTTTTATACGATATTAGAACTAGTAAGTTTATGGATGAATATTCATCTGGCTTGCAATATGAATTACCTATTGAAATAGAGAAACTTTTAAAAAGGACTGATACTTTAAGTGAGGAAGAATTATTAACATTAAGTGTACTTGCTATAGATGTTTCTCGAAATAAGATTAGGTCAATAGGTAAGGGGTCAATTTATGCTTCAATAGAGAAAGACTTTTTAAGAAGATTAATTAAAATATTTGAAAAATTAAAGCCAGTTAAGTATAAACCTATAGATGAAGACACAAGTGCTTATTATGATATTTTAGCAGAATTAATAGATAATGATGCTAATTATACATATATTAGTAAACTTATGAGATATATTCCTAATTTTGCATGTGCAAGAAAAGATGATAAACATTTTGTGTTCTTGTTATTAGATAGATTTATAGAAAATTATAAATTAAAGTTGGTTAATCAAGGATTACCTTATGTAGAGCCGGATTTTTATAAAGAATTACTTAGTTTGAATTTATCTTTAGGACCATTTTTTAGTGAACAGGAGAAACTTGATTTTAGTTTGTTATTAGTTACTTTTAAAGATTATGTTAGTTCTAAAAACTATAATAATAGTGAGAAAGTGTTTGATGATATAGATTTTATTGCAGATAGTATGGATAATATAGAAATTAAAGAAGAGAAAGTAGATGACAAAGTTCTAGAAGAACTATCTTCTCTTAAATATAGAATGGTTGATGTGTCAAATTCTTATTTAAAGAATGGTTATAGTGTATTTCCTGCTTTCAAATTTAATAATATTTCTAATTATGCCTTTTCAGTTGATTATAGTAGTGATGATAATATTATTTTAAAAATTCATATTTTAGATACTGCTAGCTTTATAAAGGATGATAGTTTAATTTATGAAGAGATGAAAAACAATGATATAGAATTACCTAGATTTGAACTTAATTCTTTTTATCCTGCTATGACATTTGTTTATACAATATTTAGTAATAATAAAATAAGTGATGTTAGAGTAACTTCTTCTGTTGTTAATATAAGTGAAGAGTATTCTAATCAAGATTTAGGTAATTATGTGGATAATCCTCGTATTAAAGATTTGTTTAGTGTATTTAAAAGAATAAAGGATTCTAGAAATATTGATGATATTTATTATAGTCAAGATGGTATTAAAGATTTTACTGATAGTATTTTAAATAAAGATATTACTAAGAGTTTTGTTAATAATAATATGCCTTTTATATATAAAGCTTACTTAGAAAATGGTAAGGACTTAGTTAGAATTAATCATAATGCTGTTTGTGATAAATTAATTGATATACCTAAAAAGGAAGCTCATAGGGTATTTGATATATTGGATGAAGTATATGATGCTTATTATGTTCCAACCAGTGGTAAGTTAGAGCTTGATAGTAGTAAGTTCTTAGGTTTATATCTTTTAACTACTATTCATAGAGTTCAAGATGGTGCTTATGATATAAATAAGGTTCAAGAAGAGTTAAATGAATTGTTAATTACTTTAAATAGTAGAGAAAAATATTTACCAGCTTCAGTTTCTAGGAATAATGAGAGAAAAGTAAGAAAATTAGTTAGAAAATATAATAAAAAGAAGAAAGATATTGTTTAGTCAATATCTTTTTGTTATATTTAATATGGTAAGAGAGATATAATTTGCTTTAATGGTATATAATATAATTTAGAGGAGGAATTATGCTTGAATTAAAGAATATAAATAAAAGTTATAAGACAGGGGATTTTGTTCAACATGCTTTAAAAGATGTTAGTTTAAAGTTTAGAAAGTGTGAGTTTGTCGCTATTTTAGGAAGTAGTGGTAGTGGTAAGACTACTCTTTTAAATGTTCTTGGTGGTCTTGATAGATATGATAGTGGAGACTTAATCATTAATAATAAAAGTACTAAGAAGTTTAAAAGTGTAGAGTGGGACTATTATCGTAATAACTGTGTTGGCTTTATATTTCAATCTTATAATTTAATTAGTCATATTAGTGTTTTAGAAAACGTAGAAATGGCTTTAATACTTAGTGGATATAAAAAGAAAGATAGAAGAGAAAAAGCCCTTGTTGCTTTAGATAGAGTAGGACTTAAAGATCATGCTCATAAAAAGCCTAATCAATTATCTGGTGGGCAGATGCAAAGAGTTGCGATTGCTAGAGCTTTAGTTAATGATCCAGAGATTATACTTGCTGATGAACCGACAGGAGCATTAGATTCTGTTACTAGTATTCAGATAATGGAACTTATTAAGGAAATTGCTAAAGATAAATTAGTTGTTATGGTTACTCATAATCCAGAACTTGCTAAAGATTATGCTAATCGTATTATTGAGCTTAAAGATGGCGAGATTTTAAGTGATAGTAATCCTATTAAGGATAAAAGTAGTTCTAAAGAAAAGCTAACTATTAAGAAGACTGTGTTAGGATATGGTTCAGCTTTGAAACTTTCTTTTAATAATATTAAAACAAAAAAAGGTAGAACTTTCTTAACATCTTTTGCAGCTTCTATTGGTATTATTGGTATTGCTTTGATTCTTTCTTTATCAAATGGATTTCAAATGAAAATAGATGAGTATGAAGCGGATACTTTATCACAGATGCCTATTATTATTAGTACACAGGCAATGAATGTTAATGAAGAGACAATGCAAAAGATGAATGAAAATAGAGATGAGCATGAGAAGTATTCTGATAGTAAGGTTATTTATCCTCGTGAAAACAGTTTAGAGACGATGATGCATTTTAATACTTTAGATAGTGATTATATAGATTATATAGAGAATATGGATAAAGAAAACATTTCTGCTATTAGTTATGAATATGGGACAACTTTAAATGTTGTTACAAGAAAAGCTGATGGTAGTTATAATATAGTGCCTACTAGTACCAATTATAGTATGTCTACTACATCTATGACTGGTGTTATGGGCTGGAGTTTATATGCAGATACTGTTGATGGTAGGAGTATGTTAGAAGATAATTATGATGTTTTAGCAGGAAATATAGATAAAGATACTCCTGGTATTGTAATCGCTGTTAACTCTCGTAATGAACTTGATAGTAGTACATTGAAACAACTTGGATTTGATACAAGTGAAAATATATCTTTTGAAGATATTTTAGATAAAGAGTTTAAAGTTATTCCTAATGATGTTTATTATGATGAGATAAATAATTACTTTGTGCCAAGTACTGATTATGAAGAGATGTATAATAGTGAAGATGCTATTAATATAAAGGTTAATGCTATTATAAGAGGTAAAGAAGATAAGAGTTCTTTACCTCAGTCTGGAATTTATTATAATTCAGCTTTAGTAGATGAAGTTATTAATAAAAATAAAGACAGTGATATTGTTAATAGACAAAATAGTGTTGATTATAATGTCTTAACAGGACAGGCTTTTGATACTACAAACTCTACAGTTACAAAAGATAATATTTTAGGTGTATTAGGAGCAGATGTTATGCCATCTATCATTTATATATATCCAAAAGATTTTGAGACTAAAGATTATATTACTGATTATTTAGATAATTATAATGAAGGGAAAGATGATAGTGAACAAGTTTTATATACGGATTATGCATCTTTGATTAGTACTTTGTCTGGTAGTATTATGGATGCTGTTACTTATGTTTTAATTGCTTTTTCATCTATTTCTCTTGTTGTCTCTTGTATTATGATTGCAATTATTACTTATATTTCTGTACTTGAGAGAACTAAAGAAATTGGTATTTTAAGAGCACTTGGGGCAAGAGGTAAAGATATAACACGTGTATTTAATGCTGAAACCTTTATTATAGGTGTTTGTAGTGGTGTTTTAGGTCTTGTTATAGCATACCTATTAACATTCCCTATTAACTCTTTGATTGAGAGTTTAGCTGATTTACCTAATGTTGCTAACCTTAATCCAATTCATGCAATTATTCTTTTGATAATTAGTGTTTCTTTAACTGTTTTAAGTGGCTTTGTTCCATCTCGTATGGCTAGTAAGAAAGATCCTGTTGTAGCACTTAGAACAGAATAATTTGGGGGCAAAATGAAAGAAAATTTGGTTACAATATGGGACAAACGTAATGAAAAAGCAAGTGGATTGCCTATTTATGATTTATGGTTAGATAATTATTATAACATTCTTGTTAAAAATAAGAAAAATGAGATTTTAGATTTAGGATGCGGTATTGGTTCTGATACTTTATATTTACGTGAAAGAGGCTATAAAGTACTTTCTTGTGATATTTCTAAAGAAGCATTAGAAAATGTAAAAAAATATATATATGAATATAAAGTAAAGCAAATGGATATGACTGAAAGGTTTCCATTTGCTGATGAAAGTTATTATTTAGTTATAGCAGATTTATCTTTACATTATTTTTCTAAAGAAGATACAATTAAAATAATGAAAGAGATTAAAAGAATTTTGAAATTTAATGGGGTATTGTTAGCTAGGGTACATTCTGTAAAAGAATTAGTTAATGAATCTGCAGTTTTAGAAAAGGTAGAAAATAATCTTTATTATCGAAAAAATGAATTGAGAAGATATTTTAGTGATGATGATATTAAGTTTTTCTTTTCTATAATAGGTGATATAGTTTATTCAGAAACGGAGATGTTTCGTAATAATAAATTAAAAATTGTATACGAAGTAATGTGTACAAAAAGATGATGAATTGTTGATATATTTTATAGTCTTTTCCAAAATTAAAAACTTTGCTATAATAAAGTAGTAAAGTTTTTTTGCCGGCTTAGCTCAGTAGGTACGAGCAACTCATTCGTAATGAGTAGGTCAATGGTTCGAGTCCATTAGTCGGCACCATTTAATTGGTCAATGGAGTGTTTATGAATAAAGATGTCATATTAGAATCTGATAATATTTATTATGTTAATGTTTCATATGATTTAATAGATGAACATTTAAAAATACTTAACAATCCAAATATTAAAAAGTTTCTTACGGCAGATTCTAAGCCTTATACTTACGAGGATAGATTTAAACGTGTAAAAAGAGCTTTAGATGGAGATGGATTAATTTTACTGTCATTATTTGAAAAGAAAACTGGTTATTTTATTGGCAATATAGATTTTGATAATATTACTTTAGATTCTGAAATAAAAAATGCAGAGATAGGTGTTACCATTGCAGAAGAGTTTCAAAATAGACATTATGGACAAGAAGCTTTGAAAACTTTTATAGATTATGGTTTTAATGATCTTAATTTAGATGAAATTTATTTGGTTGTATATTCTAATAATTATAGAGCGATTCATTTATATGAAAAATTAGGCTTTGTTCCTTATAAAACAGAAAAAAATGTGGCAATTATAGGTGGAGAAAAAGTTGATGATATATACATGAAATTGCATAAATAATTTATTTTTATTTTATAAATTTTGGTTCTTTGGTTGAAAAAGAAAAGCCCTCATGTTATGATAATAAAGTAAGAATAAAAGGTGGTGCTTATGGATATTGTTATTGAGTTTTTTAGGGATACATTAGATGGCCCTTTTTATATCGCTTGGGTAGTAGTTTTAGTCATTCTTCTTTTTGCTTGTATTGGTTATTTAGCTGAAAAAGGTATAAATAAAAGACATGAAAAGGAAAAATATGCTACTGCAAATGAAAATACGTCTCTTGATGGGACAGTTGTTACGGAACCGGTAAATGAACTTGTTATGGAGTCTTCAGCTCAGGCTACACCTGTTAGTGATGTAGTACCTCCTGTTGTTGAGGCTACTACATCTATGGCTGCATCTACTGTTGTTCCTTCTAATACTTCTCCTGTAAATAGTGTTAATGAAGTACCACAGACAGTTACAGAGGTTACAGCAGCTCCTGTTAATAATACAGTAGTTATGCCCAATGTAGTTACAACGAATGCGGAGCCAGCTACTACTGTAGTTAGTACAAATCCTGCACCAGAAAGTGTTAATAATGTTGTTATTCCAACTATTAATCAAGATGGAGACAATAAAACAGTTTAAAAACAGTTAGGAGAGATGTTATGGTTATTACTGTTACAAGTGTTTTGACAATTATAAGGAAAATTGTCGATATATCAATTGTATGGTTGATGTTTTATATTATTTTAAAGAATATTAGAAATAGTGTTAAACTTACTCTTTTATTTAAAGGGGTAATTATAATTATAGCTTTAAAAATTATTAGTGATTTATGTGGATTTACAACAGTTGGATTAATATTAGAGTATGTTATTATGTATGGACCTTTAGCTTTAATTGTTATTTTTCAGCCTGAAATTAGAAATATTTTAGAACAGCTTGGTAGAAATCAATTGCTAGGGCGACATAAAGTTCTTACTGTTGATGAGAGAGAACATTTGGTTTATCAATTAACACAAACGATGGATTATTTAAGAAAAAATAAAATTGGTGCTTTAATTGTTTTAGAAAGAGATATTAGTCTTGGTAATTATATAGATAAAGCGAAAAAACTTTATGCAGATTTATCAAGTGATTTATTAATTGCTATTTTCTATGAAGGTAATCCTTTACATGATGGTGGTGTTATTATTCAAGGTGATCGGATAACTTGTGCTGGAGCAGTGTTCCCTACTAGTAGTAGTACGAAAATTAATAAGAGACTTGGAACAAGACATAGAGCTGCACTAGGTATTGCCGAAGAGACTGATGCAATTGCATTAGTAGTTTCAGAAGAAACTGGCAGACTTTCAGTTGCTATTAAGGGAGAGCTTTTCTATAATTTGTCAATTGATGATGTTAGAATGATGTTAATAAATGAATTAAAACCTAAGACTAGTAGTGAATATGATGAAGAAGAAATAGAAGAGGAAGAGATATATGAAGAAGATAATTAGAAGTATTGGAAAATTTTTTCGTCATATAGGTGCATTTTTTGACAAATGGTTAATTACTCCTATTACTAAGTTGATTCTTAAAATTGTAGACTTTTCTAAGAGTAATAGTAAAGCCCTTGAAAAGCTTATAGGAAAAAAACAAACTTTGATTGTTATAAGTTTAGTGTTGGCTTTAGCTGTTTTCTTTATTGTTGATAGTGAAGGTAATACATTGATAGATCAATATGCAGAGATTTTATATGATCAGAAAGTCACCGCTACATATAATGAAGAGGCTTATGTTGTTGAAGGGTTACCTGAGGCTGTTGATATAACGTTAGTTGGGCAGAAAAGACATATATTTTTAGCTAAACAATCTCCTAGTGGCGAAGTTACAGTTGATTTAACAGGATTAGGACCTGGACAACATAGAGTGAATCTTAGATATACACAACAGTTAAGTTCTATAGATTATAGAATAGATCCTTCTACGGTTACAGTTACTATTTATGATAAAGTTAGTGAGACAAAAGCACTTACTTATGATATATTACACCAAGATAATTTAGATACTAAATTAAATATAGATAGCGTTGAACTTGATAGAAGTGAAGTTATAGTTAAAGGTGCTGAATATAAATTAGATGAAGTTGCTACTGTTAGAGCTTTAGTTGATGTAGATGATTTCCCTACTCAAGAAGCAGGTGAACTTACTCTTGAAGATGTACCACTTGTTGCATATGATGCTGATGGTAAAGTTGTTGATGTAGAGATAGTTCCTAAAAGTGTAACTGCTAAAGTAACTATTTCATCTCCAAGTAAAGAAGTTCCTATTGAAATTGTTCCTAATGGAGAACTTGCTTTTGGTAAAGCGATAAGATCACTTAGTAGTAATATAGATAGTGTTACTGTTTATGGTAGCCAGGAAGCTTTAGATAGACTTGATTCTTTAGAAGTAGAAGTAGATGTTACAGGACTTGATGAAGATAAAGAATATACTGTTACATTAAAACGTCCTAATGGTATTACTGAGATAAGTGAGAATACAATTACTGTTAATGTAACTCTTGATGATTCTACGACAAGGGAAATTGAAAATATTTCAATCGCAACAGAAAATTTAGATTCGCAGTATAGTGTTCAAGCTCTTTCGGAAGAAGATAGTAGAGTTACAGTAGTAGTTATAGGTAGTAAGTCTATTATTGATAATATAGATCCTTCCATTATTTATGCTTATGTTGATCTTGAAGGTTTAGGTGTTGGTGAGCATGAAGTTGATGTTAAAGTTAGAGGCGATGATGTTAAACTCACTTATACACCTAAGACTAAGAAAGTAAAGGTTCGTATTACTGCTAATTAATATTAAAAGAGATTCATTTTAACATTGAATCTCTTTTTTAATCATGATGGTCTAAATGATCAAAAAGAATGCTTATATCAATTAGACCGGCAATTCCTATTATAATATAAACTAATCTAGCTAGAATTTCATCGCTACCTCCAAATAGAGATGCTACTAAATCTAGTTCAAATAAACCTACTAATGCCCAGTTTATCGCTCCTATTATAATTAGGACTAAGCATATTTTTTTTAATGTTTCCATATTTCCTCCTCTTTTATTTATTACATTCATATAATGGACTAATTTGTTTTATTTTATTCATGAATATTAAATAACTTTTAATAATATAATTAATTAGAATTAAGGATGAGGTGAATTTAATGAAAAAAATTGGCTTAGCTTTGTTAATTTTTTGTTGTTGTTTTGTTACCGGATGTGGAAAAACATCTGAGTCTGATGTTTTATCTGAACTTGATAAAAAAATATCTAATAGTAATGGATATATTATGACAGCGACGCTTGAAGTCTTAAATAATGATGATATATATAATTATGAAGTAGAAACAGCTTATAAGAAAGATGATTATTATAAAATTACACTTACAAATACTTCTAATAATCATGAACAAATTATTTTAAGAAATGATGATGGAGTTTATGTCCAGACACACGAAAGTACGCAACAAAAAAAATTTAATAGTTTAAGGTTATATCCACGAAAGGTATGAGAAATCATATCTTTTTATTTTGCATAAAAGGAGGTAGATATTATTAATTATGCAATATTTAGAAGTGAACCAGTTTATACTTTGAATGATTTAGCTGGGATTGGATCACATAATAAAAGAGAAAAGAAAGCCTATAATTCTAATCCAAATATAAAATTAGAATTATCTAAAGATAATATCGAGATAGTACCATTACAAGAGAAATATGTTAAAGGTTTTAAAAACAAAGTTAAGGATTATGAAAAAGAGCATAATCTTAGAATGAAAACGGAAAGACCTGATAGAAGAAAAACTTTTAATCAAATGCTAAATATTTCTAAAAATGTAGTAGCTGATGAATTACTTTTTACAGCAACACATAAGTTTTTTGATAATATGAGTAGGGAAGATATAAAAGAGTGGGCTGAAACTTGTATGGAGTTCGTTTATGAAGATTTGGGTTACACTAAAGAACAGATATTACACGCAACAGTCCATTTAGATGAGGAAACTCCTCATTTACATTGTGTAGTAATACCTTTAATTAAAAAGTTTGATAAAAGAACTAATACAGAAAGATATACTATTTCTAAAAAAGCCTATATTAAAGATAAAATTCATTTGTCAGAATTACAAGATAAATACCATAAAAGATTAAATGATAAGGGTTATGATTTAGAACGTGGTATTAAAGGCAGTGATGCAAAACATCAAAAAGTTAGAGAGCTTAAAAAGACTACTAGATATTATGAACAGAAAGTAGATGTTTTAAACTCTAAAATAGATGAAGCTATGAAAGAATTTAATGAGAAACAAAAAACTACCAAGAATATTCCTTTTAATAAAACTCATGTTTTAGTAGAAAAGGAAACTTTTGATAGTATGAATAAAGTTATTAAAGAAACAAAAAAAGCGATAGAAATAGAACCGAAAATAAAGAATTTATTTAATGAAGTAGATAGTTTTACTAAAAGTCATCAGAGTTTGGAAAAAGAAAATCAAAATATGAAAAGAGAAATTAAAGCATTAACTACTAGAAATCAAAATCTTACAAAAGAAAATAATACTTTAAAATCCTATATTAAAGCCATATTAGAGGCAATAAAGCACTTTTTTAGGCATTTATTACAAATTGGTAATGAACCTACAAAAGAAGCTACTACAAGCGAAATAAAGGAATATTATGACAATAAAGATTTCGATAGTAATGATGTTTATGATATTTCAAATGGTACTACTAAAGAAGATGAACTTTTTGGGTATGCTAATATACCTAGTTATTATAAAATTAGTAAAAATAATGATAGAGATAAAGATGATTTCGAAATGACATTATAACTATCTAATTCATAGTATCTATGGTATAATTATATAAACAGAAATAATATGTTCAATAGATTGGAGGTAAGTTATGAGTCTTATTGAATGCCCTGAATGTAAAAAGGAAATATCAGATAAAGCTAGTTCATGTCCGAATTGCGGTTGCCCAATAACACCAGAATTAATTGAAAAAGAGAAAAGAATAAAGAAAATGATGATGTTAAGGATGGAAAGACAAAATAGAAAACTTGCTCAAGAAAATGAAAATAGAAAAAAGTGGAAAGAATTGGGATATGATGGTATTTCTTTAGATTTTGTTGAAAATTCTCTTTCTAAAGAGCAAATTGAAAAATTATTTTCAGATAAAATATTATCAAAAAAAATTTATTCAATTTTTGATGAAACTGTTTCAGGCTGCATATCAAGCGACAAATATTATTCTACTATTTTTGGAAAGAATGCAAAAGAAGCTGGTGTAAGAATGGTATTGGACATACCGTTAAGACAAGAAACATTATTATTTACTGATAATTTTCTTGTTGTTACTTATAAAGAAATGACACATTTTTGGAAAGACGGTTCATATTATTCGAAATATACTTATGAAACTATAAAAGACAAATTATTAGTTATTCCATATTTTAAAATATTAGAATTAAACATAAACTCTAAAAACATTAAAGGTGCTTGGCAGCCAGTCACTCAAAATAAGACAGGAAATGCAACGGTAGGAGCAGTTGTTGGAGGAGCTCTTGGTGGTGCTACAGGAGCGGTAATAGGAGCTTCTGTAGCAAGTAAACCACGAAAAGTAAATATAATAAATGGAGGAAGTTTTAATGATGATATTTACCGTTTCTCACTAAAAGTGAATAGAAGAAATACAATAACAACAACTATTGAGCAAGATTTATTTGGAATTTCAAATACAGACTTGAAAATTGAACATCGTTCTTGTTGGACATACACTATGAATAATATTTTATTTGGAAGTAAACATTCTTTGTATCAATTGAGTAATAGAGAAGAGGCTGATGAAATATGCAATGAATATATTTCAAAATATAAAAGTATTATTAATTCATCTACAAATTATGAATTAAGAAAAAAGGTTCTTAATTATATAAATAGCAATATTAATAAAAAAATAGAGCTTGCGGAATATTGTAGTAATAAAGAATTTTTATTAACTATTTATAAAGTATTAGAAGAAAATAATGCAGATGTATTTATTAATATTAAAGACAATATAAAAGAGATTATAAATAAATATAATAATCAGGATTTAAAAATAGAGAATATAAACAAACAAATTAATAAGCTAAAAGAAGAAAAAAATTCGTTATCCATTTTTAAAGTTTCTAAAAAGAAAGAAATACAAAATCAAATTTCATATTTGGAAGAAACATTAAATGATTTATATTATACAGACTATCTTGATATATCAAAAAAATTGTATGAGATTATTAATACTTCTATAATTATTTAATAAATGAGTTTTTGAACATACAAAAGAATTAGAAGATTAATAATTTTATTAAAAAATTTATAAAAAAGAATGGTGATGTTATGACAGACAACAAGATTAAAAATATTTATAATAGCATACATAATAGTATTGATTTTAAAGTACCCAATAATGTTAATGAATTTGTAGATTTATTTAAGAAAGATAAATCAAAATACTTATTTATTGAAGACAAATTATTAAGTATATGTGAAATATTAGATGAAGAAAAAATGTTAGCAAAGTTTAAAAATGATAACTCTTTTTATGCTTATATAGAAGATTTAGGATTTAATATTACAGAAAATGATTATGATAGTTTTTGCATATATTCTGATATACGCTCATTAAAATTATTAGGAATTGATAAAAATGAAGTTATTGCTTTAATTATTAGTAAATATCCTTCATGCTAGAATAATATAATAAAAGATAAGTTGCAATTTGTAAAGGAGTAGATTTAAGTGAAAACAATCAAATGTAAAGAATGTGGAAAAGAACTATCCCAAAAAGCAAAAATATGTCCAAATTGTGGTTGTGGTGTAAATCAAGGGAAACGGTTTCTTATAATTTTTTCTATTATATTAATTGTCTGTATTTTAATTTTAGCCTTAGCTTTTTTACCTAGTATTATTAGAAGAAATGAAGAACAAAAATTAAAAGAAAAATATTCAGGAACTTGGATTCTGCAAACAACGGGGGATCAATATTATAATAATAATGGACACAATTTAAAATTATTACTAGATCAAAAATTAGTTTTCAATGAGGATAATGTTATAAATGGTTCAACAGAATTTCATGTATGTTTTCCAGATGAAATAGGGGAAAAAGTTACAGAAAGATGTTCAGAGTCAATCGCAAGAGTTTATACAGATATTAAAACACCAAATATAGTGGATATTAATTTCATTGATGAAGAAGGTAATGTTAGATTAATAAGATTTAAATATAACAATGGTAATCTAAAACAAATAAGTTGTACCGATGGTGGCAAAGAAAAAATGGGTATCGACTGTATTAATGAAAGTTTAAATATAACTTATGTAAAAGAATAATAGATTAAAATTTTTGAACATATCAATTTTAATTAGTTGGTTATTTTAAACAAAAAATACTAGAGAGTTTCTAGTATTTTTAAAAAAATTATTTTAACAAGTCATCGATTGATACGTTTAATATAATAGATAATTTTAATATTTTGTCTAAAGGCATTTGTTTAGTACTGTCATTTTTACTTTCAAATCTTTTATAATGATTATGGTTATAATCTAAAAGAGCAGATATATTTTCGGTAGAATATGGATTTAATGTACTGCTTTTTTCATGCTCTTTAAATTGCTTATATCTTTCTAAACGATATTTTTTAATATTTTTACATAACTTTTTATAAGTTTCATCTTTAGAAATATTAGATACTTTTCTTTGTAATTCTTCAAAACTATTCAAAACCATTTTACACCTCAATATAATTATGACATTTATTAAAAAGTAAAATAGCCACATATCAACGCAATAAATTGATGATTAATAGAAAAAGTATGCTATAATTTAGATGGCACTAAAAAAGAATGTTATCCATTCTTCTTTTGTCTAGGTTTGCGATGATTATCAACTTTAGGTCTTTCGGTAAATAAATCTTTAATATCGACACCTAGTGTATTAGCAATATGATCTACGTAATCTATTCTTGTATTTCTTTTGGCATTTTCAAGACCAGATACGTATGTTGGTGTAGTCTTAAGAGCTTCTGCAAAATCTTCTTGCGACCACCCGTTTTTCAAACGATAGAAAACAATATTATTGGCTAATATTTTTCTAGTTTTAGATACTTTGTTAATAATCATCACTTCCTTTCAAACTTACTAACATTGTAATAAGTTTAATAATTCTTAACCATACTAACTACGTGATAGTTATATTGTTATAATGTGGA
Source organism: uncultured Mycoplasmatota bacterium (assembly GCA_946500695.1). Lineage (GTDB taxonomy): Bacteria > Bacillota_I > Bacilli_A > RF39 > UBA660 > Onthousia. Next base: position 2,354 of record CAMMWS010000016.1, on the reverse strand, counting down.
AGTTGGGCAAAAAATATGTGCTATAAGGTGGACTTTTAGAAAGGATAGAAAATGAAAGAAAAGTTACCACTAAAGCAGTACATTGATACTATTTCACATGAGTTTGAAAATAGTACAAAAAAAATAATGGCAATAGAATACCATTATGATTTAGAAAAAATTTTTTCTATAACTGATAATTTATCATTAAAAGAAAAATATTCTTTGTATGAAGTATTGATTAATGATTATTTAAAGAAGATTAAATTATTGGAAAATTATCCTAGTATGAATGATATATCAAAAGATATTAACGATATTACGGAATTTTATGATTACACGTATGGGGTAGATGATCAAAAAGAAGAATCTACTTTATATGAAGCCATGGAAGAAGCAGATGATATTGTAGATGATTTATATTTAAAATTAATTGGGTTTAATGGTAGAAATTTAAAGTTACCAATTAAACTTGATGATATTATTAATTTACAAATACGAGGAATTATTAATAGTGATGATATAGAAAAAGTTATATATTGGGTTATATTAGAATTGTCGGTTTTATATAATTATTTGAGTAGTAAATAGTAAAATGTAGCAGTAAAAAGTAGTAGTATTTTAAATTTGTTTTAAGTCCACTTTATTTAATTTGAAATTAATTTTATTTAAGAAGAAACTAACTCTTTAGGCGAGTTAGTAACACACTACGATATTGGCAGAGCCAATAACGATGTGTGCAAAGGGAGACCCCTTTTGAACCCCCCCCATTTAAGCACTATATTACTAGATGTGTATTAATTATATGTAGTAATATAGTGCCTTTTTTATTTCAACTTACGTTTCATAAAAAAGAAAAAGACTATCGCCACTTTCATTCGCTAAAGTGAACAAAACGTGCCACGTCTTTTTAAATGAAAACAACCTATGTGCTTTGATGACACTAGGTTGTTTTCTTATGAATTATTTATTATTGTGTTGTTCATTTAATAATTTAGCTGTTTCTTTATTCGCATTATCAATAGCTAAATAGATAAATAATTCATATATTATTGTTATTACAAAGAAGCCAATTAATACATAAGGGCTATTTTTTATATTTTCGTTAAAGGTATCAATAAACATAATGATTAGATAAATTATTCCATAAAATACAGTTGATAGAGTGGTCGTGTCATCAAATGACCTTTGAATTATTTTTGATTTATCTATGTCAGAGTCTTTTCCTCTTTTACTCCATTCTCTAATTACTAATATTAAAAGTAGAATAAGTAATGGAACGATAAACCAATATAGAGAATAAGCAAGTTTAGTTTTTATTATTAAAGCTAAAATCAGACTAGTAATAATTAAGACATTAAATATTACTAATAGGCTATTTAAAATTTTAGTTTTTCGCATTTTTATTTCTCTCCTTTATTTCTATACTTTCAATAAGTTTAATAATCTCCCTTGATGTATTAATTTGATATTCTGTATCTTCTATTGTATGTAATAATAATTCTTTTTCTTTTTCAGTAATGTTTTCTTTATTTAAGTTCTCTTTACAAGATTCTACTAATTTTTCTGAATTGTTTATACTTCCTAAAACATTTAATCTTGCCTCATATAATTCTTCTTTGTTCAATTTAGAATAATAGTTTTTTATAAAAGGGTTAAGTGGACTTACTTCCATACCTAAACCTATCATATACATTAAATCTTGATAGTTAGCATCTATGTGATCGCATATTTTTCTTAACATTTTAGGATTAGGTATTTCAATTTCTCCAGATTCTATTTTAGAAAGTTGAGCATTACTTATATTAGCAATTTTTGCAAGCTGTCTTTGCGATAAACCAGCTTTTTCTCTTGCTTCTGCAATAATTTCGCCAACTTCTTTTTCTTGCATATTGACCTCCTTATGCAACAATAATAGCATAAATGTTAAAAAAAATCAACAATATCGGAGTTTTGTTTCAAAAAAAAGTTGACAAGTTAGTAATTATTATGTATATTAATATTGTGTAAAAAAAAATTAACATTTCTTAGACTTTGTTAATTAAATTATAAGAGAGGAGGAAATCTATGAATGATTAAAGACCAGCTAAGAGTACCACAGGTTATTTGGAAAGATAAATCTATTCCAAAGGAAGCCAAGTATATCTACTCTTACATTTATAGTAAAGGCTATAATAGATACTTTACAGATATAAATGTAGGGGAGATACAACAAACCGTTAGAATTACTAACAAGGGTTTGAGGAAAAGTCTCGATAAGCTAGAACAAGCAAAATATCTAGTTTATCAAGAATATTCCAATGGTATGTATACCATAACTCTTAACTAAAGAGCTACCAAGCGTTAGTTAAGTAAGGTACAGTAAGATATAAGGC
>CAMMWS010000015.1:0-32963 GCA_946500695.1 uncultured Mycoplasmatota bacterium | reverse complement strand
TAGATAATCTCTAGGCCATTTTTATATCATTTTAAAAACTGTCCGGTTATAAGTTCGCCGCCAATGCTAATGATAAATTTAGATTTGTTAACACTTCAAACACAGACTTCCAACTAATACCAAATGATCGTTATTCTGCATCATTCTCAGTTACAAGAATAAACTAACTAAAAAAGTTCATACCAAATCGTATGAACTTTTTATTTTCTTTTCTTATAAGTAAGAACAACATTATCACTAATAATCCCATTATTCTCTTCTACACCCTCTATAAAGTCATAAGAATAATGATCCCATTTCTTAATAAGTCCTGAACAAATACCATTTTTCATATCTTCCTTTATAGCATATCTACTAATAGGATTATCATTAGAAAAGTTCTTATCAAATGGAATCTTTAAAGTTTCTTTCAAGGCATCAGTTGCAATTTCAAATCCATAAGCTGCCTGTATAACACCATCATCTGTTAATAACTTACCAAGCTTTTTATCAACAAATCTATTCGTCTCATATACTGTTTCAATACCTTTTATTTTCTGATAAGTTTGTAAGATATTATCTAAAGCAATTAAATCATATTGCTCATCAAATATAGCCGGAACATCTGTTAAAGAACATGTATAATAATTCATCTCCACATTCTCTTGTCTTAATATTTTTTGTAATTTATAATATTCTTCTTCATTATAAAAAGAAACAGTTCTTTTTAAATAATCAATATTAATAGGATGTTCAAATCTAAACAGAGCTGAAAGTATTAAATCAGAACTATAAAAATAATCAAACAAAGGGCCAAAGACAAATTCAACATCATCATCTAAATAAAATCTTAACTTTTCATATAACTCATTTGATAATAAATCTTTAATTTTATCTTTAGGCATCATTGTATATTGTTCTTTTAAAGTAAAATGCTTAATAAAATCTTCATAAGATAACACTTCGATAGCCGTCTTCATATATAGAAAAAATAATCTCTGTAATTCATTTATATCAAACAAATCTACTTTAACAGCACCATTTAATAAAGCTTCATAACCAATAGCACCAGTTGATCCTTCTGCTAAAACAGTTCTAGCATCTTTATATAATTCCATCATTTTTTTAGTATTAGAAGTAGATGCTAAATAAATACCACTATATTGTGTAAAATCAGTATTGCCTACCTTATATTTTGAATTAGCTAACTTAAAAGCTTGTTCTCTTAATTTTAGAAGTTCAACCATAATAACCCCCTAGAAATTTTTCTTTTAAATATTATAGTCAAAAAAAGTCTAAAGTCAATAATATAGCATTTTATAAATCTTTATTATCATTACTTCTAAGCAAAGTATTAACTAAAGTTAAAATATCTTTTCTTAAAAAAATTATATCTTCATAAATTAAGTTAAAAAACTGTTCATCTGACATCGATTCATCTAAAACTTTATTATATGCCTTAACAGAACTAGGCAGTTTTTTTATTCCATACTGTTGATGAATACTATCTAATAAATAATACAATTTCTCAAATTCAGCACTTATCTGATTTCTTTTTTCATTAACATCTAACTCTTTAAAAGCATCAATTAACTCTTGTTCAATCACTTCTTATCCGCTCCTTTTAAATTAACATCCTCATATTCTATACTTGAGGCATTTTTCATATTTATCTCTTGTAACTCCATACTTTCACTTAAAGATAATTTTTTCCTACATTCTATAAACTTCTTATATGCTTCAAAAGAAGATAAATCATTTGTAGGAACTTTCTCTGAATTATACATCTTATTATTTTTAAAATCCTCTACTAATTCTTCATACTCTATATCAAAAGTACTAGCTCTTTGTGGCGATTCATCTTTAGAAACTACAAATTTTTCTCTTTCACTTTCTATACTACTAACAAATGCTTTCATTGCTTCTATAGCATTAGGCTCTCCTTTTTCTAAACCTAATTTAATGTAATCATATAAAGTATTTATATTTTGTTGTCTAAAATCAGTACTAAAATACTGCTCTACTAAATCAGGACGTCCTAATCTTAAACCTGCCCTATTATTTTCCTGTTCACATACTATTGATGCTATTAAATTAGGATTTAATGTTGTTTTAAATTCTTCAATCATATTAAGAATTTTAGTATGTTGTCTTAAGGCTACCCTCTCTCTATCTATAAAAATAATAGGTATTCCAAATTTTTCTGAAGCTACTCTACTTTCATCATTTATCTGATCAAAACACACAATATATGAAGGTTGAAGTTTTTCTTCTGTAAACTTACCTTTTCTTCTTCTAGTAACAATTTCATTGTGACCATGCCTTGTATTATCTTTTAACTCTTTAGAATTAAGAAATTTACTTTGTCTACGACTATAAACATCTGCTGATACCATATCCATAGAACTCATTACTTCTAAATAATCATCAGGTAAATCTGCAAAACCCAAAATAACAGAATGACTATTCATTAAAGCTGTACCTAAATTATCAGATGATATAAAACTAGTAGAAATTGAAGTAGATGAAGTCCTTTCTTTACTATTCCAAGATTCATATATATCACCATCTGGTGTTTCACCATAAGCACCTACAACATGAACTAATAAATTAAAATCTATATCAGAAACATCTATAACACCAGATGCCTTATCAGTTTTAAATAAAGAATCTTTTATTTCTTTACCATAACTCATTTTTATCTTATTAATAGTATTCTCTATATCAACAAAAGTAACTCGACTATTTTGATTAGATAATTGCATTTCTATTTGATTTAAAGTCTCTATATTATCTGCAAAAACTATTTTTTCTAAAGCTTGTTTTAAATACAATATATCAGGATTGTTTTTATATAAAGAAGAATTAGCATCAGAACTTAAATATGAATGTAAAACATCTTTAGCAATAGTTAAATCTATTTGAAAAAATTGTAGTAAAAGCCTATGTTTCTTATCATTTATATTATCGTTTGGAATCTTTTCTATATTAAAATCTATAAACTTATTAAAATCTTTTAATTCTGCTAAATTTGAAACTGGACATATTACATTCAAGCCAGTTCTAACATAATTATATACATTTAATAATAATGTATTATCAAGCACATCTATATTTGTATTTTTCAATATATTAACTAACTTACTATCAGAAAATAAACGCTCTATAAAATCAACTGTTTCATACGGATTATTATTCCAATCACTAATTTTTAAAAATATCTTATTAGCAAAAGAAATAGTATTATTATCACTATTAAATAAATTAGAAGTACATATAAGTTGTAAAAAATATAAGTTATCATCAGTAACAGTAATATTTTTTATTCCTTCAGCAAATCTAGAATTTCTTAGCTCAGAGTTCATAAACACTTTAAACATATCACCTAATTTATTACTCTCTATTCCAATTAAAAGATTATATATTTTATAAAAACAGTCATAATTTTCAAAAGGAGATATTGTTCCATCAAGCATTTTATGAGTCTCATCTATTTGTTCTACCCAAGGAAGTATCTGCTCCCAATTATCTTCTACCATTTTATTTATATTTTCATAACTCAAATTTTCTTTAAATGAACTAGATAACTCGAATAAAAGCTTTGATAATTTTGAAGGACTATTAATTTTATTAAATGTTGTTTTAGACACCTTATTAATAGATTTTATAAGTGTCATTATATCTTTTTGATTTCGCAATGCAAAAAGAGTCCCCACATTATTCTCACTAGCAAAAGCTAAAGGATCAAGTAATATAATATCTTTAATCTCCTCAAAACTTATATTTTGCAACTTTTTAGGATTATCTGATAAAGAATTAAGTAATATTTGATTATAAACTTTTTTACCAGCTTTATTTATAATTGCATTTTTTATTGGTGCCTTAATTAAATAGTCATAATCCATTTCTTGCAAGTAAAAAAATAATGTTTCACTAGGAATATTTTCAATGAGACTAACAGCATAATCCAAATCATTTTTTAAATTATCTGGAAGAGAAGCTACATAAAAAGGATATTTATCAAAAAAATCTTTTATTATTTCCATAGAATAAGGTACTCTACCAATGGAATCTAAGAAAGTAACAGGACTTTTATCCTGAATACTAAGTAAATACTCAGCATCATTATTTAGCTCAGAACCTAAATATCTATAAAATGAAAATTGTTTTTCTCTATTATAACTTCCACTATCCATTTTCTTTTGCATTTGTTCAATGTACTCTTTATCATTCTTTAAATCTTCACAAGCCACAGTAAACAAATTTGGTTGTTCATCAATTAACTTTTTTTGAATATTAACACTTAATTTAGAAAAAACGTCACCAATAAAAATTCTATATAAGTATATATTAACGAACGAAAAATTATTTAATAGTATATCAAACAGCTCTTCATTGTCTCTATTTTTTAATAAAAGTTTTGACAATTTACCATATTTTCCTTTTTCAAGATAAGTATTAGCTTTATCGGCAATTTTATTATTATTCACAGTAATCCCCCATTTTAGCCATTAATTTTTTCCTTTTAATTCATAGTAATCATATCTATTTTTAGCGTTATCTTCATTTTCTTTTAACAAAGTATCTGCTTCTTCACTATTTATAATCTTTAATGATTTATATCTATCTTCACAGTCTAAATAGTCTTGATATTTATTAAAGTCACTCTTTCCATCCATTTTAAATTCTTTGGTATCAGGATTATAATGGAAAATTGGGAAATATCCACTAGCTGTTGCATTTTTCTCTTCATCAATAGAATTGCTCATTCCTTTTAAGATACCCCAAGCAATACAAGGAGAATATGCCACAATTATACTAGGCCCATTGTATTTTTCCGCTTCTAACATTACTTTAACAGTAGCAGCAGGATTAGCTCCTAGTGATATTGCCCCTACATAAACATTAGGATTAGTTAAAGCTATTTTTAATAAATCTTTTTTAGGTGTTTTTTTACCACTAGATGCAAATTTTGCAACTGCACCTATTCTACTAGACTTACTAGCTTGACCACCAGTATTAGAATAAACTTCGGTATCAAGAACTAAGATATTAACATTCACCCCACTATTTAAAACATGGTCAATTCCGTTATAGCCAATATCATAAGCCCAACCATCTCCTCCTACAGCCCATAAAGAAATAGGCATAATATATTTCTTTAGAGATTTTAAAGGTTTAATCTTAGTATGAGGAATAACAGATAACAAAGCTTTAGCAGTATCAACATTAATATCATTAACATAGTCTAAATAGATATCCTTTTCTTCTTCATCTACTTTAGAGATATTTTGATTTATAATATTTTTTAATTGTTGTTTCTTAACTTCATCAGCAATTTTCATACCAAAACCAAATTCAGCATTATCTTCAAATAAGGAATTAGCCCAAGGAACACTATAAGGAGTTGATGGACTAGATGCTCCATATATTGATGAACATCCTGTCGCATTAGCAATTACAAGCCTATCTCCGAATAATTGGGTTAATAACTTAAGGTATGGTGTCTCCCCACATCCAGCACATGCTCCACTAAACTCAAATCTAGGCCTCTTAAACTGACTACCTTTAACTGTACTAACAGAGATAACATCTTTTTCTGATACTTCATTAAATAAATATTCTGTTTCTTTTAAAGTAATATCATTAACAAGTTTTTCTTTACTTACCATTTCAAGTGCCTTAGAGCCTTTCTTACCAGGACAAATATTAGCACATAAACCACAGCCAGTACAATCTTTATAACTAACAGCAATAGTAAATTTTAAGTTATCACCCAAATGACTGTCTAATAGTTTATCATTTAAACTATTAGGGGCTTTCTCTACTTCTTCTTTATCTAGTAACATTGGTCTAATAACAGCATGAGGACAAACTAGAGAACATAAGTTACAACTAATACAGTTTTCACTGATTATTTTAGGAACAACTTCACTAATATCTCGTTTTTCAAGACGAGATAGTCCTCCATCAACAGTACCATCAGGTCTATCTAAGAAAGCACTAACAGGAAGTGTATCTCCTTCACGTTTTTCAATTATATCAAATAGACTAGAACTAACTTCACTTACCTCTACATAGTCATCAGTATTTTCATCTATTTTAAGTAAATGCGTTGTATTAATAGCATTATCAACAGCATTTTTATTTTTTTCTGCTATATTATTCCCTTTAAGTTTAAATCTAATATCAAGATTCTCTTTCATCTTATTAATAGCATAATCGCTATCAAGAATATGACCAAATTTAAAGATTAAAGCTTCCATAATAGCACTTATCTTATTACCAAGGCCTTCTTTTTTAGCAACTTTATAAGCATTAGTCACATAGACTTTAATATTATTATCAAGGATATATTTCTTATCTTCACTACTTATCATTGAAAGAATCTCTTCATCAGTCTTACTACTATTAAGAAGAAATACACCATTCTTCTTTATTTTATTAATAAATCTAAATTTAGTAAGATAAGCATCTTGTGTACAAACTAATAACTTAGCTTTTCCTACATAATAAGTAGATCTAATAGGAGTTTTTGAAAATCTTAAATGACTTAATGTAACGCCACCTGACTTTTTAGAATCATATTGGAAATACCCTTGCACATAAGCATCAGTAGAATCTCCCGTTATCTTCATTAAATCTTTACAAGCTGAAACCATTCCATCACTACCATAACCATAAACAAGGAATGATGTTTGTCCTCTATGAGGTAAATTAAAGTCTTTATCATAAGGAATACTTAAATTAGTAACATCATCATCTATTCCTATAGTAAAGTTATGATTAATAGTCTCTAAATTATCATATATAGCTTTTATCATAGATGGAGTTGTATTTTTACTAGATAATCCATATCTACCACCTACTACTTTAATATCATTACCTAATGACTTAATAATATTATCTACATCAAGGAATAATGGTTCTCCAGTACTTCCAGCTTCTTTAGTACGATCTAATACGGCAATCATCTTAACAGTTTTAGGAATACTCTTTAAGAAATATTCTCTTGAAAAAGGTCGATATAAATGTACTTCTACTACTCCAACTTTTTCTTCGTTGTCGTTTAAGTAATCTACTACCTCTTTAATAGTCTCACAGACACTACCCATGGCAACTATTACTTTAGTAGCATCCCTTCTTCCATAATAGTTAAATGGAGCATAATTTCTTCCTGTTATTTTATTAATCTCCTGCATATATTCGTTAACGATATCAGGTAACTCTAAATAGTATTTATTTCTAACTTCTGTCGCTTGAAAGTAAATATCATCATTTTCACTAGTACCTCTAGTTACAGGATTATCGGGATGAAGACTTCTCTTACGAAAAGCATCAAGTGCCTTCTTATCTACAAGTTTTTTTAATTTATTAGTATCAATAACATCTATTTTCTGTAATTCATGACTTGTTCTAAAACCGTCAAAAAAGTTCATAAAAGGAACTCTACCTTTAATAGCAGATAGATGTGCCACTCCTGTTAAATCCATTACTTCTTGAACTGAAGATGATGCAAGTATTGCAAAACCTGTACTTCTTGCCGCATATACATCTTGATGATCCCCAAAGATTGATAAAGCATGAGTTGCAAGACTTCTTGCCGCTACATTAATAACACAAGGAAGTAATTCCCCTGCTATCTTATACATATTAGGTATCATTAAAAGTAATCCTTGACTGGCAGTATAAGTAGTAGTTAAACATCCTGCCTGAAGCGAACCATGAACCATACCAGCAGCCCCTGCTTCACTTTCCATCTCTACTACTTTAACAGGTTGATTAAAGTAATTAAGCTTACCCTCATTAGCCCATTTATCAGTAAGTTCCGCCATAGGAGATGCAGGAGTTATTGGATAAATACCTGCTACTTCTGTAAAATTATATGAAACATAACTACAAGCTTCATTTCCATCCATTATTTTTTTCATATATATCATCACTCTTTTCTATCGTTTCTATTTTAATTATATAATAAAATTATTTTTTTATCTATCTATTTAGAAAAAATAATGGTACAATGTGAATGAGAAAGAATATAATTTCAAAAAATATTACATTATGTGGATAAGGAGTAAAATATGAATAAAATAGAATGCACAAAGCCAAATATTTCTGAATATGGATTTATAAGACTTTACAGTGCTACTGTAATCTCACAAGGCAAAAATCCTATATTTGAAAATCACAAATTAGAAAAAGATTTATATAAGTATTATGACAAAGAAAAATATAATTTTTTATTTGAAGATATCGTAAAAAGAGAAGATAAAATATTTAAAGATAGTAGTTATTTAGATTTAAATGCTGCTATAGGTCAAGGATATGCTTTAGGATTATTATTACCACTACAAGGATCTAAAAATTTAAAATCTATTATTAATCTCTCTAAAGAAAATGCTAGTGAAATACTTTCATCATTTAACGAGAAACAGATAGTAGCAATGGAAAATCTATGTAATGAAATGGATGAAGAAAAAAATAAAATAAATAATAATGCATTTACTAAAAAATCAAGTTAAAATTTTGACAAAAGTTAATATTTATGATACTATGAATATGTCAAAGAAATTTGCATAAAATAAAAAAGAGAACATTTAACGTCGCATGTGTTAAGTGCTTCTCTTGTAATGGTTTCGCACCTAATTAAACTGCTGTTTAGTTAAGTGCTTTCTTTTTGTTTTGTTTTTATATTAATATAATGATAACTACAAAAAGTAATACAATAAGTAAAATTATTATAAAAAGTAGTGTTGAAACTAAAAAGTCTTTTTTACTCATAGTATCACCTCCAAATATAAATACTCGGAGATAACACCCAACCATTAAATGTCCTCTATATAAATAGTATCATATTAATTTCTCTACAGCAAGATAAAATGTAATAAATTAGTTACGAATTTTCGTAAATATTAACCTAATGCTAAATTACTTATATAATCGACACCAAAACTACTTAAAATAGGATATCTTGGTATTTTATAAGGATCTATTCCTTTTTTTATTTTTGTAGAACCTCCAATAAAAGCCATTTCAAAACCTGCTTCTTTTACTAAATTAATAGAGTAATCACTATACTCATAGAAAGGAAAACAAAAAGCTTTAGTATTATTTAAAGTTTCTCTACTAAGTTTTAAATCGTTTAAGATTTCACTTTCTGGTAAACAATTAATTCCTCCTCCTTGCCCAGTAGGACAAACACCTGTTGTATGCATATTATGAGTGTGACTTGCTATCTCTAAGTAAGGAGATGAAAACTTACTAACAGGATACCATGAACTAACTAAAAATAAAGTTGCATTTAAACCATACTTTTCTAAAAATGGAATAAAATTCTCAGCCCTCGCTCCATCATCTATTGTAATTAAAATAGACTTCTTGGGAAGATTAATCTCACCCTTTATAAAGCTTAATACTTCACTAGTATTTAGTGTAAAAACGTTATTATCAGCAATAAATTTAAAATGTGAATCTATCTGTTCTTCACTATGACAAATAATATCGTTACAATTAGTATCTCCCTCTAAATAAATAAAATGATAAAGTATGGCAGGGATAGATTCTGCTATTTCTTCACTACTATCTACTTCTACAATATTACTAATATCTTCTTTTTTTACATAAACTAATCTTGATAATAAGGATATACCATAGTAATCATTTAAATTAACAATAACTTTAGAAGTTGTAGGAATGTTTATTGTAAAAACTTCATTAAAATTCTCATCATAATAAACAACACTTTCTTTAGTAGTAACTTCTATAGGAAACTCTATATAATTAAGATATCTTTTATTAATAGATTCATCAGTAGGTTCTACATCTTTATAAGACACATAATAATCATTAGCTAATAATTTAAAATATTTATTATCTAAATTAATGTTATCAATAGATTCAAGTTCTAATATATTATCTTTATTTATATTACCAACATCTTTATACTTGCCATTATCATTTATATAAAGTTTAGTATCTTTAGTAGTCTTAACAGCACTTCCATAATTAGATTTTATTTTAATTAAAATATCCTCATCTTTTATTAAAGATTTTCTAGTATTAGAAACATTTAAAGATGCTTCTTCTCTTTCCTTCATATCATTATAAATAAAGACACCACAGCCTAAAGATATTATACTAATAAATATAGTTACTATAATTAAGACTCTTAATGGCTTAATTTTCATAGTTTAACACCTCAGTATTATTATTTACTAAAATTATACGTAATATTTAAGAGATAAACAATTAATTTTTTACATATATTTAATTAAAGGTGATTATATGGACTCGTACATTACTTCTTTAATGACTAATTTAGGATATTTTGGGATGTTTCTTGGTATGGTACTTGAAGCAGTTATAATAATTATTCCAAGTGAACTTATACTTGCAACAGCAGGTATACTTGCAGGTAGAGGTTTCTTTTCTTTTTCTATGGCTCTTCTAATAGGAGTTTTAGGTAGTGTATTTTGTGCCATTATTATTTATGCTTTTGGATATTTTGGCGGAAGGCCTTTTATAAAGACTTATGGTAAGTTTTTCTTTATGAAAGAAGAAGATATAGATAAATGTGATAAATGGTTTAACAAATATGGACCATGGGCTGCTTTTATTGGTAGAAACTTCCCAATTATTAGAACCCTTATCTCCTTACCAATGGGAGTTAGTAAAGTCCCCTTTCTTAAGTTTGTCATATATACAACTCTAGGTAGTATCCCTTGGACCTTTGCTTTCATCTATGTCGGATATGCCCTAGGTAATAACTGGATTATCTTAGATAATTTTGTTAAGAAGTTAAAAGTGCCTATCTATATATTATTAGGAGCATTATTAATTACTTATATTTATAAGAAGATAAAAGAAAGGAAAGGTCTTAGAAAAAACTAATATTACATAACCTTTTCATAAAACATATTTTGATATAGAATTTTCCAAAACTAATACACATATATTTTTATTTAGGAAAATAAATGAATCAAACTGATTATGTAAGATTATCTTTAGAATTACACTTATTCTTTGACCGTATTATGAAAGAACATAGTTTCTTTTTAGAAAACTGCTTTTATGGAAAAAGATAAAGATTTTAAGAGAATAGCTCATGACTTTCAAAAAAACTTTTCTAACATTCTATCAAGAATAGTGGACCTAGCGAATAACAATATAAGTCAAAATTTTCTAAATGCTGGTGAAATGATTACTAATAATACTTTAGAAGCAGAAATGAAAACAAGTAATTTATCAGGTATAGAAATTGATAGTAATATAACTAGAAAACAAATAGAGTTAAGAAGTGGAAGAATCAATGTAAATGAAAGGTTAATAAATAGTATTAGTAATATAAATAGAAGAACATTACCACTTATTGGAAATCTAATTGATTTTAAAACAAATATATTAAATAATGTTATATCATGTAAAATGTATACAACCAATTATCCATTATTGATTAGTCATATAATTAATGAAGCGAAAATGTATTATAACTTACTAAATAAAATAGAAAAGAAAGAACCATTTGATAGAAACTATATTTATGAACAGGAAATATTTTGGAATAACATTATGAAAGAACATGCTGAGTTTATAAGAGGATTACTTAATCCAACTGAAAAAGAACTAATTAAACAAGCCAATAAATATGCAGAAGAATATGAAACTATTCTAAAACAATTTAATAATTATCAACCTAATCTTAAAAATATTAGTTTAAATGAAACGATTAGTTTTAGAAACTTTAAAATAGCAGGTGAAGAAGGAATACTAAATTGTAAAATTAAAAGTATAATTGTTCCCCTTCTAGCAGATCATGTTTTAAGAGAAGCTAATCACTTCATTAGAATATTAAATAGTATTAATATATAATTATCAGAACAAAAAGCAAAAACATTTTTTGTTTTTTTTATTAAACAATTCTTAATATTTACATATCTTATAATAGGTGTTGAATATGACTATTAACTATAAAGATATAAATTTATCTTATCAAAAGTATGGTGACTCTAAAGAAGTAATTGTAATACTACCTGGATGGGGAGAAACTAGAAATACTTTTTTAGAAATGATAAATATTTTAAAAATAGATTATACTGTTTATATTATAGATTATCCAGGTTTTGGAGAAACTAAATTCCCTAATTATAATCTTACAATGGATGATTATATAGAGATAATTATTACATTTTTTAATGACTTAAACATATCTAATCCTAACATTATCGCTCACTCTTTTGGAGGAAGAATTGCTATTCTACTATCTTCTAAATACAATATTCCTATTAAAAACTTAATACTAATCGATAGTGCTGGTATTAAACCTAAAATGACTTTAAAAAAGAAGTTTAGATTAAAGTTATATAAGACTTTACAAAGTCTTGCAAATTATCTACCTAAAAAGATTAAACATAAATTTAAAACTTATCTATTTAATAAGTTCTCAAGTAGTGATTATCAAGCCTTAGATGAAAATATGCGAGAGACTTTTAAAAACATTGTTAATTTAGATTTAACTAAGTATTTACCTTCTATTAATACTAACACGCTAATACTTTGGGGTGAAAAAGATATTGACACTCCCCTAAAAGATGGTAAATTAATGCACAAAAAAATAACAAATAGTGAGCTTATTATTTTTCCTAATTGTACTCACTATTGTTATTTAGAAAATACTTATGTAATTATTAAAATTATTTTATGTTTTCTTGAGGATTAGAAACGGCCTCCACCTCCTCCACCACCGAAGGAACCACCTCCACCAATAGAGCCACCGCCAAAGCCACCACCGCTTGATGACCTACTTGCAGCGATTGATGAACGTGATGATGCTACGGCAGTATGTATACCACTATTTATACTAGAATAAAGATTAGTAGTTATAATATAATGGGTCATAAATGGATTATAACCTACATAAGCTGTATCATCTCTTTCCATACTAGGCATCTTAAGTTCCATCTCTTTAGAAAGTTTATCTGCACAATCTAAAATAACTGCATAAACTAAATATTTATCCCATAAAGTTACCTCAGGTAACTCTTTTTCATTAAATCTACTAAAGTCTTCTAAAAATCTTTTATGCGCCATCCATTTAGCATAATGTTCTGCTCCTTTTTTAGTATAAAACTTTCTAGTTATTACAAAGATAATTAATGCTATCATAAGAATAATAATAATTATACCAAGCCAAGATAAATCTAGCTTAAAACTAATAAGTGTTAAGATAAGGCCCAATAAACTAAAGATAACTGAGAAAACAACTAAACTCGGAGTTGTAGCAAAGAACTTTTCATTTTTACCTAAACTCTTACTAGTCTTAATAAAATCATTATATAAATCCATTACCCTATTAGCATTGCTTAAAGTAGAGCAGTGTTCTTTTATATGAGATAAAAATGCTTCTCTACTATTACCTATTTCATCAATTATTAATTTTAAAGCAATTTTCTCTGTTTCACTTATACTAGTCTCATCATACTCTTGTAATATTAATTTATAATCATCTTTTAACTTTCTATCAATAACTTCTACTTTTAATACTTTCTTATAGATTAAATTTAATATTGTTGCCGATAAGCTCTTCTCTGTTACATTCTTATCAAGTAAATACTCTAATACTTCAGGACCATAACTAGCAGGAAAATCTCTAAAGTATTCCATATTAAAGGCAGTCTTCTTCATTTTTTTCTCTCTTAAATAAACACCAACTGCAAGACTAATTGCAATTAAAGCCCAAACACTACTTGATATTATTAATATCATATTTTGTCTTTGAATTTTTTCTCTTTCCTTATTCGCTTCATCACTAAGTTCAGTTTGATAATCAATAATAGCATTTTTAGCAGTTAAACCACTAACTTTAGTAGCATTAGGAACTAAAGACTTATCAAATATTAATCTAACACTAACTGGATTATATGCTCCTAAAAAGTTAAAGGTACCTATCGCTTCTTTATTATTAGTTCTTTCTATATCACCATTTAAAGGTCCATGTAACCATACTCTATAATCGCCATCACTATTAGGTAATACTACTTTAACTTCATAATCTCCTATATTTTCTCTATAACCATCACCTAGTGTATTCCAAGCAAGTTCCGCTATATCTTCATGAACAACTACAACATCAGTAACAGTATACTCTATATAAAAGATTTCATCTAAATCGCTAGAATTATATATTTTTAGATAATCTTCTCCCATATAATAAGTATTAGTATATTTTTTAGAATCCCCATTACTTGCATAACTAACTTCATCAAAATAATTAACACTTCTATTAAAATCATCAAAAGTAAGTTCTCCATCATCACTAATAGAACCTACTCTTAAATTTATAATTTCATCACCATCATATAAATCATTATTGCCTTTAATATCATTAATGGTATAACTTCTTGTATTATTATATAAACTTCTAGCAAGTATAGTTCTATCCATACCATTATACTCACCATTCATCTTAATAAGTTCTCTCACCTTAATAGAACCATCATCAAGTATTTCTATCTCACTTAAAAACTTATCTGTAGGTTCACCTGTAAAAAAAGAAGATGCTGATGGTAATATCACTGATAATATTGATGGTAAAAATTGAATAAGAAAAATTATTAGTATTAGTATAATTACTTTTTTCTTTTTACTCATGCCCATTCACTCCTTAGAAAAAAAGCTTGCATAAAGCAAGTCTTAAAATGATACTTTAGGTGTCTCTTTATCTTTCTCATCTATTTCAAAGAAAGCTTCTTCTTTAAAATGAGAAACTTTTGCCACTATATTACTTGGAATAGTTTGCACTTTATTATTATAAGTAAGTACTGTATCATTATAAAATTGTCTCATTGTACTTATCTTATCTTCAGTATCTCTTAAATCATTTTGAAGTGAAACAAAGTTCTGGTTAGCTTTAAGGTCTGGATATGCTTCTGCAAGAGCGAATAGTCTATTTAACATACCAGTTAATTCACCACTAGCTTTTATCTCCTCTTCTTTAGTACCTGCAGTATTAAAACTATTTCTTGCATTAATAACTGCATCTAAAGTAGAACTTTCATGTTTAGCATAACCTTTAACAGTCTCTACTAAATTAGGAATTAAATCTGCTCTTCTTTTAAGTTGAACATCAATTTGACTCCATTGATCTTTTACTCTGTTTCTAAGTTCAATTAATGAGTTATATGTTGCAATATACCAAATTACTAAAATAACAATAATTACAACTATTACAATACCTACAATCATTCCTGTTGACATATTATCACCTCTGTTTTAAGTATATATGAAAAACTAAAAAAATAATAGTATAAAATTAAAAATATTGGTAAAGATATGTCTAGGAGATGATTTTATGAGTATAAAAGACTATATATTAAATAATTTTAAGAATGATAATAAGGAAAGTATTAAAGAAGCGATAGTTGAATCAATTAATTCTAAAGATGAAGTAACTCTACCTGGTATGGGAGTGTTTATGGAGATAATTTGGAATAATGCAACAGATGAAATGAAAAATGAAATGTTAACTATACTTGAGAACAATTTAAAAAATAATGTTTGACAAAACAATTTATTAAGTATAAATTATATACTATAAGTGGGAAGTAGTAGCCCCAGCCTATCTTCGGCGTTCATAACTTTTGTTATGCTCAAGAAAATTGAAGGTTATTGCCTAATTCATCATTAGGCTGCTACTAAAGAGGCTTATTTTGTAATAAGTCCTCTTTTTCATAAAAAATTGAATATCCATAAAAAAATGATATTGAACTTTAATACTCAATATCATCTTTTAACAATTAATAATTTTCAATATCTTTTATACCAAATTCAGGTATAATTACATCTTCATCACAATTTATTATAAACTCAATTGCTTTAGCAACTTTCTCTACTTCTAACCCTGTCGAAGTATCATAATCATTTCCTGCTTTTTCAAATATATTTGTCTGCATAAATCCAGGATAAAAACCTGTAACCTTGATTCCTCTTTTACTAACATTTTTTTGAATTGATCTATTAAATCCTCTCATTGCCCATTTAGAAGCATTGTATACTGTAGAAAAGTCATCACTATCAAAACTTGCTTGTGAACAGACATTAATAATTAAACCTTTGCCTTGTTCATACATATTTGGCAGAATTGCTTTTGTCATATAAATTGGACCTTTGGTATTTACATCAATACAATTGCTGATTTGTTCATAAGTATTTTCAGTTAAATCTCCTGCTAACCATACACCAGCATTATTAATTAAAATATCAATATCTCCTTGGTTTTCAATAATAGTTTTAATAGTATCATTAACTTCATCTGGTTTAGTGATATCACAAGTATAACATTCTGCATTAGGAATTTCTTTTGATATTCTCATAGCATTATCATATTTTCTTGAAATAATAATAACATTATCTTTTTTGCTTAATAATTCCGCCATAGCTTTACCTAATCCATCATTACCGCCAGTAATAATAATGTTTCTCATACCTTGTCCTCCTTATTCAAAAATTTAAACTCCCATAGTAACAGTCTCAGGTAAAGTAGAACCACCATCTATTACAATAGATGTACCAGTTATATAACTAGATGAATCACTAGCAAGGAAACATGCAAGTTCTCCTAACTCACTAGGATCTCCTAATCTTTTCATAGGAATAGCACTAGCAATACCATTAATTACACTTTCAGGGTCATTTGCATCAGTTTCTTTTGCCATACCATCAACCATAGGTGTTCTAATATATCCAGGTAAAATAGCATTAACTCTAATATTATGATCTACTTCTTCACGAGCAAGAGCCTTAGTAAATCCAACAAGTGCAGCTTTAGTAGTTGCATATGCAACCTCTCCAGAATCTGCAACCATAGGACCAGTAACACTAGATAAATTAATAATACTTGCCTTTCCACTTGCTCTTAACATAGGAAGCAATACTTTAGTAACGTTCCAAGTACCTTTAATATTAATATCAAAATGTAAGTCACGTAATTCATCAGTCATATTTTCAAATGTCTCTAACTTACAAATACCAGCATTATTTACTAAGATATCAACATGATCATAGTATTTTTTAATAATATCAACAACTTGTACTAATAAGTTTTTATTACTAATATCAACATTAATACCTAAGACTTTATATCCCTTAGTACCAAGTTCATTAACAGTATTAGTTAATTCACTTGACTTATCTAAAATAACAACAGATGCTCCATATTTAAGTAAACTTTCTACAATACCTTTACCATTACCCATCGCACCGCCAGTTACTACTGCAATTTTTCCTTGTAAATTCATATTATCCCTCTTTCCTATTCTTTTTAATTATACTACTTTTTTTCATTTTATCATACTGTTTATACATATATTGGACACTATTTTCTAAGAAGAAATAATGATATACATAAAAACCATCAAATATAAGTAAAATAAAAAATATTATAAACATCATAAAGATATATTTAGTTAAGAATAAAAATAGTATTGTAAAGAAAACATATGAAAGGGTTATTACTAGATGAATTACTCTTTCTTTTTGAAACAATTCCATTTTAAATAGAAAATCATCTATTTCATCATTACTAAATTTATGATTATCATTAATTAGTTTATCAATTTCATTAATATATTCTTTCATATACTCTTTCATCATTTATTCCTTTCAATTATATTTTTAGAAGCAATTAAACCTGTCGCTGCCGCTGCAACAATATTACCGGCTTTACCAGCGCCATCACCTATAAAGTAAATGTTCTCACTTTCTATTTTCATATTATTATCAGTAGTAATTTCATTACTAAAGAACTTTATCTCTGGTCCATAAAGAAGAGTCTCTCCATTATTAACACCAGGTATTATTTTATCTAAGACTTCAAGTCCTTCTAAAATATTAGTAATAATTCTATGAGGTAAAGCTAAAGCTAAATCTCCTGCTGTATAGTCTTTTAAAGTTGGTTCTACATAATTTTTCTTTATTCTATCTTTAGTAGAACGTCTACCTCTTCTCAAATCTTTAAGAGTCTGTAAAATAGGTTTACCTCCTCCAAGAGTATTAGATAGTTTAGCAATAGATTCACCATATTCTCTAGTATTAGTAATAGGCTCTGTTAAGTTAATTTTAGAGATAAAGGCAAAATTAGAATTAGATGATTTAATATCTTTTAGAGCATGTCCATTTACACATATATATCCATAGTAATTCTCTTTCGCTACAAATCCTCCTGGATTAGTACAAAAAGTTCTAATCTCATCATCATAAGTCTTTGTCTTAATAAAGATTGTTGGATCATAGATAATATCTGTAATTTCTTTTAGTATCTCTTTTCTAACTTCTACTCTAACACCAATCTCTATACTTTGAGATGTATATGGAATATTATATTTATCTGCAAGCTCTTGAACCCATTTAGCACCTGTTCTACCAGGGGCGACTATAACATTTCTAGCTTTATATTCTCCATTCTTAGATGAAACAACATAATAATCTTCTTCTTTTCTTATATCAGTACATTTAAAATTATCAAGTAAAGTAACACCTAATTTTCTTAAAGCATTTTCCATATTTTCAATATATTTAGGTAAATAATCACTTCCTAAATGTTTTTGTTTAATAATCAAAAGATTAGCCCCTGCCTTAGCAATTAACTCATCTAGCTTTAAAGCTTCATCCATATTACTAGGATAAGTCTTACTATCCATATGAAACTCATTAAAGATAGACTCTACTTCATCAATAAGTTTATAGGCATCACTCTTCTCCATATACTTAAATAAATCAGTTTTTCCTAACTTAGGAATAAAATTAAGTTTACCATCAGAAAAAGTACCCGCTCCACCATAACCTGATAAAATATTACAAGGATTACAGTTAACACATGCTGTTCCTTTAGCATTCATTGGACAAACTCTTTTTTCACTAAACTTTCCTTCATCTACAAGTAATACCTTTAATTTACTATTACGAGCAAGGTTAAGGGAAGCGAAAAGACCTGCAGGCCCTGCTCCTACTACTATTACATCATACATATTATCACTACCTTTACTATTTCATTTTACACTAATTTTTCAAAAAAAGAAATATATGATAAAATAATAAACAATTAAGAAGGGATAATTATGTATAATATAAAAAAGAATATAGATAAATTAAATAGAGGTGAACCTACTTTCTTTTTAGAACCTAATGAAATAAAAGAAGTTAGTAAATACTTTAAAAAAGATGAGTTTAATATTTTTAAACCTTTTGAAGAAGCTGAAAAAGTTATTCTATATAAAGATACACTACCTAAAGTAATATTATTTAAAATAATAACAAAAGAAGTTTTTAGACATCAAGATATTTTAGGTAGTATCTTCTCTTTAAATATAGAAAAGTGTGTATTTGGAGATATCATAATAGATGACAATAACTATTATTTTTATTTATTAGAGTCTATGAAAGATTATTTTTTAACCAACTTTAATAAGATAAAGAACAACTACATTGAACTAGAAGAATTAGATATTAACACTCTAAAAGATTATAAAAGAAAATATCAAGAACTAGAATTAATCATCAAAAGTGAAAGAATAGATACTATAGTATCAAATATTACTAACACTTCTAGAAATAAAGTAAAAGATAAATTTAAGAATAAAGAAGTTATTTTAAACTATGAAGTATTAACTAATCCATCATATCTATTAAAAGAAGAAGATATCTTTAGTATTAGAAAGTATGGTAAATTTAAATATATTGGTAAAATTAAACAGACTAAAAAAAATAATTATATTGTTAAGATACATAAATATCTTTAATATAATTATTTTAAGAATTTTTCATTAATTTTTTTAATCATATCATAATCATTCATTCTAAGTACTTTAACTTCTTTATCCCTTATATAAGTATCTACTCTTATTACATCATTATATCTATAATTATCTCCGTCTATACTAATAAGAATATTTTTACTAACTACTTCTGGTCTTATAGATATTATCTTATCAGAAGGTACTATTAAAGAATTTAAAAGACTTCTATAACTTTTAGAGTTTAATGGAGCGATAGGTGTAAGTTGTAGAGTATGAAAAGTATTATAGACAATAGAACCTCCAAAACTAAGGTTATAAGCAGTAGAACCAAATGATGTTGATACTAACAAACCATCCCCTACATAATTTTCTAATAATTCATCATTTATTAGAACTTTAAATTTAGAAGTATTAAGATCTTGTTCTCTTAGAACCATCTCATTTAAAGTAAAATGTTTAAAACTACCTTCCTTAGTCTCTACTTCTATTTCTCCAACTCCAATTTTATCACACTTTAACTCTCCTATAGCTAGTTTCTTAATAAAAGTATCTATCTCATCAAAACTAATCTCTTGGGCAAACCCAAGTGTTCCAGTATTTATTCCAATATAGTAACATTTACTATCGAAGTTACTCTCTTTAACCATCCTTAGAAAAGCACCATCACCACCAATAGCAATTCCTAAATCATAATTTTTAGTTACTATTTTAAAACCATTTTCTTTTAACAGCAATATCAGCATTTCAGAAATTTTCTTTGATTTTAAATTATTATTAACAAATAACTTTATTCTATTTATTTTAATCATTTTTCTTCCTATATTTAAATAATACTGATGGTCTATGTCCTTCTCCAGTTCTCATTTTATCAGTCTTAATTACTTTATCTTTAATAATTCTTCTAAAAGCTGGATCTAATAACTTCTTATTAAGTATTACTTCATAAACTTGCTGTAACTCACCTAATGTAAAATATTCTGGCATCATATTAAAGACTATATCAGTATAATTTAACTTATTTTTTAAACGCTCTATTCCTGCTAATACTACTAAATCATGGTCAAAGGCCAATACATTTTTTCTAGCTTTAAAACTATATCTATCAGTAGTCTTTTCTCTTAAAGTCTTTTTAATTGATAGATTAATATTCTCTACTCCATTAGTTAAAGAAATATCTACTATATTATCTTTTTCTTCTATTAGAAGAATATCAAACCAACAAGCATTAGGATTAAGCATTTCTGTTAATCTATTCTTATCAACTAAAGCAATATAAGCTGTTGATACTACCCTTGTTCTTGGATCTCTATCAATTGCATCATAAGTATATAATTGTTCTAAATAGATATTTGAAAGATTAGTTTCCCTTTTTAATACTCTTTTAGCACACTCTTCTAAAGTTTCCGTTTTAGGATTTAAAAAACCTCCAGGTAAACACCATTTACCTTTAAAAGGATAATCATCTCTTTTTACTAAAAGTATACTCATCATCTTTTTACTATTTTTACGATAATTACTTGTCTCTTCGCTAGATACACTAATTAAAAGAATATCTGCAGTCATTGATAACTGATCAAATGCTTTCGCATCGTAATGTTCTAAAAATTCTTCTTCAGTTTTATATACTTTTTCCATAAATAACTTCTCCTTTTTTACTGAATAACTTCTACTTAACTATTTAATCACTTTTGATGATTCGCTTATATATATTTCATCTTGATGACCAGCATCATAGATAATAGCCTCTTCTATATTTTGCAATGGATTATAATGTTCAAGAGATACTGCATAACCAATAGATGAACTAGGACTTATAATTTTATCAAAAACATAATCTGGTATTTTACAAATTAAAGGTGTTATTTCTCCATCTTTTACAGTAGGAATAGTAGCATCAAAAATATAATGTTCATCATTTGCTAAAGTAATAATATTATAAGCATGAATTTCTTTTTCATTATTTCTAATAATACCTGAAGCTTTATAATAAGAATCTATTCCACAACTTCTAAGTAGATTTTGTGATAACATTGCTCTTTCTACACAAACTCCAGCATTTTTTCCTTTAAGATTTGCAACTTTACCATGACTAGTTCCTTTTGTATAAACATCATCATGATTAGGATAATTTTTCATTCTTTCTTTAACATTATCAAAAGTTCCAAAATACTCATTTACTACCTGAAAA
This sequence comes from uncultured Mycoplasmatota bacterium, assembly GCA_946500695.1. GTDB lineage: Bacteria > Bacillota_I > Bacilli_A > RF39 > UBA660 > Onthousia. The sequence continues at coordinate 11,009 of CAMMWS010000015.1, read as the reverse complement.
ATTAAAGGTATTACCTCTTCTACAGTAAGAGGTGCATACAAAGCTACCTTTTCCTCTAACATTTTATAGGCAGAAGAAATATCTCCTAAAGTACAACTATAAAAATCTCCTAACCCTGTACTAATACGAACTAAATCCTCATCAGTAAACATACCATTAAAGGAAGAATCTATTCCTCCAAATACAGTACCATTTGCACTTTTATTACAGCCAATTTCTCTTTTCATAAATTCCTCTTTCTTTATGCAGATTAAACTAATTAAAGTTTCTTTTTCATAATTTGATTATAACACAATTTTAAGAAAAATATTACTTAATTATATCTAGTAACATTGTTATAATCTTATCGATAATATAATCTTTATTTAAAGCTCTACTTTCCTTATTAACAGTCATCTTCTCTTTATAAAATTTATTATTATCTCTATCATATATACAAATATAAACAGTATTATCATCACCTGTTGGATTATTAGGATCACTTCTATTAAGTTTACCAGTTATTCCTATACCATAATTACTATCTGCAAAAGAACTAATCGCTTTACTCATCTCTATTGCCGTTTCCATACTATAGACAGTATATTCATCAATAACTTCTTTAGATACACCCATCTTAACTTTATATTCATTAGAATAAGTTACCGCACTAAATTTTAATACTTCACTAGCACCTTCACAATTAGTAATAGCATTAACAACACCTCCACCAGTACAGCTTTCCATTGTAGCAATAGTCTTTTGTCCTAATTGTAAAATATGGATAATTTCTTTAAAGTTCATTTAAATTCCTCCTCTATATAAATTATTTTCTCTAATATATAAATCAACTTGTTTATCTAAATAATTTTCAACTCTTTTATTATTATATATCATTTCTCTAATTTTAGTAGAAGATATTTCATTTTCTTTTATATTTGTAACAATAATATTATCTTTATAATCTTTAAATTTTTCTAATAAATCATTTATATTATCAGTACTTCTTTTAACAATTAATAATTTATTATTAGCTAAAACATCTAAACCATTCTTCCACTTATCTATATAACTTAAGTTATCAGTACCACATATAAAATAAATATTATCATTCTTATATTTATTCTTAAAATAATCTAGAGTCTCACAAGTATAAACAACTTCTTCTTTTAATTCATAATCACTAACCTCTAAATTTTTATTATCATCACACATCAACACTAACATTTTAAATCTTATTTCATCACTTAAAAGATTATTTTTATACTTATATTTACTACCAGTAGGTACAAAGATAACTTTATCTACATAATGTTTTTTAATAAGTTCTAATGCTATATTCTTATGCATTTTATGAGGAGGATTAAAACTACCTCCAAAGACACCTATTTTCATAAAGTCCTATCACCTCTTAACTTTAATATTTTTTCTTTACCATTCAATAAAGGTGTTAGATACTCTTTATTATGTAGAGCATTAATTATTTGGGCTATATTCATTGAACAATCTACTGTATGAAACCAAGGCTTATTTTTAAATTCTTTTGGTATATAAGAAAGATTAGTAGTATAGAGTTTATCAAAAGTATTATCTAAATATCCTTTATCAAAAGCCTCTATTCCTTCTGTAAATAAAGCGAAGGTTGCAATAAAATATACTTTCCTAGCTTTCTTTTCTTTTAACATTTTACCTACTTCTAACATAGATGTACCGGATGCAATCATATCATCTACTACTAAAATATCTTTATCTTTAACATCACTACCCATATAAGTATGTTCAATTATAGGATTTTTACCATTAACAACCCTTGATAAATCACGTCTTTTATAGAAAACTCCTACATCACTATCTAAAAGTTCTGCATAGTACCTTGCTCTCTCCATCGCTCCCATATCTGGACTTATGACTAAAATATCTACTAAATCTTCACTCTGTAACAAGTCTTCTAAAATAGTATTAGTTGGATAAAAGTTTTCAAAAGGTAAATTAGGAATAGCATTAGAAACATTAGGATCATGAGCATCAAAAGTAATTATATGATTAACTCCTAAATGTTCTAACTCTTGTAGGGCAAGGGCACAGTCTAGAGACTCTCTACCTTTTCTTTTATGTTGTCTTGCTTGATATAACAAAGGCATTATTAAGGTTATTTTTTCTTGATAGCCTGATAAAGCAAGAATTGTTCTTTTTATATCCTGGAAATGTTCATCTGGTCCCATATGATGAAGAACTCCTCGCATATTATAAGTAATATCATAGTTACCAACATCAGAGATAATATAAATATCTTTATCTCTAACCGTATCTTCTATCTTTACTTTACCTTCACCATTAGAAAATCTATCTTCCTTAACAGTTATCATATAATTAGTTTTTTCTCCTCTAATCAATTTTAAATCGCTATTAACCTTTTCTCCTAACTCTTTAATATTCTCTAACACTATTAATTTTAAATTATTCATAAATACCTCCTTCTTTTTCTTATTAACATTTTATTAATAAGAAAAAGAGTAAAAATAATTACAGATTTATTTCTGTTATTAACATTATATTAATAACATTCTTTTTTGTCAACAGTTAAAAAAAAAAAATAGAAATTAGACTAACTAATTTCTACATTTTATCTAACTCTTTTAAAATTCTCTCATAACTTGCTTCACTAGGCATTCTTAAGTCCCCTCTAGGAGATAAACTAATAGTACCTACTTTAACTCCATCAGGAACAGCATTTCTTTTAAATTGTTGTGTATAGAAGCGTTTAACAAATACCTTTAACCATTTCTTTATCTCACCATCACTAAAATTATCTTTAAAAGTTATTTTAGCAAGTAAATATATTTTCTTAAAAGATGCTCCATATCTTAACAAATGATATAAAAAGAAATCGTGTAAAACATAAGGACCTATACTAGACTCTGTCTTCTGTAAGATATTACCTGCTTCATCAGGTGGTAATAACTCAGGAGATATAGGAGTATCTAAAATATCTGTTAATATTTTCTTTCTTTTATCACTACTATTATCTTTGACATAACCTACTAAATGTCTTACTAAAGTCTTAGGAATAGATGAATTAACAGAATACATACTCATATGATCGCCATTATAAGTACACCATCCAAGGGCAAGTTCAGATAAATCACCTGTTCCAATAACAATACCTCCTACCATATTGGCAATATCCATAAGTATTTGGGTTCTTTCTCTTGCCTGGATATTCTCATAAGTAACACTTCTATCATCTTCATCTAACCCAATATCCTTCATATGAAGTATACTTGCTTCCTTAATACTTACTTCTTTTAAAGTCGCACCATATTCTTTAACCAAATTAATAGCATTTAAATAAGTCCTATCAGTAGTACCAAATCCAGGCATTGTAACTCCTATAATATCTTTATTATCACGATGAAGCTTACGAAATGCACGAACTATAACAAGGAATGCAAGAGTAGAATCAAGTCCTCCAGACATACCTATAACACATTTAGTATTATTTAAATGAATTATACGTCTTGCAAGAGCACTACTTTGTATTTCTAAAATCTCTTCAAATCTTTTATCTTTATCAGTTGTAGGTATAAAAGGATACATCTTATAAGTTCTATCAAGACTCTTTACCCTATCACTAACATTAACTTCTATTAACTTATAATTCCCATCATATAGACTACCTGCAAAACTACTATTACGACATCTTTCATTAATTAATCTTTTAACATCTATATCGGCATAGATTAAATTACTCTCTATCTCAAAGCGTTTATTAGACTTTAATAATTTACCATTTTCATAAATTAAAGAAGCCCCTCCAAATACTAAATCAGAAGTAGATTCCATAATACCACTACTTGCATAAATATAACCTGATATTGTTTTACTAGATTGCATAGAAACTAGATTTCTTCTATAACTATCTTTACCAACTATTTCATTACTACTAGATAGATTAAAGATAATAGAGGCCCCATTTAAAGCATGATTATTACTAGGAGAAGACACAGCCCATAAGTCTTCACATATCTCAATTGCAAAAGATACTTCCCTATATTTTTTATCTTTAAATATTAACTTAGTAGAAATAGGTACTGTTTTATCTAATAAACTAACTTCACTATTCTTTAAATCAACACTAGAAGTAAACCATCTCTTCTCATAAAACTCACTATAATTAGGTATATAAGTCTTAGGAACAATACCCAAAATATTACCCTTTTCTATAACAACGGCACAGTTCAACAACTGATTATTACTTCTTACAGGCATCCCTATTATAGAAATAATATCTAAGTCCTTAGTCTCATCAAGAATAAATCTTAAAGCATCTTCACTCTCCTCAATCAATTCATTTTGTAAAAACAAATCCCCACAAGTATAACCAGTAAGAGCAAGTTCTGGAGTAGTAACAATAGAAACACCTTCTTTATCAGCTTTTCTAATCATTTTAACTATTTCTTTAACATTATCCATAGGACTTGCAAGTACTAATTTATTAACAATTGCCCCTACTCTAACAAATCCATATTCTAACAATCTAATCATCTCCTTAAACATTTTTGATAACTTTTAGGAATACCTTTCTTTTCAAATTCCTCTTTTAATTCTAAAAATCTTAAATGTAGAGTATCTTCTTTAAAGAAATCTCTAACATTCTCTTTATAAAATTCTGAAGTATAGTATTCCCACTGATAATAAAACATCTCATATTCCATTCTTTTTCTAATCTCTAAATCTTTCTCTAAGAAAGCACTTTTAGAAGTATATAAATCATAGTCATCAGTACTAACTAAATCTTTATATTGATCCCATATCTTAGTACCTCTAAAAGGCATTAAGAAATTACCACATACCATTTCAGGTTTTAATTCATAAAATCTTTCTAATAACTTATCATAAAAGTCTCTACTTTCCTCTTCACTATGTACTTTTAAAGGATTAACAATAAAAGATAGATAAGTCATAATATTATTTTTATGAAGTAAATCACAAGCTTTATCTAACTCTTTATTTTTAGCATAATTAACAGTAATATCTTCAAGTCCTAAACATACCATATAAACATTATGTAACTTCATAAATTCTACTGTATCTACACTTAATAAGTTAGCAGAAGCGAAAAGATATATATTAGCATCAAGTCCACTTATAACTTCTAATCTTTCTTTAAAGTCTTTTTGTAAAGGAAAATTCTCATCACGAATAAAAATGTACTTAGGATTATATTGTTTTAAATAATTAATCTCTTCTTCAATTAACTCTATAGGTTTAGACATTAACCTATCACACATTAAAGGACTACAACAAAAGTCACAATTAAAGGGACAACCTTGAGATGTATTAATAGAAGTACAAACATCATCTTTTAATTTATCTGGTATAATTTGTTGATTATTTCTAATATCATATAAATCATATCTAGGTATTTTCTTATAATTAGTAATCCCTTTTACAATAGCACCTTCCTGATTAATAGTAGCATAAAAGTCATCACAAGGACCTACAATAACTTTAGAAGCATAAGGTAAAAACTCATCTGGATTAATAGTAGGTTCATATCCTCCTACAATAATTTTATTTTTATCATGTTTTAAAGCCCACTTCTTAAACTCATTCATTCCTGTAATATAAACAGAACAAGCATACATTTGGACATTATTATCATCAAAGTCTATATTCTCCATAGAATACATAACATTATCTCCATCAGGAAGAACTGTTAACAAAGATGGTTCTAATCCTAAAGTAACATCTTGTCTTGGAAAAGTCATACCAATTATTTTTTTCATCGTCATCACCTCTTTATATATTGTTTAGATAACTCTAAAGTATATTTAGACTGTATATCTTTAATATATCCCATATCTACAAGTTCTAAAGCTTCACTATAATCACACAAGAAATATCTAATAAATTCATCTTTATCTAAATTCTGTTCTTTAATTTTCTCACAATCTAGAGCAAGATAAGTATGATTATAAGCATCACTACATCCTTGATCTTGATAATAAGAAGAAAGATGTTTAATATTATTAGAAGTATATCCTGTCTCTTCTAAAAGTTCTCTTTTAATAGATTCTATAGGATTTTCTTTATCTTCTATATAACCAGCAGGTAACTCTACTAAAACACCTTCCCTAACTACTCTAGGTTGTACTACTAATAGAACTTCTCTATCTTTAGTAACAGGTAATGTAACAACAGCACTACCATTACTATTACCTTTTATTATTTTATCTCTTACTATAGTAATATTATTATTAAGTAACAAGTTATAACGCCTAACTTTAATATATCCTTTATTATCTTCTCCAACTAATTCTCTTTTTATAACCTTTAATTCCTCTATATAACTATGTAACTCTTTTAACTTTTCTTTACGCATTATCTACTCCTACTTTTTAACTAATTTCTTTTCTTCATCTATCATTTTATTTTTAACATTCCATAAGTCATAACTTAAATCAACATGAACAGGATGAGGATTAACAAATCTTTTATTCTCTTCACTCAAAGTTTCTTTTTCACTAGTACAATAATCTCTAATATTCATTACACTATCACTTTTATAGACACATTCACCATTTATAAATATAGGCTCTAACAACTCTCTTACTGTATAAGTACCTTTTTCTAACTCTTTTCTCTTCCAAGTATTTACAGGATCAAACATTGTAGTTGTCTCATCTTCATTATATTTTTCATATGTATTGCCAATAATATCTCCTCTAATCTTACCAGTCTCTTTATCATAAAATCTAAATACTTGTTTATCTCCTGGGTTAGTAATTTTTACAGCATCTTCACTAAGTTTAATCTTAGGAATAACTTCCCCACCTTTTTTAATGGCAGCTAGTTTATAAACTCCACCAAAGCTAGACCAATTTTTTGAAGTAATCAAGCTAGTACCTACTCCCCAAAGGTTTATTTTAGCCCCTTGCTTTTTCAAATCTTCTATTAGATATTCATCCAAGTCATTAGAAGCACAGATAGTGGCATCAGGAAATCCTGCTTCATCTAACATAATTCTAGCCTTTTTAGATAGATATGCTAAATCTCCACTATCAAGTCTTATTCCATATTTTTTAGGCATCCTACCTTCATCTTTTAATTCTTTAAATACTCTTATCGCATTAGGAACACCTGACTTTAAGGTATCATAAGTATCTACTAACAAGGTTGCATTATTTGGAAAAAGTTCTGCATATTTCTTAAAAGCCTCATATTCACTATCAAAACTCATAATAAAGCTGTGAGCATGAGTACCTGCAACAGGAATATCAAATTCTTTACCTGCTAGTACATTACTAGTAGATGAACATCCTCCAATAACAGCAGCCCTTGCTCCATATACACCTGCATCAGGTCCTTGCGCTCTTCTAAGACCAAACTCCATAACAGCATCACCTTTAGCAGCCTCACACACTCTTGATGCTTTAGTAGCAATTAAACTTTGATGATTAATAATATTTAATATAGCTGTCTCCACAAGTTGAGCTTCTATTATAGGAGCATCTACTTTTAATAAAGGTTCCATTGGAAAGACAACAGTTCCTTCTTTAATTGCATAAATATTACCCGTAAATTTAAAGTTTTCTAAATATTTTAAAAACTCATCATCAAAAAGTTCCAATTCTCTTAAATACTCTATATCACTCTTTTCAAAATGTAAATTTTTAATATAATCTATTACTTGTTCAAGTCCTGCTACAATAGCATATCCCCCATCATATGGATTCTTACGATAGAAAACATCAAAAACTACCCTTTCATCCCTTTTCATATCAAAGTATCCATTCATCATTGTAAGTTCATATAAATCAGTTAATAAAGTTAAATTTCTTTCATTCATTTAAATCATTCCTTTCTTTTTATCAAAATATTAATATCAATATTTAAAATTTTTTAACTAACTGAATTCCTTGTTGTTCCATAAGTAAGTAAGCTGCCTCTACATAATTTTGTCTATCATCTTCGGCAAAAGTCGCTACAGCATCTCTATGTACTCTTATAACACTATCTCTATTATGTTCATCAAGGTAACATGCAAGTCCCATAGGACCATTACATATGCAAATATCAGTACAACATCCTACAATATCAAACTCTTTTATATTAACCGCTTCCTCCATCACATCTCTAAAAGACTCTGATTCCATAAAACTTGTATTATTCTTAGGAATACATATAGTATTATTAAAGAGAGTAAAAGGTTTTAACTCATCTACTACTTCCTCTTCTCCACTACCCTTTAAACAGTGGTAATTTGGAAATCTCTTATGTTCTGTAGATTCTTTAGTATGAGTATCTTGAATAAAGATAACAAGCTCACCAACATTTTGATATTCTCTTATAAGTTCTATCTGTCTAGGTATAACTCTAGCGATATTATCATCATGTAACACTCCTTCCCTAACAAAGCCATTAACCATATCAACAACGATTAAAGCTTTATTATAAACTTTTAAATTCTCAACTTTCATAATTATCCCTCCTCTTATTAACTTTTTATTAATATCAAAAATTAAGAAATAAGCAAGCCATTAAACTTGTTATTAACATTATATTAATAACAAAGAAATTTGTCAACAACAAATTTAAATTTTTTCTATAACATCTTAAAAATCATGATACAATATATACAAAGGAGAATTATTATGTTGGATAGAATTTTTGATCTAGCTAAAATACAAAATAAAATTTCTAGTTTTAGCAAGCCAATAAAAAAAGAATATTATAGCTATTTAATTAATCACTTTGGAGTCCTATTTACCTTTCATTCTAACCGTATAGAAGGCACTAATAATACATTAACTTTAAATGATACTAAAGAAATATTAAATAAAACCTATGACTTAAAAAAAATTAAAGATATTAATAAAAAAAAAAAAATTAATGAAACTATCAATCATCAAAATGCCTTTAAATATATTTTTGAAGTATTAGACAAAAATATAGATATTATAACTATAATTAAAAATTTACATCAAATTATTGGTAATAATATCATAAAGAATGCAGGTAACTATAAAACAAATGAAAATTATTTAATAAATAGTAATGGTGAAGAAATAGAATTTACGCCCCCCCAACTTGTTTCCAAAAGAATGAATGATCTAAAAGAAAAATATGAAACAGAATGGCAAGATTTAACCGTATTTGAGCGAGCAGTTAAACTACATATGGCAATCACAAATATACATCCATTTAGTGACGGAAATGGACGGGTTGCAAGATTAATAATGAACTATGAATTAATAAAAAATAATTATCCACCAATTAATATTAATGAATCTCAAAAATTATCTTATTATGCTGTAATTGAAGAAATTAATATTAATACAGATTACAAAAATACCCCTTTAGAAATTGGGGATATTAAAACCTTTACAGAAACAATAGAACAACTATCAATAATAACATTTAAAAATATGCAAAAATATTTCAACAATAAATAAAAGAGAAATCTAAAGTTCAAATTACTTAAGAATTTCTCTTTTTTTAATTAATATTTATATTCTATTCATCAAAGAAATCATCAAAGAAGTCATCATCATCGGCATCATCTAAACTTAAATTAACTTCTTTTTTAGGTTGTTCTTTGACAGTTGAAGTATTTTGTTTTTCAGTATTAACAACTTCTTTAACTGGAGAAATTGAAGTAAAATCTTTATCCCTTTCTTGTTCTAATTTCTGTTGTTTTTGTTTATTCATCTCTTCTTCTTTTTCTAATTCTGCAATCTTAGCATCAATTTTCTTAACTAATTCATCTACATCAAAAGTAGGTTTCTTAGGAGTACTATTATTAACACTATTAGATTCTAAATTAGGATTGAAGAATGAAGGAACATTATTATTTCCTGCATTCATAGGATTAGCTGGTCTAGGCATCTGCCCATTATTACCAACTGGATTACTAGCATTACTAGCACCAGGTCCTATTCCAAATAAATTAGGAGGTGTGAAACCAGCAGGACTATTACCAGCAGGAGTACCATTAGATCCAGTACTATTCATCATCTCAAGTAATTTTTCCTTCTTCTTTTCTTTAACAAAAGTTTTTATATCAAAAGTATGAACAGGCATTTTTTCACGTGCCGGATAGTTAGCCTTAGGATACTCCTTACCCCAATTAAGTTTAAAATCAGGTGTAAATTTAGTCTTAAAAGGCTGCATTCTCATACGAAGAACAATAACTTCAAACTGTTTCATTCTCTGTAAATCAGACACAGTTACAAGTGGCGTACTAGCCGTTTTATCATCATCTTTAGATTTAACTTCTCCACACATCTTAGATATTTCTTCCAAAGCTGCAAGCTCTGCAGATATTAAATAAATAATATTACCACAGTTACCCCTAATAGTTTCAGCATTTTCTTTGCCATATACTTGATTTAACTGTGCATAGTTCTGAATAATCATTGTAAATCTCATATGACGAGAACGTGCTGCTGTAATCATTGTAGTAACATCTTTAAGTGGTGGCATATTTGCAAACTCATCAAGTAAGAAATTTGTTCTAACAGGAAGTTCTCCTCCATTTTCTTGTGCCACACCAATTAAAGTCTCATAACATTGTTTTAAAAGAATTGTAACTAGGGAATGATAAGTCTTCTTTTCATCTTGAACAACTATAAATAATGCTGTTTTACGTCTACCAATATCACCAAGCTCAATATCACTATGACTAAGCATTTCTGATAAATTCTCACGCGATGCAAATAACTTAATTTTTTGTCTAAATACTGATAAAATTGAGCCTTTTGTATCAGTTGGAGCATTAATAGTACTAGAAGCATTAATTGAAGCAGCACTAGCAGGATCTTTAAATGAAAAATATTCTTTAATATAAGTAGAACCTCCAAACTTTTCTTCACCTACTGTAGTCATTAAACTAATACTATTAATATTAATTTCATCCTCTTTAGCATCTTCAAAAAGACCTAAAGCAACACCAGAGAAGTAGTCAGCTGATGTCTTTTCCCAGAAAGGATCACTATTATTACTAGATTCATCATAAAGAATATTTA
>CAMMWS010000014.1:0-33254 GCA_946500695.1 uncultured Mycoplasmatota bacterium | reverse complement strand
TAAGGATATCATATTTTTATTATATAGTAATTAGTTTCGCAAGAAGTCTATTATAGTTATGGACTTTTATATTCTTCAAACTCTTTCTGTATTCTTTGAGAGTAAGTCCTAACATAGATGCACAATCTTTTTCTTCTTCAATAAATTGTTGTCTATTTAACATAAAAACTCACTCCTTTCTTTATAATAACATTTTTATTGGAGAGTTATTGTAACAAAACATTGTATTTCTGTCAATAAAACAATATGCACAACCATATTATCTACAATTATTCTACAACAAATTATTTAATAATTTCAATATTATTTTGTTAATTTTCGTGGTTCCATATTAAATTTTATATTCAAAAAATGAGGAGAGCAAAAAGCACACCTAATTTTCCTTAAGAAGTATAATGTTAAGACAACACTTATTTACAATATTAATATAAAATAATTTAATCATTCTACAAAATTATATTACTTAAAAATTAATATTTCTTTCATTCTTTAACTATTCCTTTTTCTTCACATATTAAATTATTACTATATTTTTTATACTCAATAAATTCCTCTTTAGTTTCAATAGTCCAAATAAATAATTCTTTATTAGATAATTCTTTTACTTCATCAACTAATTCTTTGGGACTAGAAATAAAACTAATGTATTTTTGCTTTATTAAATATTTATAGATAAAAGCACTATATAATTGCCATTTAAATCCTTTATACTTGTTAGTTAATAAAATACCCATTTTATATCTTTTTAAGCTTGTAAAAGCCATTTTTCTTACTATTATAGGGTTAAAACTTTGTAATAATATTTTACCATTATAATCAAGTAATAATTTATTTAATTCTTTTAAAGTACCATTAGATAAAGTATCTTTAATTTCTATTAATAAAGCAACTTCACCATTTATTAAGTTTAATACATCATCTAATAAAGGTATTTTATCATTAGTATTTAATAAATTAGTTTTACTTAACTCATCATATGTCATATCTTTAACAAAACTATCTATGCCAGTTAATCTTTTAATATTCTCATCATGAAACACTATTATTTTATTATCTAAAGTTACTCTAATATCTAACTCTATATTAAGTTTCTCCTTTAAAGCTCTCTTAAAAGCACTAATAGTATTCTCTACTATTTTTTTATTATCAAATAAACCTCTATGAGCATATATATTCATCTAATCACTCTCTTCTATCTTTATACCTAATAATAAACTTAAGTCTATCGCCTGACACATATTAACAATAACACCCTTTAAGTCTTCTAAAGTTACTTTAATATTTTTAATATCGCAAGTATTTAATTTAATTTTAGCAAGTGAAGTATGTAAAAATTCACTATCTTCAAAATCACATTTATTAAATCCTATTTTCTTTAACTCTACTTCATTAAAGCTTGATCTTTTAATAGAACAGTTATTAAACTTAACATTTTTAATTTTCGTCAAAGAAAAATTACTATAATCTAAATTAGAATCATCAAAAATAGAATCCATAAGCATACTACCACTAAAATCTATTCCTAATAAATTACAATTAGTAAAAGTTGCTTCTTTTATTCCATTATTACTAAAATTAGCATTACGAAAATCACAATTTTTAAATTTACATGTTTTAAAATCTATTTTTTCCAAATTACTATTACTAAAATCTATATTAACAAAACTACAATTCCTAAAACTTAAATAATAAGGAACAAGAGGAAACTTATCATTAGAGTATTCCTTATCATAAAAAGTCTCATCATCAACAAACTCATTAAACATATTATTTACCTTCTTTCTTTTTTAGTACTAAATAAGGATACTTATTTTTTAATTCATAATTATCTTTAGAAAGTTCTCTTAAAGAAGCTTCACCATTATCATCCTCCATAGAATCTATATAAGTAGTAAAACTACCTAGAATATCTTTCTTATATGTAATAGCTTCAAATATATCAATATTAGTTTCATAAGTAGTTGAATAAATATCAATATCTTCTTTATAATATTTCTCTAAATTACCATCTTTATAAAAGTAATAATCATTATCTATGCAATAAATTATTTTAGGATTATATTCATCTTTTGAAGCATTAAAAGATGTTATAGTTGTATTTATGGAAAACTCTCCTAATAATTTCATATCATAGTCATAGATAATAGTACTAGATGATATTTTAAGTACAATTAAATCTTTTAAAAAAATAACATCATTATATTCTCCAATTATTTCTAATTTATTACCATTATCACTATGAATATCATACCCCATTTTTCTTTTAGCAAGTATATTACTGTTTTCTTTTTTTAATGAGAAATAAAGTTCCCAAGCAATATCTATTCTAGGATATTTAGGAGAAAAAGCAATATCAATATCTTTAAATTCTGTAGGAATAATTAATCTTCCAAAGCAGTACATTCCTTTATTAGTGTTTTCTTCTGTAAGATATAAATGATGACTTATACGATTAATTTTACTATAAGTAGCAGGAACATTCTTTCTATATATATCTCCAGGATACTCAGAGTCTTCGAAATAGAAAATTCCTTCTAATTCCTTACCTTCATTATTTTTTTGACTATATATAATAGCACAATCACCTTTATCCTTAATGACACAATTTTTAATAACAATTTTAAGTGAAGATTTAGGATTAGCTTCAATTATATTAGTACACCCATCTTTTGCTACAACATAATAATCTTCATCTAAATGTTCAATTTTGTCACTTTCTAATTTAAGATATTTATTAAATCTCATGTTACCTAAAAACAAATCTAGTTCTTTATCTTTTTCTAAAAATAAAGCAACTCCATTATTATTTTTTAAATAATGGTCAAAATGTATTGCATCATAATCTTTTATTAAATATTTATTCCTAAGTTCTCTTTCTTTCTGATTATACGTTATACTAATTAAACTCTTTTTGTTTGTTTTTCTGTCTGTTTCTATAAAGATATATTCATAATCATAATCATATGTTTGAAGGCCTCTAGGACTATAATAACTAAAAAGTGCTATACATTTAAAATCTCTAGATTTTTTCAATATTAAGGACTTTATTTCTAAATCGTATATATAAGTGTATTCATCATCTTTACACTGTAACAAACGGCGTTCATTTTTATCATATTTGATTTCTTTAAATTTACCAATTATGTTATGAGAAATTTTATCATCATAAATCATACTAAAACTTTTTTCTTCACCCTTGGTATAAATTACAATATCTCCTTTTTTTTCTATATCATCATATTCAAATTCAGCAGTAAAACCGTTATTTACTTGATAAATGTTTTTCTTATTATTAGTATCTGTTAATACATAATATGTGTTTTTAAATTCATTAATTAAATAAGAATAATTATTCAATGGTTTATCAAATATATTATCTTTGTCTCTACATTTCCAAACATCAAATAAATGAATTTTCTCATCAATTGGTGATTTAAGTAAATAAACAACAATAGTTTTTGTAAATGTCAAAATTAAACTATTAATAATTTCAAAATTATAAACTAAAAATTTTTTATTTATAATATCATATATATTTACTAATTTCTTTTCACCTGCATTTTTAATTTGATAATAGAGTTTATTAAATTCATCAACTTTTATATTATAATAATCAAGTATCCCAATAAGTTCATTAGTCTTAATATTTAAAAGGGCAGTTTTCCCACTTATAGATGATTTTATAATAGCAATATCATCTATAATAGTAACAACATTATAAAAATCCTTCTCTTTTTTTGTAGTTGCTATTTTTTTCATACCTTTACCTCCTGATACAACTAATCATATACTAGCATAGCAATTCAATAAATTCAATGAAAATTACCCTTCCATAACTTTTACTTTAACTTTACCATCATCAATACTTCTGTCTATATTATCTTTAGTTTTATCTATTTCTTTTAAACTTCTATTAACAGTATCTTTAATGTCATCAATCATCTCAAATATTCTTTTAAATTCACTTTCTCTTAAATATGGTTTATATTTAGTTTTCAACCCTTCTTCTAATTTCTCGATATTATCTAAATTAACAACTAAATCTTTTTCGAGTTCTAAAGCATTATCTTTATATCCTTCTAAAGTAGTAATATAATCATTACATAAATCTATATAGTTATCTTTTTTTGATGATGATAATTCACTTAAGACTTTATAAGATAAATAAGTAGCAAGTAACGTTCCTATAATGTTATGATTATTTTTAAAAGCTAAAAACGTTCCCAAAGCTAGCAACGCTTTAGTCCCAAAACCTAATCTTACCGCTTCTTCCTTCTCTATTTTATTAAAAGTATCATCTAAATTAATACTAATAGTACTACTAAGATCATCAAGTATCTTTCCCATATCTTTTAGTTTTTTAGACATATTATCAAAGCTTCTAATATCATATTCTTTATCATCAAGATCTTCCTTAATATTATTAAATTCTATAGTCTTTGCATTTACTTCCTTATCTAAAACTTCTTCTCTTAACTTTGCTTCTTTATACTCTTTATAAAGTAAAAATAAGCTATTTAAATCACTACTAGTCTTTAATAAAGAAATAGTATAATCATAGAAATCTTTATTTTCTTCCTTAATTTCATCTAATATTTTCTTTAATTTATCTAAATCTTTTGGATCGGTAATATAAGGACATTCTGCAATTAATCTATCATAATTTATACTATTTTCATCATTTTTATCTCTTATATTATTTAAATATTGATTTATATCATCAAACTCTTTCATCTAATCACTACCCCTCTAAGGCTTTATAAGCAAATCATATTATATTGTACCAAATTTCTGACGAAAAGTCTTCATTTCAAACATTAAATAATGAAATTTATCAAAACAAATGAATTTTACTTAACAAAAAAGCGTATGTAGGTTATTATATGTAACTAATCACAAAAACAAATAATACCTCATACGCACTTACTATTATACACAAAAATTTGAATTTGAAAAGAGGTAAAATCTTGTTTCTGTGATTAGAAAGAAGGTTTTATTTATGGAAAAATTGCAAAATACAATTGCAAACAAAGAAAAATGGATTAAAAAGGTGGAGGATTTAATTAAATTAAGTGGTAAAAGTAGGATAACTTTTAATAATTATAAGTGTCACATTAATAGATTCTTTAATTATTATTCTACTGATACTCTCTTTAATAATATTTTAGAAAATGAAATATTAGAATTTATTAAAAGTGAATATCTTAATTTGAACCGAGCAAGTGATACAATAAATCTTGCCATCTGTTCTATTAGATATCTATATTCTGTATGTTTTAAAATTGAATTAAATAAGAAACTACTCCCTAATGTTAAAAGACTTCAAACCATTCCAACTATTATTTCTAAAGAAGATTTTATTAAAATAGTAAATGGAGAGAATAACCTCAAAAACAAATGTTGGTTATTACTTGCCTTTTGTTGTGGATTAAGGGCAAGCGAAGTTGTTAGTATTAAAATAGAAAACATTATACTATAAATGTTCTAATTAAGATATAAATCTTTGCAAATATTTTCCCTATAATTGGACTACTTATAATAAAACTAGGATTATCTTTCTCTATCTCTCTAACAATATTTTTAACTAAAGAACTATAATCGAACTCTTCTATAAGACTAAATAGTATTTTCTGATACTTAGTCATATTTAAAGCTTTTTCTTTAAGTATATAATTATCTAAAGCTTTATTTTCTATCATTAAATCATTAAAACCAGTTCTATATGCTCCAGGTAATATTAAAGAAACTTTAACATCTACTTTTTGATAAGCAAGTTCTAACCTAAGAGTATTAGCAAGATTATATAAATAAAGTTTACTTGATGTATAAGAAGATAAATAAGGAAGTGGTATAAAAGCAGCTAAAGAAGATGTTATAAAAACTTTACCTTTCGCACTTTTATAATAACAATATCTTAAATATCTCTGTAATAATTTAAAATTGCCTATTATATTAACATCAATTACTTCATTAAATCTTTTATTAGATATCTCTAAGATACTACCTCCATTAGAAATAGAGGCATGTAATATTAAACAATCTATATTAAGATTATCTATAGTACTAAAATCATCATCTAAAAGATTTAAGACAATAGGAAACATAATAATCTTCTCTTCTTTAATTTTATCTTCCAAAGCTTCTTTTTCTTTTATAGTTTTACAACCAGCATAAACAATATGCCCTCTTAAAGCAAGAGACTTAGCAACACTATAACCAATATTACTTCTAGACCCCGTTATTAAAATATTCATATTATCACCATTATTAATATAACCAAAAAGACTTCTATTATTTAGAAGTCTTCTTAAATATAACAAAGGATACACCTTTTTTCTCGTTCTTAACTTTAATATCATAGTTCATTAGTAACAAAGTTTTCTTGACTATTGAAAGTCCTAATCCAAATTCACCCTTAATGCCTTTCCGGAACGGAGTAAAGATTCCTTCAAGTAAGTCTTCATCGATACTAGGACCATCATTATATAAGGTTAAACGGTTATTTTTGGCAGTAATTTTAATTGTAGACTCAGCATATCTCATAAAGTTAGCCAATAAATTATCTATAACAGTTTCAAAGTAATCATAAGTACCATAAAATTTACTGTTTTTATCAAAACTAACTACAAACTTAACATCTTTTCTTCGGAACTTAAATTCTTTAATTGCTGTATCTATAATTTTTTTCATGTCAACTAACTCATAGTCTACTTTTTTATTATCTTTTAAATAATCTAATTTATTCAAATAAAGAAGTGAATGAACTTTTAATTCAAGCTTATCTGTTTGTTCACTAATAACATCTATAACAGTATTAGCATCTTCTATTTTATCATTATAAGCTTCTATATATGATTTTATTACGGTGAGAGGTGTTTTAAAATCATGTGAAATATTTTGATACATTTGATTGCGGTACTCTTCTTGATTCTTTAAAGAGACACGCATATCTTCAATAGCCAGTTCTAATGAACGCATTTCATCGTCAATTTGAAATGATATACTATGATCATAGTTATCATTATCAATATTATCAATTTTTTGTTTAAGCTTTTCTATTTTACGAACTATAAAACTTCCCCAAAAGATAAGGATCAAAGCTATTATTAGAAAAGCCAGTATTACTACAGGAAAAACAGCATCTAATATATCTTGTTTAGTTTTTTCAATATAAGTATCATTGGTAAGAGCTATTTTCGTAACATCATCATTATGGAGTGTATAATAATAATAAATTTGATTTTTATAAATAAATTTTCCGTAATTATCGGTAAAAGCATTCATAATATCACTAACATCTTCAAAGTCTATAATATCATGAATATTATCTGAATATGCAACAGTATTTCCTATTTTATAAAGGTAAGCAATCTCAGTTGTAACTAAGCCTTCATTTATATCGGATTGAACAAATTCAAGAGGTTCTCTTAAGTAACTATAAATATTACTCTCTGCTGATGGAACTATTACTTGTGGTAAGATAATACCAAGCGTTAGAAAGAAAGCTAAAAATACTACTATTATTAATATTAATAACTGATGAGATAATTTATTAAAGTATTTCATGCACTTAATCTATATCCATATCCATAGATTGTATTAACATTAAGTAAAGGCATTTTCTTTCTAAGTCTTCTAACTAAATCATCAACCGCTCTATCACTACCAAAGTAATCAGTTCCCCATATAGCAGTTAAAATATCATCTCTTGAAAAACTTTTATTTATATTTTGAACTAATAATACAAGTAAATCAAATTCTAAGGTCGTTAATTTTATCTCTTTATTTTTAATACTTACACTTCTTTTATCTAGATCAATAACATAATCAAGATACTGTAAGGTTTTTGTTTCGCTACTTTGATATACTCGTTTTATAATATTATTAACTCTTAAAACAAGTTCTTTACTAGAATAAGGTTTTGTAATGTAATCATCGCTACCTAATTCAAGGCCTAAAATTCGATCCAAATCCTGATCCCTAGCCGATGTAAAAATAACAGGCACAAGAGGATATTTTTCACGAATCGCTTTGATTACATCATAGCCATTCACATCATCTCCTAACATAATATCTAATATCCAGACATCGACAGGATTACCTATATAACTAATTGCATCTGCACCCTTAGTAAAGGTAACAACATCATATCCGGCTTTTTCTAAGTACATTTTGACAACTGTTGCTAAATCAGTTTCATCTTCAACTAAACATATTTTATACATAGACACCACCTACCCCTAGTATAACATTAATAATTCTAGCCTACAAGTAGGCTTACCACTCTCCTTTCGTCATAATAATTTATGTAAAAAAACTATAGTTGTAAACGTAACTTAAATTTCTCTACTACATTTACCACTTCCTTTCTTTTACAAATTAATCATATCAATTAAAAGTGTAAGAATTATTAAAAAAATATGGGAAATTATGGGAAAATAAAAAGAATCATAAAGATTCTTTAATCAGCATTATTATATTAAACTAAAAATATTAAATATCTCTAACAAATTAAAATTTACGAAAAATATAAGGATTACTACTACTTCCATCTCCCTCTATAATTTTAACATTAGATGTTAAATAGACAACTGGATTAATAACAAAAAAGTTATTATAGGTTAAAATGTATTGCAAATAACTTGTTCCACTAATACGAAACACATAATCAGACCTAATGGTATAAGGTGTAATAGTAGTAGTAGTAACTATCGATAGCCAGTCATTACTTGAACAACGGGATGCTCCTGGTACACGCTGATCATGCCAATGACTTAATTGTATATCTAAACATCTATTTCTATCCATTGTTGTATCTCCACTTGTGGCATATCCTATATCACTAGGATACATTAATCCAACTTTGCCTACCCAATTTGTAGCTCTTCCATTATATACAGTTGTTCCTCGCTCATATGAATAAAAATGACTTGCCAATCCAGTAGTTGAACTTTCAAAGTTTGAGGTTCCACCTAAATACCATAGAGTATCTCCTATCATATTTTTTGCTTCAGCATTCAAATTATTAGTCCAATAATCTCCTGAATTTAAATTCTCCATTAATGGTGAACTAGTCCAATCACTTGTTGGTCCAAAGTAAATAGAACCTGTAGTTTGCATTCTTATTAACTTTAGTCTTTGTTCCATATTTCCTGTTCCATCATCTACTGTAAACACTCCTATTATTCTCCATAATTCATCATTAAATGTTACATAATTATTAGGATTACTTCCTATATATCTATAATCTGTTAAAGCTTCTGTCTGTTCTGTTGCAGGATGGCTAAACGTCCACATCTCTTTTTGTTGTTCACTAGTTGCATTATTATAATCTAAGTCTTCTGAATTTGCTTTCGCTAATAATGTATCTACTGCTAATGGTCTTTCTTGGCTTACTTCTACTCTTAACTTTCCACTAAATACTTGGCCAGAATAGTTACCATCTACTTCATCAGTTATCCATAACTTTAAATTATATTCATTTGTACTATTTCCTTCTATGGTTCCAGAGTCTAATATTCTATTTGGATTCGCTCCTATTCTTGTTAGTAATGTTGCACCTGTATTAGAACCATTTTTATTTAAATTATACTTTAAATACTTATCATCTATTCTTTCATCATTATCTCCTATACTATTATCATCTAAATAGATTGTATAATCTACTGCTTTATTTCCATTATTTATTAGTTTAAAATTTGAACCATCTAATTCTAATCCCTTTTTATCACTTATACCTATTGCACTATCTAAACTTATCCCTTCACTAGTTTCATCTAATACTAATTCTAACTCTCCTACTTTTACTATTTGATCTGTTCCTGATAGTTGTGTAGAAAAGTAAGCATAAGCGATAGCAAGTAATAGAATTAATACTATTAATATACTTATAATTATTACTGTTACTTTTTTCTTCTTATCTTTCATAATTTACTCCTTTCATTTAAACACAAAAAAGAATAGAATAATCTCTTACTCTATTCTTTTTACACTATGAAAGAAAGTAATGTTATTACTTAGGTTAGGGTTAAATGCCCCCCCCAGGTAACATATTGTAAACGGGTGCTAGTATAATTTTGGTACACCTTTTTTGGAGGGTATACCATCATATTTACTTTCTTCATATTTTTTACCTTCTTTCCTTATCTTTATCTTTAATGATTTAATTTTATCATATCTTAAATAAATATGTAAAGAAGTTCTAGTTTTAATTCTTACTATTTTCTATAACATAATCATCTATCTCATTTAAAGTATCTGTAAGAAATGCATAATCTTCCATGTACATTAGCACTTCACTAGCACCTCCTTTAAAATAATATCCTGGCATAGCATTATCTTCTAATTTAATATTGCCTTTATAAAATTTTACAAAGCTCTTATTAACGTTATTAATCTTTTCTAAATACTTTTTAGCTTTAACATTATTTTCTTGTTTATAATAAAGAACAAAAAGCGGAAATAACATTTCTAAATATTCTTCTTTATATTTTTTATATAAATCAAGCATTGGCTTTTCTTCTTCTAAAACTGCATATAAAGCCATTAACATATATCTAGCACCTGTATTATCATTCTCATTTAATCTAAGTATCTCTTTACAAACATCAATTGCTTTCTTATATTTACCAGCTTCACTCAAAGTTCTAGCTTTTATATAAAGTCCCCTAATATATGGTCTTGTTTCAAAAAGGCCATAAAAATGTCCAATATTATCTTCATCAAAAAAGCCCTCTTGTTCTAGTCTTTTCTTCTCAAAAGCAAGACTATCGTCTAAAATTTTATTAGCTTTAATTGTATTTTCTTCCAAATCCATTAAAAATAACTTTGCATCAAAACAAGCATTACTAGTCTTAAAAGCTTTTTTAGCAAGACTTATAGCTTCTTTTTTAGTTTTAGCTTCTTGAGCCTGTTCTAACAACTCATAAGCATCATCTAAAGCTGTATTTTCATATTCAATATCACCATCATTATATTTTTTTGCAAACTCATCTAATGCTTTTTGAATATCATCCTCCGTTTCCAAATTTGCATCCTCCAAAAATTTGTTTAACATATTATTAATTTTGTTATCCATAACTACCTCCTAATACTATTATAACAAACTTTTATCTTAATTCCTTCTATTTTTACTTATTAATTCTAAAGGTACAGTTAACTGTTTAATTCTTTCAATAATCCTTTTCGCTTTAACCTTTTCACTGCCATTACTAGTAATACTTAACGCATTCTCTAACTCTTTTAAACTTAAATTAGAAGTAAAGAAAGTAGGTAATTCTTCTTCCATTCTATACTGAAGTATCGGTCCTAATACTTCATCTCTACTCCATGCAGTCGTATTTTCTGCTCCTATATCATCTAATAATAGTAAAGGAACTGTCTTAATAAAATCAAACTTCTCTTCATAATCACTTCCAAAAGATGACTTTAAACTTCTAAGTAACTCAGGATAATATACTAAAGCTGAATTTATATTTTTCTTAGCAAGCTCATTAAAAAGTGCTGCAATTAAATAAGTCTTTCCACTCCCAAAAGAACCACTTAAATATAACCCTTTACCACTTTTATTTTTTAAATAACTATCCATAAATTCTTTAAAATATTTAAAAATAGGAAGTCTTTTATTATCATCACGATAAGCCTTAGAAAAACTAGCATCACTTATTTCTTTAGGTAAATCAAAACAAGTAATATTCTTTTTATAAGCATAAGTATTTTCTTCTTTAATAAGCTTAGAACAAGGTAAATAACTAAAGTTTAAGCCATTGCCATCCTTTAAAGCTGTATAAACATGTCCTCTTAAAGCATTAGGGCAATTCTTTAAGCCTTTACACTTTTTACAGTTTTCTTCCTCTCTAACACAATCTTCAATGCTAGAAGTATATTTAATTAAAGCTTCTAAAGGTAAATCTATTTTATCTACATAATTCTTAAAATAAGCATCACTTAACGCTTCACCATAATAACTTTTTAATTTAGTAACATCATTTTTCTTAACTAAAGTACCAACTTTCCTCATAACTACACTTCCTAACTAAACACTTTACTATTATCATCTTCAAAATCTTTTTCAAAATTATATATTGCGTTAGCAATAACATAAAAAGCCAATCCCATAATAGAAGCCATATTTTCTAAACAAAGATTATTAAAACGGCCTACTATTTTAGAAACTCCTGTTAATACGGCACTATAATGCACATTCTCACTAGCTTTCAATCTTAAACTATCAGTATTCAAGTCTTTATAAAGATATTCTTCTAAACAGCCACCAGTACAATAATTAAAACTATAATTTAAGCTTTCATAATATTCTATATTTACAAACTCTTCATCAGTTAAATTAGTGGCATAATAACCTAAAAGAAAAGCATAATGTTCAACAACTTTATCATACTCTAATTCTTCATCTTCTCTAAAACCCATAACTTTTCTAGCTATTCTATCTGTTTTATCTAAATCTTCATGCATAAACATCACCTGCTAATTACATTTTATCATTAAATTTAGATTTTTAACATCTTTTTTATTATTTCATAAACTATTACAGGTGATGTTTATGAAATTCAAAGGAAATAAACACAGTCCCTTTTGTAGATGCAATTTTTGCAAACAAAAAAGAAGAACAAGTCTTCTTTACTTAGGAGCACTTCTAGCTTTAGCAGTTATAATCTGTTATCAAGCAATATTACTTTTATTTTTAGTTACAAGAATTCATGCTTTATTATTATTAATAGAATTAGTGCTTTTCATACTGCTTCTTATCTTTCTCATTTTTTAAAACAAATTCACTCGTCAATTTTAATTTATCAAAAAAAACTCCTAATTCTACACATTTATCTAAACTAGAAGGATAAATGTCTATCTTAAGAGGTATCGTAATATTTATAAGTAAATAAAGATATTCCTCCTCTTTATAATGATACCTATGTTGATATAATCTAAAATTACTTATCATATCTGTATCCATACAATTACTCTTAAAAAAATGTATAAAATCCTCTGCAGGTTTTGCCAAATGAGCTTTTTCTAAACTTATGAAATAATCATTAGTAGCAGCAATAAAATGATTAAGTTCACATTTCCCATGGGCATAAACATATCTTTCTCTTGTTTTTTTTCTCATTATTTTATACCAAGACTCTACCAAACTTTTAGCATAATTTAAAGCGCTATATATAATAGAAACATTTCTTATAAAAAGGTATTCAGAAGGAGCCATGTAAACTTTATTTTCTACTAAGTCCTGTAAAGTAAAATAATATTCTTCTAAATAATTTATTTTTCTATTAAACTCATCATATTCTTCTTTTAATTTATCTTTATCTACTTCCTTATAAACAGTAGTTTTATTTTGCAAATCACTAAGAGCATAAACTAAATGTTTAGCAACCTCATCATTATCTAAATTTCTTTTATCTAAATAATTAAAATATAACTCCTCTTCCGTTACCTTAAATGGTCTTAAATAGCTATTAACATTATGATCATCTAAATATTTATATATTTTTTCAATATCATATTTCTTTTTTCTTTTTATTAATACTTTCTCATCATCAAAAGATAAAACTCTAATATCTTTTAAATATGTATATTTACTTATACATTTATCCTTCATCTGTTTCCGTAATAGTTGTAGGTATAATTAACTTTGTACCTATTTTTAAATTATCTAAATCATTATATTCTGCTATAGTCTCTCTATTAGTTTTATATTTAGCCATAACTTCCTCTAAATTATCATCTTCTCTCAAAATATAAACAGAATAAGTCGCATATGTTTCTTCTGTATTAGCAAAACTCTCAAATATAGAATCCATAACTTCTTTATTATTTTCATTATTAGTCTTAACTTCTACATCAGCACTCTTATTTAAACTAACAGTCTCTTCTTCTAAATTTATTTTATTACTTACATCATCAAAGTTAGGTAAAGCATCATCATTTATTTCTTCATCTTCAGTTTTTAAAACTTCAATATCATCTTCTGCCATTGCATCATCTAAAACCTCTGCACTAGAAGATTTTTCTTCTCTAACATCTTCTTTAGTATCTTCAAGTTTCTCCTCTTCTAAGACCTCTTCACTATCTTCTTCTATTACATCTATATCAACCTTTTCAAGGCCTTCAATTAATACCTCTATTTTAACTTCTAATGACTCTTCATTAACAATGCCATAAGTAAAATTATTAATATCTATTTTCCTTTTCTCTTCATCAAGCGAAGTAGTAAGCATAATCTCTACTGGTATTTTATAATTAAACTCTTCTTCAATAGTACTAGCTTCTGTCATTTTATAAGTACCACTAATCACCAAATTACCTTCAATTTCACTATCATTTATAAAGGCTAAATCAGGTTCTAATGAAATGCTTGTAATTTCACCTACCATTGTCTTAAAAGCTATTTCTTTTTCTAAAGTTATTATTTGTCTCATAATTATCTCCTTTCCTTAGTTAAAATATATGATAATAAAAAAAGATTATTCCTGCACTTTCTTAGCAAAAGTAATAATCTTCTCTTTTTCATGATTAGGAAATAATGAGAAAATAGAATCCATATCAAAAGAACTTCCTATATCATAATACCTTTTCTTTAAAATATTTAATATTGTTAATAAGTAATTATCTGCTTTTCTATTTTTAGCATAGTAATCACTAAATTCTCTTTTTAAATAGCTTATAGACTGTAAAATATAAGGATTATCTAAAATACAATTATAATTTTCTTCACTGATCAATAAGTCATCTAACTCCAACAATTCCAAATAATCTTCATAGTCTTTAATAAAGTTTCTTTTAACATATTCTCGTTCTAAAAATCTATCTCTTCTTTTTTCTTTAAATATAGTAGATAGTTTTTTCAATTTAAGTAAAGTTACTAAAGTATCTGTATCATTATAAATAGAAATTATCTCAATAACTGAATCTAAAAACTCTTCATCAATTAAGAAAAACTCTGGTTCTATTTCTAATAAGGCCTTAACACCTTTCTTTAAAGTATCAAAATCACAAGACTTCAAACTTTCTAAATAATTTTCATAAGCAAGACATGATTTAACATTAATAGCTTTAATTCGCTTATCTATAGGTAAATCTCTTAATTGCATACAACATCACTAACAAACAATTTATCATATAATTCGCTATAATTAGAAACATAAATAAACTCTATTTTTTTTCTTATTTCTTTAGGTATATCTTTAACATCATCTTTATTCTCTAAAGGTAAATAAATAGTCCTAACACCTTCTCTATAAGCACCTAATACTTTTTCTCTAACTCCTCCAATTTCTAAAATATCTCCTTGTAAAGTTATCTCTCCTGTCATCGCTATTTTAGTAGATATTTTTGTATTAGTAAAAGCACTAATTAAAGCAGTTGTAAGAGCAATACCAGCACTAGGTCCTTCTTTTGGTGTAGCCCCTTCTGGAACATGAATATGAATATCATAATCAAATATCTCATTACCTAAATTAAATTTTTTAACATTCGCTTTTATATAACTTAAAGCAATCTTAGCAGACTCTTGCATAACTTCTCCTAAAGACCCAGTTAATACTAAGTTAGAATTACCTTTATAATAAGTTACTTCTATAGGCAAAGTATCTCCTCCATATGGAGTATAAGCAAGGCCATTAACTACGCCTTTAAGTTTTGTTTCTTTATTACCTTTATTATTATATAACTTCTTATCTAAATACTTCTCTAAATCTTTACTAGTAATTTCATAAAATATCTCACTATCTTCAGTTAAAACTTTTTTAACTATCTTTCTAAGTATTTTAGAAATAAGTCTTTCTAAATTTCTAACACCTGCTTCTTTTGTATAGTAGTTTATTATATCAAGTATCGCTTTATCACTAAAATTAACTTGTAAAGATGTAAGCCCATGCTCATCAAGTGCTCTAGGAATTAAATAATTTTTAGCAATAGAAAGCTTCTCATACTCTGTATAAGAATCAAGATATATTATCTCTAATCTATCTCTAAGTTCCGGTGGTATTTGATCTTCATAATTAGCAGTAGCAATAAACAAAACATTAGATAAATCATACTCTTCTTCTAAGTAATGATCGTAAAAAGTACTATTCTGCTCTTTATCCAAAACCTCTAATAAACTACTAGCAGGATCCCCTCTAAAGTTTTTTGTCATTTTATCTATTTCATCTATAATGAAAACAGGATTAGAACTACCACATTTCCTTATGCCTTGAATAATTCTACCAGGAAGTGCCCCTACATAAGTTCTTCTATGACCAACAATTTCCGCTTCATCATTAATACCGCCTACAGAAACACTAACAAGACGTCTATTAAGACTTTTAGCAATTACTTTAGCAAGAGATGTCTTACCAACACCAGGAGGCCCTATTAAACAAAGAATAGGACTTTTTTCTTTAGGAGAATTTTGTTTAACAGCAATATACTCAACAACCCTTTCCTTAACTTTTGTAAGACCATAATGACTATTATTTAAAGTATTCTCTATTTCTTTAATATCTGTAACATCCTTTGTTTTATAGTCCCATGGCAAACCTAACATTAAATCAAGATATTCTCGTAATATAGAAGCTTCGGGCGTATTTTCATTAATAGAAGCAAAGTGTTCTATCTCTTCCTTAATTCTATTTTTTACTTTATTAGAACATTTCAACTTCTTTAATTTCTTATTAAAATTATCTATAGTAAGACTCTTACTACTAACAGTACCAAGTTCATTAGATATTATTTTTAATTTCTCTGATAAATAATATTTCCTCTGATCTTCATCAATTTTTTTATGAACTTTCGCTTCTATTTCTTTTTCTAATTTCGCAAGAGTTATCTCTTCTTTTAACTGACTAACTAACTTAACCGCTCTTTTAGTAGAATCAAGTTCATACAAATATTCTTTTTTTACATCAGGGCTTAAATTAAGGAAAGATACTATAAAATCTGTTAATTTATCTAGGCTTTTAATAGATGATATTTCTCCTAGCATAGCATTACTAACAGAAGATATTTCCCTAACATACTTTTCATAATTACGATATAACATATTTAAGTATTTTTCTTCTTCCAAAGCACTTTTTCTATCAGAATCTACTTCCTCATAATTAGCATAATAAAAGCCACTTTCCTCTTCATAAGAAGTAATCATCACTCTTTTTAATCCAATAAAAATATAACGCATTTTTGAATTAGGAATATTAAGTTTTAAAGTTAAAGTTGCTAAAAGACCTATTTTCGGAAACTCTGTAACGTCATCAACACTAATATTATCAATAGAATGAATTATTATTAATTCTTTACTATCAGTTTTATCAATCGTATTTATAATATCTTGTTCTAAATAACTGGCACTTTCTCCACGGTATTCCATTCCTGGAAAAAGAATTGCATTATTAATAATTAAAATAGGTAACTTCGCCATTTATATTCCTCCTAAAAAGAACTAATATTTATTATAACTAAATTTTAAAATTTGACAATAGAAAAAGAGTATTTTAATACTCTTTTAACAACGAATTGATATTATTATTTAACTAACTATTCCAGATAATGTACAGCTTGCAACAGGAGTACTATTATATGTACTATTACTAGTTGCATCATATAAACTAATAGTACTAGTACCAGGTGTCATAGTAGAAATTGTTTGATAGTTACCTTCACTAGTTGCATCTTTCTCACTAACCAAATCACCATCAAGTCCATTCTCATCTAAAACACCAAAACCATTACCAGCATCATCAGTCATCTGAATATAGTATTGATAGCTATCAGTACCAGCTGCTGAATTATTATATATAATAACAAAGCTTTCATCAGAATATCCTGAATTAAATGGACTATCATGAGAACCACTCTCTAAAGCAACTGTATTAGTTGAAACAGCTAAACATTGTCCAGAGCTTGGCATAACACTACTAGAATAATCTCCATTTACAAAACTAAGTCTAACAGCATTAGCATATTGTTGAGCAGTTGTAACAAAAGTATCACGTCTTGCTCCTCTGATATACCCAGACATCGCTGTAATAGCTAAAGTCATTAAAATAGCTAAAATAATGATAACTGCTAATAACTCAATTAATGTAAAACCTTTCTTATTAAATTTTCTTTTCATCACATATAACCTCCATATCTTACTCCTAAATCATAGCAAATTATCAGTTAACTGTCAATAATATTTGTAACAGTATAACCAGATAATTTAGAACCAACGGTAGGTGTAACAATATTAAGTTCAGACCCACTAGCTACACTATTCCTAGCATTTTCTTTATTTAAATCATTTCTAGAAGTCAAAGGTATTCCCCTAACATCACCATCAAAATTTTCTACAATAGTTGCATAATACCGATAAGAACCGCCACTCCTAGCAATAACTACATATGACTTAACTAAATCATAATTACCACCCTCAGGTCCTTCATTAAAATCACTTAAATCTAAAGATCCTAAAGGAATAACAATACAATTACCAGGAGTAGGAAGTTCAATACTAGTATTGCTTCTAACTTCATACTCTGCTAAAGTAATCATTCTCTTAGCATCTTCAACATAGGTATCACGCTTATTTTTATCAATAGTACTCATAACATTAGGAACAGCAACTAACATCAGTAAAGCTAATATTAGTATTGTTGCAAGTAACTCAATTAGTGTAAACCCATGCTTATTCATTAGTATCACCTATCCTAAATACATTATATCACTGTTTTTTCTAACTTAAAATAGTTTTTAAATTTTCTTTTTCTAAAAATGAAGTATCTGTCAAATCATTTCCAAAAAGCGAATCATAACGAAAGATAGCAAAACCACTATAATTAGATAAGTCTCTACTTAACATTACTTCTCTTGCAATAATATTATTATATTCTATCCATTCATTAATACCTTGTTTAGCATAAGTATCAATATTACCAGTTTTATAAAAAGCCAAAGCTGGTATTAAATCGATATCATTAGTTATTAAATTATTCCAAGACTTAATAGTCTCTTCAAAAGGCTTAGTACTATTAAGAAAACCATAATATACTTGAGGCATTATATAATCAATATATCCGTCTTCAGTACAAAACAATCTAGTATCTACATAATTACTATTATAATTATTATCTATATTACCATCAGGAGAAATACCAAAAAGAATATTTTTATCATAAGATTTAATTAAGTCATATGTTTTCTTTACCAAAGAACTAATAATAGATAGTCTAAACTCTTGTAAAGTTAAACTACTATTATCACTTAAAGCATCATTATACTCTTCTTCATCTATAGTAGTAGATAAAGGATAAAAATAATCATCAAAATGAATACCATCAACATCATAATTAGAAATTATTTCATTTATTCCCTCCAAAATCAAAGATTCAACTTCACTACTAGCAGGATTATAATAAATACCAGAATCTAACACTGCAACAGCAGTAGAATCATCTAACATATCATAAGCAGGATTAGTTACACTAATAACAGAAGAATCTGTTTCGTTACTAATACGATAAGGATTAACCCAAGCATGAAGTTCTAAATCTTTTTGATGAGCCTCCTTAATAAAGTATTCTAATATATCAAAAGGTAGCTCATCGCCTTCAGTATTTACAACACTTCTACTACTAGGAAAAATAGAAGAAGGATATATAGCATCACTAAATGCCCTAACTTGCAAAATAATCATGTTAAAGCCAAAATCTTTAGATGTATCTAACATAACATCAATAGTTTTTTTCATATCTTTAGCATTCTTACCTCTTAAATTATCTCCAAGTTCAATATAAGAAATAAAAACTGCCCTCTTCTCTAAGGTCTCTTCCTTATTATCTAACTTTTCTTCAGGAATAAATATATAAATCAATAACAATAAAAAAATAATAAGTAGTAAAAATATTTTCTTTCTCATACTCTTATCATATTATATTTATTATAATAATTTTGTCTAATTTAGGAAATACAATCACTGTTTTTTATAATAAATAACTGATTATCTTTATAAAAGGCATAAAAGACATCATCTAATTTAACTTTTTTAGTAGCAAGTAATTCATTAAGCCATTTCTCCTTCTTCTTTAATCTTTTCAAAGTCATTTGTTGTATCTTACCATCAAGTATTAAAGGTAAAGGATATGGTCCACTATTATTAGCGTCTTTAGTAAATACAGATAACTTACCACTTGTCTCCAAAATAGCATATTCGACTTCTTCTATACTTTTAACATTTCTAGCTCTAAGCTGTGTAAGTAAATCTTCCAAATTATAACGCTGTTTAATCATCTCTTTAAAATTAACTTTACCATTATCTATAATCATAGAAGCATCACCATCTAGCATACTTCTTACCTTATCACTTTTTAATGACACTTTTGCAAGTATTATCTGTAGTATTACTAAGCAGGCTATAGGTAAAAGCATTAAAAACACACTACTATCATATTTTTCAATACTAATAGCAGCAAGTTCAGCAATTAATACCGAAACAATTAAATCAATGATTCCAAGTTCCCCTACCTCTCTTTTACCCATAAAACGATAAAAAATAACAATAGCAAAATAAAAGAAAAGAGTTTTTAAAAGTATTAATAAGTAATCCATATTATCACCTACTAATATAATGGTTAAAACTCTTATTTTTTATACAATTATTCCTTTATTTTTTAAAAGTTCTATTATTTCTTTATGAATATCATCAATACTCTTTTCTTTAGAATCTACAATACAATCAATAACATCCCAATTATAAAGTCCTGCAAGTTCTATATAAGCTTGTAAAACTTTCTCCTCTTTATAAGTCTCTTTAGTCAAATTAAAAGACAATTGATTATTATATTTATATGGCATATTAAGAAGAATAGTATAATCAGGTTTAGGCAGTTTCAAAAGCCAATATTCTAATTTATCAATCCATTGATACATATAAAATCTATCTTCACTATCACTATATTTACTACCTTGATTAGCCATATTAGAACTAGTATAACGATTAATAACGACGATATAATCCTCATCTAAATATTTTTTTATTTTACTAATATTATATTTACGGTCAGCAGCTGTATATAAACAAACAAGTTCAGGATCTAAGGCATCATAACCTTCTTTAAAATAGCCATTTTTATTTAAAAGACAATCTTTAAAAATCCTTCCTGTTGGTGTCTCATACATAGGAAAAGAAAATTCTATTGCTTTAATCCCCATCTTATTTAAAGACTCTACCAATAATTTACTTTGAGTCTCCTTACCAGAACCTTCTATACCTTCAATAACAATAATCTTTCCCATAGCCTTACCCTCCTTATATCTATATCTCTATATTATTATGTGAATCGAATGGTAACAACAAACATTTTCGACTCGCTAAAAAGTCACACATATGGACAAAATTTTGATATTTTGTATGAGGTTTTTCTAAGACTTCATTGCCACTATAATCGACAGTATAGTCCCCCATATGAGTTTTAATAGCATCGCTTATAAAAGTAGCATCTTCTAGACTTAAACCAACTTTTTCATGATTATCCATAACTACTTGGGCTGAGATTAGTGGATGATCAAAACGTGTATAGCGTTCTTCTTTAATTCCTTTTTTAAAACCATCATGTAAAAGAAGTGCCATAAGCATTAAATCTTTCTCATGAGATGTATATTTCTTACCAATAGATAAATCTTGCAATAATTCATAACCTATTCTAACAGCCGCTTTCGTATGACGTAAAAGTCCTCCTTCACCTTGAGCATACTTAGGATGATATTTACCTGTTGATGCAGCAGGTTCTTTAAAGAAATAGTCTGGCAATAATTCTATCAACTCCCCAAGACTTTTCCTTAAAGATCCATCTTTAATATAATTTATTTCATCGTAAAATATCTCTTTTTTATCCATAACTACCTCTTTCTAAATCATTATATATCATAAACATTTGTTTGTAAAGTCTCTAAGAACTTTAATATAACTTCATCTAAAACATAAAAATATTCTTCTCTTACTTTTAAATAATTAGAAGTTTCTTCTAATATATTATTCTTAACTAATAATTTATAATTAAATATCTCTTCTATATTTATATTATACTTATTCTTAAAATTATTTTTATTAATTCCCATATTAGTTCTAAAACCTAACATAATTTCATAAAAGATTTTATCTTTAATAGTAACTATATCTTTATCTATAATAGTTTTACCACCAATATAATTAGTAATGCTTCTAGTATTAGAGTATCTTATATTATCTATATAAGAACTAGCTCCTACTCCAAAGCCATAATATTCTAGATTATACCAATATTTTAAATTATGTTTTGACAAATATCCCTCTTTAGAGAAATTAGAGATTTCATAATGAATATAATTATTATTCTTTAATATAGAGGATATCATATCATACATTTCTCTATCTATTGACTTATCTACATTCTTAATACCGTTTATTTTTAGTTTAGTATTATCTTCTATAATTAGAGAATATGTCGAAATATGAGTAACATCTAATGACAATAAAAAATCTATATCTTTTTTTAAATCATTTAAAGTTTCTCCTTCAATTGCATATATTAAATCTACATTTATATTAGTAATACCAATATTCTTTAAATTATTTATACATTTTATAACAACATCTTTAATGGTTCTTCTTTCCAGTATATCTTGTAAATTTTCATTAATAGTCTCAACACCAAGACTAACTCTATTAACCCCAAAATCTTTAAGTAGTTTAATCTTATCTAAACTTAAACTATCAGCATTAGCTTCCATAGTAATCTCACAATCTTTACTTAGATTAAAAACACTAATAATATTAAAGAGTTTCTTTAATTCATCAATACTAAGACTGCTAGGGGTACCTCCTCCTATATATAAAGAAGTAATAACTTCACCTTTATAGTTAACTTTAATTTCTTTTTCTAAGGCATCCAAATATTTACTAACATATTCTTTATTATAAAAAACTTTACAGAAATCACAATATGCACAAATATAATTACAAAAAGGAATATGTATATAAACTGCATCTAATTTACTAGACATAAACTTCACCTAGTAATAGAATACTTTAAAAAAGAAAAAGAAGCAAGGAAATTACTTCTTAGTTAAGTTCTATACTAAAAGGATTTTGTAGAGTTCCGTCCCCACCAGTTATAATGACATTTGATTTAAGATTTAAAGCTGGACGTATTCTACCAGGATTAACTGCTGCCCTATAATTTTACCTTCTTTCTTTATTAATATAATTTTAACATAACAAATTAATTTATACTATATCAATTCCTCATTATTAGTTAACTTTACACTAACAAGCTTAGACACTCCTGACTCTTGCATCGTAATACCATATAAAGTATCAGCATATTCCATCGTCTTTTTCTTATGCGTAATTATTAGAAATTGAGTCTTATTTTTATAATTAGCTAGATACTTACCAAATTCCATAACATTCGCTTCATCTAAAGCTGCTTCTACTTCATCAAATATACAAAAAGGTACCGTTCTAACATTTATAATTGCAAATAATAGACTAATAGCAGTTAAAGTCTTTTCTCCACCTGATAATAAGCTAATAGTAGTTAACTTCTTACCTGGAGGACATGCCACTATTTCAATTCCTGTTGTTAATATATCATCACTAGTTAATTTCAAATCAGCTTCACCGCCATGAAATAAAGCTTTAAATACTTTTTTAAACTCCGTTTTAATTGATTCAAAAGTCTTTATAAATTCTTCTTTCATAACTTCATCCATCTCATTCATTATATCAAGAAGAGTAGCAATAGCTTTAGTTAAATCTTCCTTTTGATGCAATAAGAATAAATATCTAGTATTAACTCTTTCATACTCATCTATTGCCGCTAAATTAACCATACCAAGAGTTTTTATTTTAGCTTTATAATTACTAACTCTACTTCTAGCTTCCGCTTCTTCTACTTCTAACTCATAATCACGTCTTGCCCTCTCATAAGTAATAGAATATTCACTACTCAAAGTATTAAGTAAATTATCAAGTTTTACATCAATTTCCTTTAGTTTAAGTTCTAAACCATTTCTCTTTTCTTCATACTTCCTAATTAAATTATTCTTATATTTACTTTTCTCTTCATCAATTTCTATTTCTTCTTTTAATGCTTTAATATCTTTCTTAAGAGTATTTATTTTAAGTTCTAACTTTTCCTTATAACTACCTACATCATAGAACCTATTAATTAACTCTTCTTCCTTAGAATCTAATAAATCATCACTAGACTCTAAATTATCAATATTATCACTAAGACTACTAAGAGCATCTTTATTATTTATAAGATCATGATTCTTATTAGTAACATCGTCAATTAAAAGACGCAACTCTTTTTCTTTAAGATAAATCTTATCTTCTAATTTTCTTATATCATCTTTAATATCATTAATATCTATTGTTATTTTTTTATTTGCTTCTTCTAAACTACTAATTATATTTATATGATTAGTTATCTCTTGATTAATCATAACAGCACTTCTACCCTTATAATTAGCACCACCTGTTAAAGAACCACCTACATTAATAACATCACCTGAAAGAGTAATAACTTTATAACGTCTTTCTATTTTTTTACTTATTCTTAAAGCACTATCTAAATCGTCTGCAATTATTACAAGTCCTAATTGATTATATATAATATTTTTATACATTTTATCTGTTGTAACTAAGTCTGCTAATACCCCAATATAACCTTCTATTCCTTCTAAAAGCATCTTAGTATTATCATCTATATATCGTCTTTTAATAACATTAATAGGAAAGAAAGTAGCCCGTCCCAGATTATCATGCTTTAAATATCTAATCGCTTCCTTAGCACTTTCTTCATCCTTAACAATAATAAAGTTTTTACTACTAGCAATAGCAACATCTAAACATCTTACATACTCATCTTTGATCTTAACAACATTACCAATAATGTCATAAATACCCTGTAATGTTTTTGAATCTAATATTTTTCTAACAGCATTAGGTAAATTACTACCACGTTCTGCTTCTAATTTTAATAAATCTACTTTATGTCTGTAACTTAAAATATCTCTATCTTGTTTACTATACGTCTGTTCATAATCTTTTAATGTTAATTTCAAACCCTTAAGGTTATTTTTACTAGAGCTAATATCTTCATTCATATTAGAAATATCCTGATTTTTGATATTTATCTCACTAGTCAAAACACTAATTTCTTTACTAATTTTACCCTTTTCTTCTATAAGTGCTCTAAGTTCTTCTTCTTTAGAATCAACATCTTTATTTTTCCGCTGTTCTTTTAAAATATTCAACTGAACATTTAAACTACCAATTTCTTCAGTTTTTTCTAACAATTCCTTTTGTGTAAATTCCAAATCTTTCTCTAAATTAAATAAATCTGTTTTCTTCTTTAAAGAAATACCACTATCAGTATTAGTAGTACTTTCTAAATCAAGTATCTCTTTATCTAAAGTATCTTTTTCTTTCTTTAATATTTCTTCATTAGTAGATAAATTATATATATCATATGCTATTAAAGCTATTTCAAGAGTCTCTAACTCTTCTTTTAATCTTTTATACTCCAAAGCTTTCTCACTTTGTTCTTTTAACGGTTTTACTTGAATCTCTAATTCACTTATTATATCTTCTACTCTGTCAAGTGCATCATTTGTCTTATCTAATTTTCTTAAAGCTTCTTCTTTACGTTTTTTATATTTTAAAATACCTGCCGCTTCTTCAAAAACAACTCTTCTATCATCATTACTTTCACTAATAATCTTAGAAACTTCTCCTTGAGAAATAATATTAAAAGACTCTTTTCCAACACCACTGTCTAGAAAAAGATTAACTATATCTTTAAGTCTTGCTTTATTATTATTAATAAAGTATTCATTCTCTCCACTACGATAGACTCTTCTTTTAATGCTAACCTCACTATAATCTACTTTTAGATAATGGTCACTATTATCAAATATTAACTCTACACTAGCGACGTTTTTAGCTTTCCTAGAGGCACTTCCTGCAAATATTACATCACTCATACCTCCGTCACCACGTAAATTTTTAACTGATTGTTCTCCTAATACCCAACGAACAGCATCGACAATATTACTTTTGCCACTACCATTAGGTCCCACAATACAAGTGACATCATCATCTAATTTTATTTCCATTTTATCAGCGAAAGATTTAAAACCATTAGTTACAATTTCTTTCAAGTACATTCAAAACACCACTCTTTACTCTTATAATTTTATCAGAGAATATCTTTTTAGACAAGAATATTCCTTGTAATTTAAAGAGTTTTATGATAAAATATAGGACATCAAAAGGGGGATATTTATGTATTACATAGTAGATGGAGAAAAAATATTTATAGATGAAACAAAAAGGCCATTAGGTAAAGGTACCGAAGGAGTTTGTTATCAAAAAGGAAAGCAAGTTTACAAAATATACTATGAAAGTTCAATCTACGAGTTTGGTCGTAATAAAAATCTTGATCATCAATATTTAATTGGTATTCCAACAAAACAAATAATTCTACCAAATGCCCTTATCTATCATGAAGACTATACTTATGCCGGTTATAGAGCTAGTAAAGCTAATGGTGAACAAAATGTTACTAAAAAGCAAGGAATCACTTTACTTCCTAGTGATAAGTTTATAAGTAATTTACAGATATTAGAAAATGATATGAAGATCCTTGCCTATCATTATGTTTTAGTAGCAGATGTTCAGCCTGTTAATTATTTCTTTGATCCCAAAGAGGGAATTATGAACTTAATAGATCCTGGTAGATATAGTGTTGAAAGATTTTGTCACGATGATACTAAAGAAGAAGATAGTATTTTAAAAACGAGATGCAATAAACTAAATCAAAAACAATTAGAAGCCTTAATAACTATTTTAATTTATAATGATTTAGTTAAATATAAACCTTTAAATAGTAAAGCTAAACTTCAAAGATTAAGAGACTATATCAAAAACGATAAAGATAATACGAGTTATAGCGAATATTTTAAAGAAACCTTAAAAAATTACGAAGATGCTAATACCTATTTTAAATCTTTAGGAAAATATATTAGATAAGTGAGCTAAGCTCACTTTTTTAGGTAATCGCCCTTACTTAGGTTTAAGTCTAGAATAGAATAAAAAGAAGGGAGATTCAAAATGAATAGAAATTTTAATTACAACTATTATCCAAATAATATGGATAGAGATATGAATAATCCTATCTTTTTAAATAAAGAAGAAGGATACATAAAAGGAAATATGTTTAGAAACTTATATAGTCAGTATAAGAATTATGAACCTGCTATCTTAAGACCTGCTAATGAACAAGAAGAGATGTTTTTAAGAATGTCAGAAGCAGAATTTGCAGCCCATGATTTAAATCTTTATTTAGATTTATATCCTAATGATGGTAATGCTCTAGATTTATTTAATAAATATAGAAAAGAAGCAAATAGATTAATGATGGAATATGAAGAAAAATATGGGCCTATTCTAATTAGTAGTGACAGTCTTAATACTAGTCCATTCTTATGGCAAACATTAATCTTTCCTTGGAATATGGAGGGATTAAGCAATGTTTAAATATGCTAAAAGATTACAATACCCTATTAATATTAAGAAAAAAGATATTAATATGGCAAAACAATTAATCACTCAATATGGAGGTAGTAATGGAGAATTAGCGGCTGCGCTTCGCTATTTAAACCAACGATATACTATGCCAGACCAAAAAGGGCAAGCCCTACTTACAGATATAGGAACTGAAGAACTTGCTCACGTAGAAATGATTTCTACTATGGTATACCAACTATTGAAGGATGCAACTGTTGAAGAGATGAAAAAAGCAGGACTTGCTTCTCACTATGCCGAACATAAAAACGCTTTATATCCTGTCGATGCTAATGGTGTCCCATTTACAGTTGCCTACTTTGCGACAACAGGAGATCCTCTAGCTGATATTATGGAAGATATGGCTGCTGAACAAAAAGCAAGAGCAACATATGAAAGCTTAATAGAACTTACTGATGATCCTGATGTTATCGGACCACTCCTATGGTTAAGACAAAGGGAAATAGTTCACTACAATGCCTTTGAAGATTTATTTAAATACTATGATAAAATGCTAAATAAGAGAAGATAATATTCTTCCCTTATTTTTTTATACTTAAAGCATCTTTATAAACTTTCTCCATATAATTAGCTAAATCTTTAGTTCCTTTATCCTTCACACTTTCTCTTACCATCTTTCTCATCTTTAGTTTCTCTTCTTTAGACATATCTACAAACTTCCTAATAACATCTCCCATTTCTTTATCATTATGATATAAGAAACCATTAACACCATTTTCTATTTGATTTGCATTAATTTTATCAAATCGTAATATTGGTACTAATCCAGACGCCATACCCTCTAACATAGAAATAGACATCATCTCCGTAACAGAAGCAGTAATAAAGAAATCACATACTATAAAGTAAGGAGAAATATCCTTATGAGGAATAGCACCAGTAAAAACAACCTTATCTTCAATCTCTAACTGTTTAGCCTTAAAAACCAAAGATTCATATAAAGGGCCATCGCCAACAATAACTAAACGTAAATTTTCAACATCTCTAAAATTCTTAGCCCAATAATCTAAAAGCAAATCAATACTTTTCTCCTTACCAAGTCTACCAACAAATATACCTGTTGTCATTCCCTTTTTAATGCCTAACTTTTTCTTAATATTCATAATTTCTTTAGAAGAAATTCTTTCTGGATTAAATTCTTCATAATCAATACTATTAGGAATAATAACAACTTCTTTTTTTACTCTACATTTTTTTAAAAAATCTTTAGCTTTATAAGAAGGGCTTGTAATAATACTTACACGTCTTGTCAAAAAATGAATATACCAATGAAACACCATACATACAAAAGGAGAAAAAACAGGAGGAGCAAGATAGAAACTATATTTATCATACATAGTATGTAATGTATAAACAAGAGGTTTTTTTAAACGCTTAGAAGCAAGAACAGCAAAAATACCCATACTGAACTCTTGATGCATATGTAAAATATCAGGATTAAATTCTCTTAAATAATCCATCCTCACTTTACTATCTATCTTAGCGACACTATATCCATAAAGATTTTTCTTTTTTAAACTATGTGCAGGACAATGAAGAATACCATCTTTAAGATAATGTTCCTTCGTTTTAGAATCAGTAGTTACAATCAAAACTTGATGGCCTGCTTCTATCAAACCATCTCTAAGTACTTTAACATGAGTAACTACTCCGTTTATATATGGCAAATAAGTTTCTGTAAACAACGCAATTTTCATTTTTCACTCCACAAAATAATATTAACTATGATAATTCCTTACTATATACTATAGTTATATCATAATTTTAAACTTCATACAAATAAT
Source organism: uncultured Mycoplasmatota bacterium (assembly GCA_946500695.1). GTDB lineage: Bacteria > Bacillota_I > Bacilli_A > RF39 > UBA660 > Onthousia. The sequence continues at coordinate 3,860 of CAMMWS010000014.1, read as the reverse complement.
AAACCATCTACTCCACAGATTTTAATGAATCTATCATATCTATTTTCTTTAAAATAAAATATGTAATTACTTGAACTATAATACTAAATATGACAATTATTATAAATGATAAAATATAACTTAACGGTTTAATAGTCTTAATAAATAATATTTCATCAGTTTCAGCAATCATTAAAATAAAGGTGTTTAAAGAAAAGCCTAAAAATATTCCAAATATAATACCAACTACAGTTAAAATAATTGTTTCCCTATAAACATAACTAGATACTTCCTTATCTCTAAATCCTAAAACTTTCAAAGTTGCTATTTCTCTTTTTCTCTCATTTATATTAATAATTGTTAAATTATATAAAACTGTTATAGCAAGAAAACTTGAAAAGGCAATTATAAGATAAACTATATTATTCATACCAGCAATAATATCATTAAACATCTCCATATTATCGGTAGTATATTGAATAGCACCAAAGTAACCAGTTTCTAACAAACTATTAGATAATTCTTCTCTATCAACATTATCAGATAGATTAACTAAAAAACTATTATAATCACTATCATTAAATATTTCTTCATAATAGTCACTATTCATATAAAGATAATTACCTATATAGTTTTCACATATAGAAGATACTCTAACAATATATAACTCATTATCACTATTTCTAATACTAATATTTTCCCCTACCTTAACATTTAATAACTCTGCCATTTTCTCTGTAATAATCACTCCACTATCATTAAGAGTTAAGTCAGTTCCATCTAGTGATTTTAATGTAACATAATCATTTATATTATTATCAGACATAAAAGCTATTAAAGTAAAATCTAAATTCTTAGCATCAGCTTTAAAAGTAAAACTAGAAATATTAGTTTCTATATAATCAGTTAGATTGTTATCAGTCAAAGAATTAATAACATCGTCTTTATTAACATCATCATTTAATACTAGTGTTGTATCATAATGAGTTATTTCTCCATATTGTATATCAAGTAAATCACTAAGACTATCTTTAATACCAAAGCCTGTTAAAAGTAAAGCTGTACACCCGGCAATTCCTAAAACAGTCATAAATATTCTTTTTTTGTATCTAAATAAATTACGAAGTGTTATCTTCCAAGAGAAAGATAAATGATTCCAAAAAGGTTTAATTCTTTCTAATAATATTTTTTTACCACTCTTAGGAGCTTCTGGTCTCAAAATAGTAGCAGGTGCTAATCTAAAGTCTTTAATAAGCGTAATAAATACTACTAAACTCATTAAAATTATTGTTGTCAAAACAATTATCAAACAAGCATAAGGATTAGCATAAGTAGATAAACTAGGTATAGTAAAAGATGCTGCATATACTGTATAAAGTATTCTTGGTATCAATGTATAACCAATACTAAGCCCTATAACTAGTCCTAAAACACAAGCTATAAAAACATATAAAAGATAACTAAAGCAAATAGTAGATTTCCTAATACCTATAGATACTAAAGCCCCTATTTCACTACGTTCTTCTTCAATCATTCTATTCATTGTATTAAAAGCCATAAGAAAAGCGATTAGAATAAAGAAAATAGGAAATACTGCAGCAATAGAATCTACTTTAGTAGCACTTTCATAAAATGAAGTATAGCCTGTTAAATCTTCTCTAGTTAATAAATACCAAACAGGTTTCTCTATATTTTGTATTTCTGCTTTTGCATCATTTATCTCTGTTTCATAGTTAGCTATTTCTTCAAGATAAAGATTATAATTAGTGTTATACTCCTCATACCCTTTATTTAATTCATCATAACCATTATCTATTTCTTCTTTAGCACTATTTAATCTACTAAGAGATCTACTATACTCCCTATTCCAAGTATCTAAAGAATCATTTAAAGTTGCCTCTTGCTCTATTAAAGTATTATTAGTATTAATTAATGTCTCAATATTAGTTTTATTATTATTTAACTCATCTAAAGTAGCATTTAATGTCTCATATAAACTATCAGACTCATCAAGATTTGCTAATTGTTTTTCTATAGTCTTTATATTATTATTTATAGTATTAAGAGTAGACTCTAAAGTATCAACAGTTAATCCTGCATTATTTAAAGCATTATTAAACTCACTCTTAGCATTGTCTAAAGCTGCAAAACCATTATTAAGTTCTATTTCTGTAGATTCCTTAGTCCTATTCAAACGTGCCAAATTACTATTATAAGACTCTAAAGCAGAATCTAACTCTATTCTATTAGAATTTAACTCCATCAAAGCATCATTAAACTTAGCTTCGTTCTCTTGTTTTACCCTATTAAGTTCATTTTCAGCTTCAGTTACTTTATCCATCGCTTCTTTTAATATCTCTTCATATCTTGCTGTTTCCCTTAAAGGTCTAAGTTCCTGTAACTTATCATTTACATCACTAATAATATTATTATATTCATCACTATATGATAACTCTTCTTTAGCACTGTTTACTTCTATATAAATTTCCGTATAGTAATCTAATTTAAAATTATCCTTAGGAATATATAACAAGCTATCAATTTTCCCATCACCAACAGTAGAAATTCCCTTGTTTTCATAAATATAACTACTACTATTAATAGTACCAACTATTTTGCAAGTATTAGATTTTAAATAAGTATCATCTTCTATAGTAATAGAATCATCTATTTTATAAAGACCATCCTCTCCTAGGCATTCATTATTATCATCTGGCATTCTACCACTAACTAAAGTTACTTTACTAATATTAGATATTGCACTAACTTTAACAACCTCTCCATTTATTAAAGTATCAAAAGAATAGCTTCCTTCCACTTTACTAATACCATCTATTTCTTCTAAAGATTTGATATCATCATTAGTTAATCCAAGCGTACTAACTATTTTAAAGTCATATAGATTAGTATCATCATAATAATTATCAAGCGTTTTAATCATATCACTAGCAGTTTCTCTAACTCCTGCAAAAAAAGACGTACCTAAAATAACAATAAGTATTAACGATAAGAAACGCCCCTTTGACTTCCATATTTTTCTAAAACTATTCTTAAAGAATAACATTACCAATCAATCTCCTTAACTAGTTTTGGCTTCTTATTAACAGTAATACTTTCTATTTTACCGTTTTTTACTTTAATAACTTTATCTGCAATATCAGCAATAACTGCATTATGAGTAATAATAATTGTTGTTGTCTTAGTTTTATGACAAGTATCTTGTAATAGTTCTATAATTTTTTTACCTGTTTTAGAGTCTAAGGCTCCTGTTGGTTCATCACAAAGTAAAAGTTTAGGATTTTTAGCAATAGCTCGAGCAATAGAAACACGTTGCTGTTCTCCGCCGCTTAACTGAGCTGGAAAGTGATTTTTTCTATCCAAAAGACCTACTCTTTTTAAAGCTTCACTAGAATCCATTGGATGTTTACATATTTGGCTAGCAAGTGATACATTTTCTAAAGCAGTTAAATTACCTACAAGATTATAAAACTGAAAAACAAAACCAATATCATAACGTCTATAATCAGTTAATTTTTTATTATTATACCTAGCGATATCATTGTTATCAATGATAACTTTACCACTACTGGCTTTATCCATTCCTCCAAGAATATTTAATATAGTAGTTTTACCTGCCCCACTAGGACCTAAAACAACCGTAAGTTCTCCTTTTTCAATATCAAAAGAAACATTGTCTAATGCTTTAATTGTAACTTCACCCATTTTATATATTTTAGTTAGATTTTTAACACTAATATAAGACACAAGTATCACCCTCTTATGATTACATTATACTATTTAAAGGCTAAAAAATATAGAGTTTTTTGTTACTATTCACAGCCAAATAGAAAAAATAAAAGAAAGATATCCACAGTTGGATA
>CAMMWS010000013.1:0-38452 GCA_946500695.1 uncultured Mycoplasmatota bacterium | reverse complement strand
TATGCAGTTTTTATAATCTTTGCTTAGATACTTAGTTTCGCAAGAAGTCTATTATAGAAATAGCTTTAGATAAAGTTGATAATCTTGGTTTCTTTATAGAGCTTGAAATAATTAATACTGATAACCTAGACAAGGCTTTAGATATTATGAATGAATTTACAAATAAATTTGGTATTACTGATGATATGCGTAATTTTGATGGTTATTCTTATTTGTTATATAATAAGGGACAAGGAAAGTTAAATTAGACTTTCTTTTTTTTAGTTTAGTGCTATAATAAGTGGAAAAAAGGAGTTACCTATGAAAAAAATATGTCTAGTTTATCCAGAATGTTATGAAGTAGCAAAGTTTGGGAATAAAAGAAAAGAGTTTCCACCCTTTGGAGTAATGTATTTAGCAAGTGCACTAGAAAAAGAAAATTATGATGTTAAGATAATTGCCACTTCTAATGATAATAACTGTTTTGATTTTAGTGACTTCGATATAGTTGGTTTTAGTATTTCATCATCTCTTGCATATCCTTTAATTAAAGAAACTAGAGAAAATAGTATTTTTAAAGCTAACTCTCTTATTATAGCAGGTGGTATTCATGCTTCCTTATATCCTAATGAGGTTATAAAAGATTTAGACTGTGACATTGTAAGTATCGGTGAAGGTGAAAAGACTATTGTAGAAATTGCCAAATCTACTTCTTTAGATGATATTTCTGAAATAAAAGGTATCTACTATAAAAAAGATAATAGTATTTATGTAACTGAAAAACGTAACGATATTAATGAATTAGATTCTCTTGCTTTCCCAGCTAGACATTTATTACCAAAAGAAGATATTGTTATGGAAAGACTTTCTAATACATCTCTTTCTATCGCTCACGTTCTATTTAGTAGAGGTTGTCCTTACCATTGTAATTTCTGTGCTAATCAAAATCATAATGTAAGATATAGAAGTAAAGATAATATAAAAGAAGAGTTAGAACTTTTAATAAAAGATTATGAAATTAAAGGTTTTTGTGTTGTTGATGATAATTTTCTTGTAAACAAAGAGAAAGCTATGGAAATTATTAGGGAGATTGGCAAGCTTAATTTAAAATGGTCTACTTTAGCAAGAGTTGATAATGTAGATTTAGAATTGCTTAAAGAATTAAAAAACACCGGATGTGTAGAAATTAAATATGGTGTTGAATCTGGTAGTCAAAAAATGCTTGATTTAATGAATAAAAAAATAACTGTTAGCGAGATAAAAAAGGCCTTTAATCTTACTAAAGATGTAGGTATTAATGCTAAAGCTTTGATTATGCACGGGTTTCCAAAAGAAGATATTAATACTACTAAAGAAACAATAGCTTTGTTAGAGGAATTAAAAATGTGTATATCTAGAGTTGGTCTTACCTATTTTACTTATTTACCCGGTTCTCCAATTTATCCTAGTAAACATATTACTTGTAATACTAGTGTTTACTGTGAAGAGCAAGTGCCTTGGGGAAGTAATAAAGAAAAAGAAGAAGTATTGGAATCTAGAAAGTTATTAATTAAATATATTAAGAAAAACTTTCCTTATAAGTAAAATACAGTAACAAATAAATTAAAACCTCATACTATAGAAGTAGGAGGTTTTCTAATGTTTGGAGACAGTTTTTTTAAGAAAGTTGAACAAAAGACTAATGTTAACAAAGATACTATTTTATCGTTAGCAGATAAATTACAGAAAGGTAATATGAAGGATGAGAAAGTACTTTCGGAAGTAGTTGATGAGATTGCTAACATGACTGGTAAAAGTGTAAGTAGTGAAAAGAAAGAAAGAATAATAAAAACGATTATGCAAGATGAAGTTCCTGATAATGTTGATAAGATGTTTTAAAAATAGAGCGTGAATGCAATGAAGCTACGCTCTTTTATATTAATTCTTTTAAATTTATAATACAGCTTTTGATTAAAGCTTTTATTGTTTTTAATATATATTTTTTATTAACATCATCTAATTTGTAGATAGCTATTAAAATATTAGGAATTTTAATTATAAAGTTTTTAGATATTTCCTCTAAGGTTGTTAGATTAGTTGACCTTAAAACAGTAAAAAGGGACTCTATAAAGATTTCTCTTTCTTTTTTTGATAAACTGCTAATAAAATCATTTATTACTTTATTAGTATAAATAGTTCCATCTGTCAACTTTTTTAATGTTACAAAACTATTGTTATTAACTACCCAAGAAAATGGATCATGTTCTAGAATTCCAGAAGCAGTACTTTTAATAACTTTATAACTTTCATTAGTATATAGAAGCATTCCTATAATTGAAGAAGATGGAATTATCTTTTCTATTTTATTTTTTATATTATGGTAATTAGAAGTAGTTAAAAACTCTTTTAAAAATCCTGGTCCATCATGGGAGTATATCTTTAATATTCTATTTTCTAAGTTACTATTTAAATTACATCCAGCATAAACTGCTAAATTTCCTCCTTTAGAATGGCCTCCTAAATAAAACTTTCTTGGTATTAACCTAGTTATCTTTTCTGTATAATTTAAAGCTTCTTTTTGGGAAGGTACTGGTAATATAAAAGCCATATTAAAATCTTCTTTCCACCCTGTTAAAGTAGAATCTGTTCCTCTAAAGGAAATATACATTGTATTATCTGGTAGTAAAAATGTTACTGCAGAAAATTGTTTCTCTATTAAATCATTGGTATCTTCTACAAAGAAACATAACTCTATATCTTTATACCTTCTACTTTCTGTGACTTTTTTTATAAATTCTTTGTTTTTCCTTACTTTGGTAGTCTTAATAATATCTAAATCTTTTAATTTGATTTTAGTACTTGGAAAATGTAAATAAGAAAGATAAGCTAGTACTAGACTATCTACCTCGTTAAATGATACTTCTTTAAAAGACTTTTGATTATTTTTTAAATAATCTAGAAAATTTTCCAAAATTACTCCTTTCTTTCATATTGAAATTTTTTTTGAATAGAATTTATTAGAATAAAAGAAAAGGTGATGTTTATGGAAAAAACGGAAATTATTAAAAATATTGCTTTAAGAAGCGGTGGTGATATTTATTTAGGAGTTGTAGGTGCAGTTAGAACTGGGAAAAGTACTTTTATTAAAAGAATGGTGGAAACTTTAGTTGTTCCTTATATTGAAGATGAATATGAAAAGAAAAGAACACTAGATGAAATTCCACAAAGTGCTCAAGGTAAAACTATTATGACAACAGAACCTAAATTTATTCCTAATCAAGCGGCTAAAGTTAATATTGATGATTTTAGTTGCAATATTAGATTGGTTGACTGCGTAGGATATGTTATTCCTAATGCTAAAGGTGCTAGTGATGATAATGGTCCAAGAATGGTTAAAACACCTTGGTATGATGAAGAGATTCCTTTTGTAGAAGCTGCTGAGGTTGGTACTGAGAAGGTTATTAAAGACCATTCTACGATTGGTATTGTTATTACTACTGATGGTTCTATTGGGGAGTTTAATAGAAGTGATTATTTAGAAGCTGAAGAGAGAGTAATTGAAGAATTAAAAGCGATTGGGAAACCTTTTATTATTATTTTAAATACTACTCATCCTACTCTTCCTGAAACTGAAAGATTAGCGGAATCCATTAAAGAAGCACATAATGTTCCTGTTCTACCTATTAATGTTGATCAGATGAATGAACGAGAAATGACTTCTATCTTAAGAGAGGCACTATATGAATTCCCTGTTTTAGAAGTTAAAGTTAATATGCCAGAGTGGATTGCTATTTTAAACGCTAATAATGAGATTAAACGTAAGTATATTGAGGTTATTAGAGAAAGTGTTATGGAAGTTGACAAGTTAAGAGATATTGAAAAGATTACTGATCATTTTAGAAGTAATGATGTCATTGAGAAAGCATACTTATCTGATGTTAATCCGGCAACTGGAGTTGTTACAATTAATTTAGAGGCTCCTAGCTCGTTATATAGTGAAGTATTAAGAGATATTATTAAAATTGATGTTACAAGTAAAGCTGGTCTTCTTTCTTTATTCCAAGATTATGAAGAAGCTAAAGAAGAATATGATCAAATTAAATACGCTTTAAAGATGGTTAAACAAACTGGTTATGGTGTGGCTACTCCAACGCTTGCTGATATGAAATTAGATACACCTGAGATTATTAAACAAGGTCCCAGATATGGTGTTAAACTTAAAGCTGTCGCTCCTTCTATCCATATAACAACTATAAAAATGCAGTGGAAATATTTGATAGATGGGTTAATGCAAGAAGTAGGAAGCCATTTGAATTTATTTATGAAGTTGAAAGTTATATAAAATTAGTTTAATTATTATTAGATACGGCAATTTTTAGAGATAAGAATTGTTTTTTTTGTTTAGAGATAATATAAGCATATTTATTTGGCTGTTTTAAAGGTTTAATAAGTTATTTAATAATTTATATTATAATTTGGCAATGATGCTTTAAAATGGCTAAAATGAGAAAAATTTAAGAAATTTGCAGAAAATATGGGAAAATGGCAAGTTTTGAAAAATAAAAATCGTATAATATATATGAAGGTATTAAAAGAAGGTATGTATTATGGCGAAGAAAAAATTAGGAATAGCGAGTATAGAAGTTAATAAAAAATTTAAAAGTGGCGAAGAAGCATTTTTATATGCAAAGAGATTAAGAGAGTTTATTAGATATATGTGTAAGAAAAATGCAGATAAAGGTTGGTATGCTCAAGCATTGATAGTTAGTAGTAATGTTAAAAAAGGTGTTAGTTCATTAAAAATTAAAAATAATGGCAAAGTTGGTGGGCAAAGAAAAGAATTAGAAATAGAAGATTTATTTGCTAATAGATTATATAATGGAAACTATAAGACGGATTGGCATTTACATATATTATTAGTTAGTTGTCCTAGTTATGCTTTTAGAAATGTTATTAAAAATTATATAGATAAAAATTGGATAGATGTTGATAATAATATTAGTGAAAATAATAGTAATAACAAGAAAGTATATAAAAAGAATTGTAATATAAAATTGGCTGATTATTTTATAGATCAAAGTGCTAAAAGATTATTTTGTAATTATAATTATGGTAATGGAGAGCCATTAAAATATAGTTTAAAGCAGTATTGTAGTGAATATTTAAAATTAAAAAATAAAATAAGAAAATTAAATAAAGAACAAAGAAAAAGTCCTATGACGGATGAAGAATTTATAGAAAAATATAATAAGATAGAAAGTAAATTTAAGGAAATATCTGAATATTTTTATAATATTAGTAAAGAAGAAGATGAAAAAAAGGCACTTGAATTTATGGCAATGGTAAGAAGAAATAAGATAGCAGAAAATTATGATAATATTAAAATTGATAATAAAGTACAGATAAATAACAATAGAATAATAGATGATAATTCCCCGTTTTAAAGGGAAATAGCATAAAAAAAGGATAGTTTTTAGCTATCATATAATATTTAATAAATATGTATAAAAATAAATATATAAATTATATATAGTAAAGTATAAAGAATTGGAAAAATAATAAAGTTAATAAGTATAAAGATAGGTATATAATTTAGCAGATATTTTTATATATAATATTAGATATTTGAATATAAAATAAGGAAATATTAAGGTGTTTTAGATAAATATGTATATATTTAGAAGTTAATTGTCATTTAAGCCATCTATATATGCTTCTACTTTTGCTTTATTTATATTAGATAATTTATTTATTTTATTTAATAATATAAAGTCGTAATCGCTAATGTTATTAGGTTTAATATCATCTATTGGCATATTATATTTAGTTCGGCATAATAAATAATCGATAGATGTATTATAATAATCAGCAAGTTTAATGAGCATATCGGAACTTGGGAATACTCTGCCAGTTTCATAAGAAGATATAGTTTCTTGGGTTGTATTTAAGTCTATTGCTACTTTTGTTTGTAATAAATTCTTTGAAACTCTAATTTCTTTTAAGTTGTTTTTCATAATATTGCCTCCTAATATAATTGTCTCATTATTAGAAATTAGTGATAGCAATATTAGTTATATTTGTATGCTTAATATTATATATTTTATGATATAATTTATATAAGTTAAGGAGTTTTAGATATGAGAGATAGATTAGAAGATAAATGGACTATGAAAATATGTGATAAATTAAAAGATGAATTAGATAATAATAAATATGAAATAAGTTGTTTTGATAAGGTGCCTTATTCGGTATATATAGAAGACTATAAAAATGAAGAAGAAAAAATTAAATATAGGAAATATGAAGTTGATTTAGTAATAAAAGAAAAGCGTGGAAAAAATTTAGTGCCAAAGGTAATAATTGAAAGTAAATATAATACCTACTCTACCCATGATGTTATTACTTATAGCAATAAAGCAAAGGCACATAAAGAATTATATAATGGTTTAAAATATGGTTTTATGGTTGGTAATAGTAATGAAAAAAGTATAAAGTCGAGATTATTAAGCCATGGAGAAAATTTTGATTTTATGTTTGTTTTTAGTGATGAGTTGCCTACTGATAAAGAATGGAATTTATTTGTTAATGTTATTAAAAGAAATTTAGATAGTTCAAATAAATATGAAAATATTATAAGTGATAGAAATAAGAAAGATAAAAATAATTATATATGTATTGAAAAGCAGCTTAATTTTTATGAATAGAATATTTGATAATTTAGAGCAGTTTTAAAGGACTTTTTGTATTTTATTATATAATTATATTAAATTGATTAAATGAATTGTTATTTGCTAAAAATTGAAGGTATAATTAGATATATATTATATTTATGTAATTGATATTATTAAGGTGGTTTATTGTGGCAAAATTAAATATTGTTTGTGGAAATATTTTAGATTATTTAGATAGCAAAGATTTAATAGTTAATAGTGCAAATAAAAATATGTTTTGTGGAAGTGGTATTTGTAATTTAATATATGAAAAAGCTAATAAAGAATTATTAGAAGAATATTGTAAAAAGCAGTATAAAGATAATATGAAAGTAAATGAAGTTAGATTTAGCCCAGGTTTTGATATTGGTATAGATATATTGCATATTTTATGTCCTAATTATTATGAATATGAAGATGTTAATGTCGCAATAAATGATTTATTATTTAGTTATTATAAAATAATAATTGAAGCAAAAAAGAATATGTATAAAAGTATTATTAGTGTTAGTTTAGGAACTGAGGTACAAGGTTATAAGCATAATGATATTGCAAAAAAAGTTGTAGAGTTATTAAATTATTTAGTATTAAAATATGATATTGATTTTACATTGATATTGCCTAATGAAGAAATTAAAAATTTATATGAAATTTAAAAGGTAAGTTGTGAAAAAAAGTAAAAATACTGTATAATATTGTCGTGGTGATATTATGTGGTCTAATATATATAATTTTATATTAACAAATGTTGTGTGGATTAAAGATGTGTTATGGATAATTTTTACTTTAATAGCAACAATAATTGCTGTATTAACATATAAGAGAGCAAAATCAACAGTATTGCAACCAATAAGAAATGAGACTATAAAAAAGCAAGCGGTATTATTAGAAGAAATTTTAAATTTTATTAAATTAGATGTTGATTACTATGAATTATTAGAGTTGAATGTTTTACAATTTTTAATTGACTATGGTTTTGTATTAAAAAATCAGAAAGAAATAAAAGAGATGTTGAAGAATAGAAGATGTGGGCAAAGAATTGTTTCTCAAAAAGAAAATTCAGAATTTATTGAAATATTGCAGCCTTTCTCCAAAGAATTATCTGAAAAAGAAATAAATAACTACAAGGAGGAAAATTTTAAGAAAGCAAAAAATGGAGATATTGATATTGAAATGATATATATATCCAAAAAATTTATAGAATATATGAACCAACTTAATAGTTTTATTGAAAATCCTTTTTTGCCTACGAGATTTCAAAAAATATTACTTCAAATGAAACATAATATAAATTTTAATACTTCTGTAAATATTAAAAAAGTATTAGAAGATTTTTTTAAAGAATATTTTGAAAGGTATAATAAAGGAGAAAAAGATTTTAATATGCCTGGAATATATAATACATATAATCATATTTTATTGAGCAATGAATCTAATATAAGTATTTTATATAAAGAGATTAGAAATTATTTATTTATTGATTATGAATGGAAATAGTATTTAAAAAAGTAAAGGTTTATAAAGATTTAATTTTGATATGAATTAAGTCTTTTTTTATTTGAAAAAGTATATATTGGAGTTTTTAAATGTTTGAAAAGTTTTTTGAGATTTTTAAATAAAAGAGTTGTTTTTTTGAAAAAGTGAAAATATAATATTTTTTCATAGTAAGGGGGTGTAATGAATGAAAGAAGAAATTTTAAGAAATATTGTAACGATGGTATGCGATGGTTATGTTGATACTATAATGACAGCAATAGAAGAAAATAATGCAGATGATTTCCCTATTACTATTGCTTGCTCTAATTTTTTAGCCGAATTAAGAGAAAAAAATTTAAGCTCGAATTAGTAGGAACATTTGAAGATAGCATATTTGATAGAATTTTTAGGGAATTTAGTAATTATTTAGCAAGGTAGGTTTTTTATATGAGTAATAAAGTTTTTGGGTATGCAAGGGTTAGCAGTAAAGAGCAAAATGAAGAAAGACAAATAAATGCCTTTAAAGATTTTAATATTGATGAAAGAGATATTTATGTAGATAAGCAAAGTGGAAAAGATTTTAATAGAGAAAATTATTTAATATTAAAGCATATATTAAGAGAAAATGATTTATTAGTAATTAAGAGTATTGATAGATTAGGTAGAAATTATAATATGATTATTGAAGAATGGAAAGATATAACAAAAAATATAAAAGCAGATATAGTCGTTATTGATATGCCTTTATTAGATACGAGAAATAATAAAGATTTATTAGGAACATTTATAAGTGATTTAGTTTTGCAAATATTAAGTTATGTTGCAGAGCAAGAGAGAAGTTTTATAAAATTAAGGCAAAAAGAAGGAATAGAAAATGCTTTAAAAAAAGGTGTTAAATTTGGAAGACCTAAAATAGAAAAGCCAAGTAATTATGATGAAGTTATGAGTAAATGGAAAGATAAAAAAATTAAAAGTAAAGAAGCAATGGAATTATTAGGATTAAAGAATAATACATTTTATAATTTAATAAAAAATAGCCAAAATGATTAAAAATTGATAAAAAATGCTAAAAAATTAAAGAAATTTCTAAAATAAGGCTCAAAATGGCAATTTTTGAAAAATAAAAATCGTATAATATATATAGGAGAATATTTAGGGGCAATTTATTATTATGAGTAATTTATAATTTATTTATGCATTTTGTAGATAAATAATTATTATATTATTTATGATTGTGAATAATCTTAAATAGGAGGAATATATATGGCATATTATTATGAATTAGATGAAAATGACAAAGTTGTAAAAGAATATGAAGAAGATGAGTTTGGAAATATTGATACCACATATATTGATGAAACTATAAAAGATATGAAGCCTTTTAATATATTTAAAAATGTATTATGTTCTTATGAATTAGAATTAAAAATAAATAAAGAATTATATGAAAAAGGAAATATATCAAAAGAGTTATATGAGAAAGTTGAAAAGATATTATTAGAAAGAATAAAGCCAATAGCAGAAATAATTAAAGTATAAAGGTGATGATATAAATGGATTTATATAAAATAAGAGAAGAATTTAAAACTGGGAAAACGGTATTTGATTTAAAATTAAGAGTTGCCTATTATGCAAGGGTTTCAACAGATAAATATGAACAATTAAATTCATTAGAAAATCAAGTTAATTTCTTTGAAGAAATGATAAGAGAAAAAGAAAATTGGGAATTTGTTGAAGGTTATGTTGATGAAGGAATAAGTGGGACATCAACAAATAAAAGAGATAGTTTTAATAAAATGATTAAAGATGCTAAAGAAGGTAAATTTGATTTAATTATCACAAAGGAAGTATCAAGGTTTGCAAGGGATACATTAGATAGTATTAAAAATACAAGAGAATTATTAAAAGATGGTGTTGGTGTATATTTCTTAAATGATAATATAAATACATTAGACGCTGATTCAGAATTAAGACTAACAATAATGACATCATTAGCACAAGATGAAGTTAGGAAATTATCAGAAAGAGTTAAATTTGGTTTTAAAAGATCTATTAAGAGTGGCAGAGTTTTAGGTAATAATGATATATGGGGTTATGATAAAAAAGATGGTAAGTTAGTTATAAATGAAGAAGAAGCAAAAATGGTTAAAAGAATATTTGAATTATATTGTAGTGGTAAATATGGAATGGCAGCAGTAGCAAGGGAATTATATAAAGAAGGTTTTAAAAATAGAAATGGAAATGTACTTGCTATGACAACAGTAGCAAACATTATTAAAAACCCCAAATATAAAGGTTATTATTGTGGAAATAAAACAACGATTGTTGATTATAAACTAAAAACAATTGTTAGAAAAGATGAAGAAGATTGGGTTATGTATAAAGATTATGATGCTGTTCCCCCTATTGTAAGTGAAGAAATATGGGATTTAGCCCAAAAGATATATAATAAAAGAAGTGATAAGTATAAAGATGTTGATAAAAGAGTTTATCAAAATAGATATAAATTTAGTGGTAAAATAGTATGTAATGAGCATAATAGACATTTTCATAGAAAAATATATAATTATAAAACAAAAGATGATGAAGTCGTATGGATATGTCCTCATAATAATAGAAGTAAAGATGATAAATGTAAAACACCTGTTTTATATGAAAAAGAATTAGTTAAAATATTAAGACATAATTTAATAGATTTTATAAATCAAAGAAAGTCAATTATTTATAATTTAACTAATTTATATAGAGAAAATATAATTTTAAGAGATTTTGAGAAAGAAAAAAATAAAAAGTTGAGCGAAATAGAAAAGATTAAAAAGGAAAAAGATAAATTATTAAGTCATAATATAAACGAAATTATTAGTGATAAAGAGTTTAAAGAAAGAAATGATGATTGTAATTTAAGATTAAGTAAAATAGAAAAAGAACTAAATGTCATTAAAGAAGAAGAATTAAAAGCTAATAATATGGAAGAAGAAATAAAAAAATTAGAATTGTTAATTGAAAATAAAGTTAATAATCCTAGTGATGAAGTATTATTTGAATTATTAGATAAAATTGTCGTATATCATATGGATGATAAAAAGAAAGTTAAATTAAAAATATACCTAAAAGTCGGCACCGAAATAGAAGCCGATTATATAAAAAACAAATCACAGCAGTTTAATAGTTCTTATGCATATGATTAGAGTTGATGTTAATTCTACTTTTGAACCTATTATTGGTAGTGAAGTTCAAAGTAAGGAATTAATTGATTATTTAATGAGAGATTATGAGAATAATCCTAGTGAAATATGGAAGAGTGAAATTTTTGGTAGAAGTTTAGATAATATTGTTCAAGAAGGAATACAAGCTAAGATTAATTCAATGCCTGATAATATTAGATATAAACTACAACAAACCTTATCTAAAGTAGTTAATAAAGGCTCTAGTAATATGATTGCAATAGTTCTCTAAGTGAGAACTTTTTTTGTGTCGATGATAATATTAGAATGTTCTATTAATTTTAAATAATCTTTATATGTAATAGTATCTATATCTATTTTACTTTTAAACTCTGGAAAGTCTGTAGGATCCATTAAGATTAAATATACTTTTATTTTATCCTTAATAATTATTCTTAAATCTATTTCTTCTGAAAAATCAAAGGTATCTATTTTTTCTACTTTTAAAATAGTACCTATTATATGATGGTTATAAACATCTACTTCATAGAAACCTGGTTCTAAAAGATGATATTTATGATTGTAATTTAAAAATATATTTTTTATTTTAGTAATTATATTATCTTCATTACTATCTTTTAGACTAATAGGTAGAATAAGATAATATAAGTCTTCTCCTTTTATTATTAGTTTCATAAACAACACCTATTATAAGGTATGAAAAAAGACTTAAATCGTGTCGATGATTAAGTCTTCTAACATTTTATGAATTTCATCTTTACCTTCTTTAGTTACACTAGAAAATACAACTAAATTATCTCCTACTACTAAATCAAGGGTATCAGTAATTTGTTTTTTGCATTTTTCTTTTTTACTCGCTCCTATTTTATCTGCTTTAGTAGCGACAACAGTTACTTTTAAATTATAATATTTTAAGAAATTATACATAAGAACATCATCTTCAGTTGGTTTATGTCTAAAATCTATTAACATAAATACTCTTTTTAACTCTTTTCTAGTCTCTAGATATTCTTCAATCATTTTTCCAAATTTTTCTCTTCTTTTTTTACTAATCTCGGCATAACCATAGCCGGGAACATCGATTAGATAAAATTCCTGGTTAACTTCATAAAAATTAAGCGTTTGTGTCTTACCAGGATGAGAAGATGTTCTTGCTAGATTTTTTCTCCCTAAAAGTGTATTAATGAAACTACTTTTACCAACATTACTCCGTCCTACTAATAGAAATTCACTTTTTCTATCTTCTGGATATTGACTACGACGTGTAGCCATAACTTTTAATTCTGCACTAGTTATTTTCATCTTTGCTCATCACCTTCTTTATATAAATCTCTGTAACATAATCAATGTCAGAAATTAAAGATTCAGCTTCTTCTATTGAGGATAGCCTTGCCCCACTTGCCATAGTATGACCTCCGCCATTATATTTTTCAGCTACTTTATTTATTTCTGGGCCTCTACTTCTAATATTAACACGAACATTATTATTTTTTAGATCTTCTGTTACGATAATCCAGACTAGTACCTCATCAATAAAATTAAAGTTATTTATCATATTACCTGCTGAAGCACTATCGGCTTTAAATTTTGTGATAATATCATTAGTTAGGATGATATAAGCAACACCATTTTCTGTTACTTTCATATTTAAAGAGATATATCCTTCTAATCTTACTTCTTTTAAAGGTCTTAAATAGAGATTAGTATAGATACTTGATAATTTTAAAGGATATTTAGTTAGATAAGTACTTACTAAATTAAATGTTTTAGCTGTTGAGCTATCAAAAAGAAAACGGTTAGAGTCTGATACTAAGCCATAATATAAAAGTTTAGCAATCTCTTCATTACACTTTAATTTTGTCTTTTGCAATAACTCCATTAATATTTCACAAGTACTACTAGCTTTATCATCAATATATTCTAGACCGCCAAAACTTTCTATGAAAGGATGATGATCTATTTTTATAATACTATCAGCTTTATTGTAATCTTTATAATCAATTCTCTTTTTATCAGGCGTATCTAAAACTATTAAAAGAAAGTTTTCATAATCTTCTAATTTATCTAATTTACCCATATAAGAAAATTTAGAAGAGCCATTGCCAACAGCATAGACATTTTTATTAGGAAAAGTTAATTTTATTGATTCTTTTAAAGCAAGCCCACTAGCTAAAGCATCTGGATCTACGCCTATATGTCTTGCAATTACAATTGTATTATATTTTTTTATCTCTTTATATATTTTTTTAAACATAACTTCATCCAATCTAATTAATTAATTTAAGGGTATCTAAAGCAATCATTAATTCTTCATCTGTTGGAACTACGTATACTGGAATAGTAGAGTCATCACTACTAATCTTTTTAAACTCTCCCATTACTTTGTTAGCATCACTATCTAGTTTTACACCAAGACAGGCTAAATTTTCGCATACTTTTTTTCTGAATGGTTCACTATTTTCACCAAGTCCTGCTGTAAAGCAAATAACATCTGCTCCACCTAATAAAACATAATACTGTGCTATATAGTTTGTGACTGTTCTTGTATATTTTAAGAAAGCTCTTTTAGCTTTACTACCTTGTTCATCATCATTTTCCATAGCAGCAACTATATCTCTCATATCACTACTAATTTCACTAAGACCAAGTAATCCTGATTTTTTATTTAGTACATCGATTACTTCTTTAGCATTTAATCCTTCTTGTTCCATAATGTAAGTAATGATTGAAGGATCTACATCTCCAGAACGAGTTCCCATCATAATACCAGCAAGTGGAGTAAAGCCCATAGAAGTATCAACACATTTTCCATCTTTAATAGCAGTTATTGAACCACCATTACCAACATGGCAACTTATAATTTTTAAATCATCTCTTCCTAAATGCTCACTGATTGTTTTAGCAATGTATCTATGGCTAGTTCCATGAAAACCATATTTACGTACTCCGTGTTCTTTATACCAAGAATATGGTACAGGATAAAGATAAGCTTCTTCTTCCATAGTTTGATGAAAAGCTGTATCGAAGACACCTACCATTGGTACATTAGGTAATACTTCTTTAAAAGCTTGTATTCCTAAGACATTAGCAGGGTTATGAAGAGGAGCAAAGTCTTTAAAAGCGATTAGGTCATTGACTACCTCATCTGTTATTAGACATGACTCTTTATATTTATCTTTACCATGAACTAAACGATGTCCTACTCCATCAATTTCATCAAGTGATTTAATAATATTAAGCGTAACTAATTTATCTAGAAGAATTTTAACAGCATCTGTATGATTTGAAAGCTCTATTTCTTCTTTTATTTTTTCTCCATTATATTTAATAGTATAACTACTACCATCAATACCAATACGTTCAAATAATCC
Source organism: uncultured Mycoplasmatota bacterium (assembly GCA_946500695.1). GTDB lineage: Bacteria > Bacillota_I > Bacilli_A > RF39 > UBA660 > Onthousia. The sequence continues at coordinate 23,752 of CAMMWS010000013.1, read as the reverse complement.
TGAAGCTATTACTTTTTTATCATCCATATTAAAAAGACTAAACTTTAAGGAACTACTTCCTGCATTAATTGATATTATTTTCATATTATTCCTTCTTTCTTTAAATCTATTAGTATTATACTATAGATTAAGATTTTTTCAAAGTATTAGGCAAGAAAGTTCATAAAGACGCAGTTATTAAATCTTTTTCTTTAGGATTTGATTCTGCTATTAAAAGAGTTAAGGCAGTTAAAGTATTATTATCAATTACAAGGCTATTATCTTTATAGAGCATATTATAGTAGTTTAGAAAGTAGATAAACATAGTTGCTGCTATACGTTTGTTACCGTCTATAAAGGCATGATTTTTAACTGTCAGATATAAGAAGTTAGCCGCTTTTTCTTCTGTAGTTTTATATAATTCTTTTCCATCAAAAGTTTGATAAACAGTATCTATAATAGCTTTAAAGCCATTATCTCTTTCTAAGGCAAATATATCACTATTTTCATTAAATTTAAGAGTATTTATTACATTCATACATTCTTCATAATCTATTTTCTCTGAACTCTTATTAGTTCCTTTTATTTTTAGAGTTTTATGGTCATAGTCATCTAACAAATCTAAAGCTTTAGTATACGATGTTATTACTTTTAATACACCTTTAGCATCCCTATCCTCTAGTCTATCATCTAATCTATTGGCAATATCTATTAGTTTAATAGTTTTTTCTAGAGCTTTTAGTCTTTTCTCATTAACAGTATAACCTTTAATTAGATAATCTTTTAGTATTTTATTTGCCCATTTTCTAAAGGCAACACCGTTTTCCGATTTGACACGATAGCCAACAGAAATAATTACATCAAGATTATAGAAAATAACAGGTTTATCTGAATTAGGAATGTGCAATTTTTGCACATTTGTCTCTTTGTCTAATTCACCTTCTTTAAAAATATTATTTATATGTCTTGTTATGACAGTCCTATCTTTATCAAATAATTCCGCCATTTGCATTTGATTTAACCAAACAGTCTCATCTTTCATATTTACTTCTAATTTTACATTTTGATTTTCAAAAATAACAATTTCATTTTTCATTTATTAATCATCCTCTATTTCATTTGCTTTATTTATTAAAATGTTTTTTATATCTACATCATCTATTAAATTAATTGAAAATGTTTTATAACCTATTCTATTTATACTGGCTCCACAGTGATAGACTATCTCATCATCTAAAATAAAGTACCTATCATGAAAGGCATTATTAAACATGACTGTTAAGTTGTTATATTGTTTATTATATTTTTCAATATCTTGTGAGGTTAGTAGATTATTAGGTTTAGTTATAATTGCTACTTCTATCTTCAATCTTTTTATAATATCTAGTATTGTATTATCTGCGTAAGCATCTATTATTACAAGACTCTTATTAGCATTTTTACATATCTCTTGTATTTTAGAATAAGCATCATAAATCTGACCATTAAAATATATTTCATTAACTTTCTTCTTTTCTTCTATTTTTTGAAATGAATCTTGTAACAATTTAATTTTATATTCATGTTCTAATAGCATATTACTTATGTAGTTTTGGTCAAATAAATTAGAAGAGATATATTTTCTCATAGTTACAAATGCATCCATTATCTGTATACTAACTTTAATTGCAACTTTAGTCTTTAGTACTGTAGCAAGCATGGCAACTCCTTGTTCTGTAAAAACAGTATGACCTTTTCTTGAACCACCTTTTGAAGTCGCAAATTGCGACTTCAAAAAATTATACTCTTCTTCAGTAATTCTAAAACAAAATCTTTCTGGAAATCTCTCTATATTTCTCTTTATTGCTTCATTTATTCTTTTTGTTTCTGTTTCATAAAGCCTTGCCAAGTCGCTATCTAACATTACTTGTTTTCCTCTTATTTCATAGATCATGTCTTCTATTTTAATATTTTCTTTTACAGTAAGCTCATTCATATTTTAATCCTCCATAAGTATGTTTTTAAATAACTAGTTATTGCTTATTACTTTATCGTACTTATGTTTGTGCGTCAAGTTTAAAATGTTAAAAATATGTTACGAGTTTTCGTAAACTTAATGATACTATTATTACATAAAGATTATCATGAAAATTCGTAACAAAAAAATAACTTACTATGTAAGCAAGTTACTTTATTATTTAGATAAATTATAAGTATCTTTAGCAATTACTAATTCTTCATCTGTCGCTAATACATAACTTGCAATAGATGACTTCTTAGTAGTAATTAAGCCTTCTTTATCTTTTCTAACAATAGTTTCATCATTTATCTTTTCATCTATTTCTACACCAAGTGGTTTTAATTTATTAAGTACTTCTTTTCTTATAATAGGATCATTCTCTCCACCACCGGCAGTGAAACAAATAGCATCTACTTTACCTAGTTTAATATAGTATTTAGCAATGTATTCGGCAATACGTTCAGTATACATATCAATAGCAAGAACTACTTTGCTTTCTTTAGCTATATATGCTCTATCAATATCTCTTAAATCACTCATACCAGCGATTCCTTCAAGGCCACTTTTCTTATTTAAAACATTATCTATTTCATCATAAGTAAGGCCTGTTTTTTTCATAATATACCCAATAATGCTGTAGTCTATATCTCCAGAACGAGTTCCCATCATAATACCGGCATTTGGAGTAAATCCCATAGATGTATCTATACATTTTCCAACTTTAACTGCAGATATACTAGCACCATTACCAATATGGCAAATAATTAGATTACCATCAAAGCCTAGAATATCTTTCATTCTATTAGTTATATATTGATGAGATAACCCATGGAAACCATATTTTCTAACATCGTATTTAACATACCATTCATAAGGTACAGGATATAGAAAAGCTTTCTCTTCAATAGTTTGATGAAAGGCTGTATCAAAACATGCAACCATAGTAGCATTAGGTATAGCTTTCTTAAAGGCTCTTATACCAATTAAAGCAGCAGGATTGTGTAGGGGTGCTAAATCTTTTATTTTTTCTATTTCTTCTATTACTCTGTCGGTAATAACAACTGAATGAGAATATAAAACACCGCCATGAACAACACGATGTCCAACAGCTTTAATATCATCTAGTTTTTTTACAATACCTTTATCCACAAGTTCTGTTAATAAAGTATTAACAGCATCTTCATGAGTATTAATTTCTTCTTTCTTATAGATTTTTTCATCATTAACTCTAATAGTATAGTCACTATCTTTAGAGCCAATCCTTTCAAAACTTCCCTTTGTAACAACTTTTTCACTTGGCATATCATAAAGTCTAAACTTTAAAGTACTGCTGCCAGAATTAACAGCTAATAATAACATTTTTATCTCTCCTTTTGCTTATTATATAATAATATTTAAAAAAGGACAAATATTTTGTTCTACATATATCTTATATTTATTAACTAGCTAAAATATATGGGTTACTACTACTTCCATCACCTTCTACTATTTGAACATTAGCTTTTAGATAAATTGTTGGATATACTTTAGATGCATTAGCTGTAAGAATGCCATAAAATTTATAATATGAACTACCATAAACAAGGACAACGTAAGATTCATTTATAAAGTGGGAAATAGTCCATTGATAATCATTACTTCTGTATAACCAGTTATTGTTTACACAATCATCATTCCAACCATATAATGTATTATTTAAACAAGTATTTCTATTTGTTATAGAGCCGCCACTTGTTGCATATCCTATATCACTAGGATATGCTAATCCTACTTTTCCTACAAAATTTGTCTCTCTTCCACTACCACTATATACTGAGATGCCCCTTTCATCTTCGTATAGTGTAGATACAGTTGTGCCACTATAAGTGCTTCCTCCTAAATACCATAGGCTGTCGCCTATCATATTTCTTGCTTCTTCTTTTAGGCCTGTTTCACTAAAGCTACAAGATATACTAGCATTATTAGTACCACTATAGCAAGTTCCACTTTCACTATTCCAATATAAGCTTCCACCTATAGATTCACTTTCATGACCTGGATTTAATAAATAATTTATTCTTGCATCTGTCCAGTCATTACTTCCATTGTTATTTGTTGACGAACCTGTTCCACTTGGTTTATTATCCCAAGAATAATTTCCTATTGATTCATCTCTTATAAGCTTTAGTCTTTGTTCTTTATTACCTGCTCCATCATCTACTGTGAATACTCCTATTATTCTCCATGTTTCATTATTAAACGTTACATAGTTATTAGGATCTGCTCCTATATACCTATAATCTGTTAAGGCCTCAGTTTGTTCTGTAGCAGGATGAGAGAATGTCCACATCTCTTTCTTTTGCTCATCTGTTGCACTATTATAATCTAAATCCTCCGCATTTGCCTTTGCTAGTAAAGTGTCAGATGCAGTTACTATTTCATTAGTACCATTAACAACTATCTTACCATGATAGTGTTTATTTAAAACATCATTCCCAACACCTTCTCTTATCCAAGCATATAAAGTATATGTTACACTGCCTCCTGCTTCTAATGTACCTGTTGCAATTCTATAATTAGAACCGGCTATACTTGATAAATTTATTGGGTTCCCTGTATCTAACTTATATCTTATATAATCCTTATTTAATTGATTATTTGCACAATTATCGTGTGTTATCATATCTTGGTCGTCTTGAATAAACACTTCATAATCAGCGGTCAATGTCCCTGTATTTGTTATTGTAAATGTATATGGTGTTAACGTTACTCCTTCTTCATCACTCATAGGGTATTGACCTGTTAAGTTTATTGTATTACTACTATCTGCTCCAAAATCTATATTTAGCGTTCCTACTTTTATTACATTGTATTCTGCTGACCTTGATATTGATGTAAATACGGCATAAGCGCTTCCTAAAGATATTACTGTTACTCCTATTATTGATAGCAATGTTACAAATAATTGTCTTTTAGCCATCTTTGTTAAGGCTACTTCTTTATAATTATAATTTTCTAATTTTTTTTTGGTTATTTTCTTTCTATTATTAAATTTCTTCATTATAATCAACACCCTATCTTTATCTCTAGTATAACAAATTATATAAAAGTAATCTAGTGTTTTTTACAAAATTAAAAGATAGGCTTTTAGAGCCTATCGCTTAAGTTATTTTACTTATTTATTAGTATAACTTCCGCTAACTTGATTTAATCCGTTTTGTACTAAACGTCTAGTGATTTCACCACCAACTGAACCATTAGCACGGCTAGTAGCATCTGGTCCTAAATTAACACCAAATTCATTAGCTATTTCATATTTCATTTTATCGATAGCTTGTTTAGCACCAGGAACTCTCATTTTCATTGAACCTGTGTTCATATTGTTGTTCATTTGTTTCACCTCCTACACTAGTAGAATGTGAATATTTTCAAATTTCATACATTTTTTTTATTGGTAATTTTTACCTAAAGAATATTTTCATAATTATTTTTTTCTTTATAAATAAATGTGTTATCAATTGCTTCTTTTAATAGTTCATCATAAGCAAACTTTTCTTCTTCTTTTAATGTTTCTTCTAAGGTTGGATTAATAATTGGATGTTTGGGAACAAAGACTGTACAACAATCTTCATATGGTAAAATACTTGTTTCATATGTATCTATTTTTTTTGCTATATCTATTATTTCTAATTTATCTAGACAAGCAACTGGTCTTATTACTGGTATGTTAGTAACATTATTTATTACATACATACTATTTAATGTTTGAGAAGCTACTTGACCAATAGATTCGCCATTGACTATTACTTTAGCTTTATTCTTTTTACATAAACTTTCCATAATACGATACATCATTCTGCGCATAATAGTAATAACATAGTTAGGAGAAACATTTTTATAAATTTCTTCTTGTATTTTTGTAAAAGGAACTATGTGTAGTTTTATATCATTAGTATAAACCTTTAATTTATTTACTAAAGTTATTACTTTTTCTCTTGCTTCTAAACTAGTATGAGGAATAGCTTCAAAATACACTGCTTCTATTTTAATTCCCCTTTTCATAGCAAGAAAACCTGCAACAGGTGAGTCTATTCCACCACTTAACATTAATAATCCTTTACCTTGAATGCCACTAGGATAACCACCTAAACCATTATAAGAATTATAATAAATAAAGGTGTGATCTTTTCTTATTTCAACATGAATAATAGTATCTGGATTATTAACATCTACTTTAATATTATCCTTATTTTTTAAAACTATACCTCCAAATATAGGAGATAATTCCATACTTGTTTTAGGAAAGGTTTTATCACTTCTTTTAACTTCTACTTTAAAAGTTTTGAAGTTCTCAAGTTTTACAGTTTCTATTAATCCTTTTTTAATAGATTCCATATCACTATTAGTAACATAAGCGATATGATATGCATGTATTCCAAAGATTTTGTGTATTTTATCAATAATAGTTTGCTCATCTTCTATCTTATAATGAATATACATTCTTGATAAATCTTCTTCTATTATAGTATCATGTCCTGCTAATTTATTTTCAATATTTTTTGTTAAAGTCTTAACAAAAAAATTACGGTTACCCTTTTTAGTAGTTAATTCACCATATTTAATTAATATTACTTTTTCCATATAGTTTTACTCCTTTTTACTTTTTTTATATTAAATACAACTTTTTAATATTTTTATAAATTCTTTCGCTTCTTCAATCGTACTATCTTTAGATAAAGATAATCTTAATGAGGTTTTACTTAACTCTAAATTATTAGTTAAGAGATAGATGCTTTTAGAATAATCTTCTTTAGAGGAACAAGCTGTTTTGGTAGATAAATAGACTTCATAAGATTCTAATTTATGAATCATGGTTTCAGGTTTTATACCTTTGATGCTAAAATTTATTATATATGGAGAAGAATCTTTCTTAGAGTTTATAGTAACACTCTCTATTTTACTTAGTTCATCTTGTAAATAAGTATTAATTTCTTTTACTTTTAAATAACTTTCATCTTTTAATTCTAAAGCTAGTCTTAATGCTTTAGCAAAAGAAGCGATTAAAGGTAAAGCTGGTGTTCCTGCTCTATAAATAGTTTGCGAAGCACCACCATTTATTATAGGAGATAAATTTATCTTTTCCTTTCTTATAAGAATTGCTATTCCTTTAAGGCCATTAAATTTATGCGCAGAAGCAGAAAATAAATCTACATTAGTAAGATTAACATCAATCTTAGTTAAACTTTGCGTACCATCAACATGAAATATAGCTTTACTATTTTCTTTAATAATTTTTCCTATAGTATCTATATCTTGTATTATACCTAGTTCACTATTAACATGATGAATAGATACTAAGACGGGATCTAATTTTAATTTTTCTTTTAAATCATCAAGATCTATATGATAATTATTATCTAATTTTAAATTAATTATTTCAACGTTTTCTAAACTATTTAGAGTATTCGTAATAGAAGGATGTTCTAAAATAGTAGTTAGTATGATTCTATTCCTTTTAGGATAAGCTTTAAGTACTCCTTTAATTGCTAAGTTATTAGATTCACTACTACTGCCAGTAAAGATTACTTCGTCTTCTTTTACATTCAAAAGATCTGCTACTTGTTTAGTGGCAGCATTCATTAACCTTTTACTTTCAAATCCTAATTTATGAATTGAATTAGGATTGCCAATATAATCTTTAGAAACACTTACAAATGTTTTTAAAACTTCATCATCTACTCTAGTAGTAGCAGCATTATCAAAATATATCATTACTATCACCCTTTTTCATCAATTATGTTATACTTATTTTCTGTTAATATTTTTGTTGTCTCATTAAAATCCTTATTACTATTAAATACATTAGAAATATTTTCTGCAAGATAAAAAATGTTCTTAGTAAATAAATAACTATTATTAAGAAGATAATTTTTTATATCTTTAATATGAAGAGATGAGAGAAGAACAATTAATTCTTCTATGTTTTTGTTATTAACTAAGGAGTCTACTTCTTTTTTATTAAAGTTTAAAGCTAGTAGTATTTTTTTATTATTTTTTTTCATGGTTCCTCCAGTTAAGTAACTATACTACTATTAATCTCGTTAAAAAGCAAGAAATTAAAAAGCTTTGCAGGTATATTATTTATATTTTACTCTGCAAAGGCATTAGAAATAGTTAAAGTTTTTTTATCTTTATCATATGACGTAACTACACCGATAAGACTTACAGGAGCCTCTTTATTTAAATCATCTATATTTTCTGATAAAAGCTCTGATACAACTGTTAGGTCATATTTTCCTTCTTCATTATCTGTAAATTCTAAAGTAATAGTATTATCTTTTTTGCTTTTTTCACTTATAGTACCTGTCAGTCTTATAAATTCTCCTATATGATTATAATTATCATTAATAATAGAATAAGCAAGATCTGTAATAGTAAAACTTTCTGGATTAGTATCATATTCTAAGAACCAAGAACCTAATACGGTATCACGTCTACCTATTTCTTGGTTATATTTTATTACTTTATATCCTAGTCCATAATACTCTTTAGTGCCACCATCATCATATACTTTTGTTCTAATAGCAAGAAAAGGTCCAACTCCAGCTTTTGAAACAAGGAGAATATCAGTTGTAATTAAAAGGCCTAATACTATTATAACTATCATAATAATTGTAGATATTTTTTTTATTTTACTTTCTTCTTCAACAGAAATACCTTCTTTCTTTTGCTCTTCTGTTTGCATAATCTCACCCCTAACTATTTATCTTTTCGAGGAATTCGTCCTCATTCCATATAGGAATATTTAGCTCTTTGGCTTTTTCATATTTACTGCCAGGGTTTTCTCCTACAATAACAGCATATGTTTTCTTAGAAACTGATTCTCTAGTTTTACCTCCAGCATTTTCTATTAAGGCTTTCGCTTCTTCTCTAGTTAGTTTAGTTAAAGTACCAGTTAAAACAAAACTCTTATCTTGAAAGTCTTCATTGAGTTTTAATTCTTCACCGATATATTCCATATTAAGTCCTAATTCTTTTAATTCATCTATCATTTTTAAATTAGTATCATCTTTAAAATATGCTACGACATTATTAGCAATTATTGGCCCAATATCAGGAATATCTACTAATTCTTCATATGATGCCTTACTTAAATTATCCATGTTTTTATATTTTTTAGCAAGTATTTTAGCTTTTTCTTTACCAACATTTTTAATACCCAAGCCAAATAATAGTCGTTCTAGAGAATTATCTTTGCTAACTTCTATAGCATTTAATAAATTAGTAACCGACTTTTCACCATAACCTTCCAGCTTAATTAGAGCATCTTTTTTGGAAGATAGTTTATAAATATCAGGGATAGTACTTATAAATTTAAAGTTATATAAGTCTTCCATTAATCTTTCTCCTAAGCCATCTATATTCATAGCAGGACGTGAAACAAAGTGAATAAAGCTTTCTATGTGTCTTGCTGGGCAATTAGGATTAAGACAGTAATAGTCTATCTCCCCTTCTTTTTTTATTAATCCAGTATTACAGATAGGACAGTTTGTAATCATTTTAAATGGTATTTCATCACCAGTTCTTCTTTCTATTTTCGCTTCTACTACTTCAGGAATAACATCTCCTGCTTTTCTAATAGAAACTGTATCATGGATCATTAAACCTTTTTTTAAAACATAATCTTCATTATGTAAAGTTGCTCTACTTATGGTTGAACCCATTAACTGAACAGGATCAAGAATAGCATTTGGGGTTATTTTTCCAGTTCTTCCTACAGTAAAAATAATATCATTTAGTTTCGTTAGTACTTCTTCTGCTGGAAACTTATAAGCGATAGCCCATCTTGGAGTTCTTGCGGTAAAACCTAAATTTTGTTGATCTTTAATATTATCTACTTTAATTACAACACCATCTATATCGTAAGGAAGACTATTTCTTAATTCTCCTTTTTCATGAATATAAGCCATTACTTCATCGATATTTTTAACTATCCTATTGTTGGGATTAGTTTTAAATCCTAAACTCTTCATAAATTCTAAAGCTTCATGATGAGTTAAAATATTATAATCTTCAGGATTTGGTAGATGGTATAAAAAGGCATCTAAATTACGTTGTGCTGCTACTTTTGAGTCTAGTTGTCTAATTGATCCAGCAGCGGCATTTCGTGGGTTCTGAAGGGGTTTCTCGCCCTTAGAGATACGTTCTTTATTAATCTTTGCTAAAGTATCTTTGCTCATATAAATTTCCCCTCTTACTTCAATATCAAGAGGTTGTTTTAATTTTAAAGGAATACTTTTAATTGTCTTAACATTATGAGTAATATCTTCACCAATTACACCATTACCACGAGTAGCAGCGGTAGTTAATATTCCTTTTTCATAGTGGAGAGAAACAGATAAACCATCTATTTTTAATTCGCAAACATAGGGAGAATGAACGCCACTATTTTCTATTCTTTTTAAGAAGTCTATTATTTCTTCTTCATTGAAAACATCTCCTAAAGATAACATAGGTATAGTATGTTCTATTTTTTTAAATTCGTCTATTACTTCTCCACCTACTTTTTTAGTAGGAGATGTATCAGAAACCCATTCAGGATGCAATTTTTCAATTGTTTCTAATTCTCTATAATAAGCATCATACTCTTGATCAGTTATTTTGGGATTATCTAAAACATAATAATTATAATTAGCTTCTTCTAAGACTTTAATTAGATAATTCATTCTTTCAATAGTAATATTATCCACTATTTATCGTCTCCTTTTAATATTTTTTCCACAAAGGCTGTTGATAAACTCCTTCATCAGTTAACTCTTTTAAAGCTTTTACTACTTCATCTTTATCTTCTTTATAAGTCATACCATACCATGTAGCGGTTGTATCTATAATGTCGATGGTTTTAATATTTTTTCTTAAGCATGTATCTAAAACATCTGGTATTTGAAATTCTACTTCGTCTAAGTGTTTTTGATGTAGTGATAAGAAAAGGAATAATTCATCACCTAAAATATCAAAAATATCTCTTGAAAATAGTAATAAATTCATACACACTAATGTATCTTCATCTATTGCTTCGCCATTACTACTATAAAGTGGAGAGGCAATTATTTTATCTTTTTTCTTTACTACTTTACTTTCTGTTATTTTTACTAGTTTGTGATTACTAACATCCATTATACCTCTTTTTGCAGATCCGTTTGGACTTAAGGTATTTTTAACTTTATATCCTACTATACCAAAGTGATTATAAATAATATTATCTAAGTAATCGTAAGCTTTTAGGAAAGCATCTCTTCCATAGAAATCATCGGCATTTATACATGCGAATGGTCCTTTGATTTTATCTTTAGCACAATATATGGCATATGCAGTACCTAAAGGTTTAGTTCTATTTTTTAATAATGGTTTAAAACGCGCAGGAATATAAGTATTATCTTGAAAAGCATAATCTGTTTCAATATATGGTTCTACTCTTTTTCCTATTGTTTCTCTAAATTTTTCATAAAATTCTTCTTTTACAATAAATACTACTTTAGTAAAACCAGCTTTAATAGCATCATAAATAGAATAGTCTATGATGAATTCTCCACTTGGTCCTACTTGTTCAATTTGTTTTAAGCCTCCAAAACGAGATCCCATTCCAGCGGCCATAATTAATAGTGTTTTATCTTTTTTCATTGTTACCTCCATATAAGTTATTATTATATATTTTTTTATTTATCATTTCTTTAATTGCACTCACTACTAATTCTTTATCTTCTTTATAAGTTACGCCATACCAATTTGCATTAGTTTCAACTACATCAACTATTATTTTTTTATCCTTTACACATTCATTTAAAACTATTGGTATTAAGAATTCACATTTTTCAAGATTATCTATATTATTTTCTAAAAAGATTGGTAATTTTTCTTCTAAAATTTTAAATAGACTAGGTGTAAATAACAACATATTCATAGAAGCAATAGTATCTTTTGAAGTTTCAAAACTAGGACTACCATCAAGAGGTGATACCTTTACTAAATCACCAACTAGTTCTGTGCTACTTTCAACTAAAGTGATTAGTTCGTTATTTTCATTAACTTTACAAACTCCACGTTTAGCAGAACCATTAGGAGTTAAGGTATTACCAAGTCTATAAGCGATTAAACCGTAATGATTATCTTTAATATTAGATAAATAAGTAGAGGCTTTTAGATAAGCATCTCTTCCATAGAAATCATCAGCATTAATTATGGCGAATGGTTCATTAATTTTATCTTTAGCACAAAGTATAGCATGAGCGGTACCTAGAGGTTTTACTCTCATCTTTAATAGTTCTTGATATTTACTAGGTATATTATCATTATTTTGAAAAACATACTCTACTTTGACATGAGGTTCTACTCTTTTACCAATAGTCTCTTTAAAAATATCATAGTTTTCTTCTTTTATGATAAAGACTACCTTATTAAAACCGGCTTTAATAGCATCATAAATAGAATAATCAATAATAAACTCGTCATTTGGTCCTACTGGTTCTAATTGTTTTAAGCCTCCAAAACGACTACCCATTCCAGCGGCCATGATTAATAATGTTTTATCTTTCATATGTCCTCCTAGTGTTATTTTTTCTTTTAATTTCAGTGCGGTATAACAAAATTCTAGCACTTTTCAGCTTATTTATCACATTTTTCCATTTTAGTAAATATTTATGTGTTATTTTATAAATACTCTAACCATAATATCTTTTTAAGTAAATTACTTTATCATGAATTGATACACCTATTACATCCTCATCATTTTCATCTGTTATTTTTCTACCATAGATACCATCTAACTTACCAAAGCTTACAACATTATTGTTAATTTTATTTAATAACTTGCTATTTATATAAATAATATCTCCTATTTTAGGTAATTCGTCAATATCATAAAATTCCATATTTATATTATAGGAATTGTTATTATTATCTTTTAATGTATAATTATAGTCATCTATATTTTCTATTATTAATTTAATCATAATATTTATATTCCTTTCTACTATTATTTTATAATTGTTTACCTTGTTCTTTTAACCTTTCTTCTAATTCTGGTAACAATGGTATATTAACTGTATCTATATTTTTACATTCATCACAGAAATAATTTCCAACGATTTCAGCACTTGGTAATTTTATACTTGTTAATGAGGTATTCTTGTAAAGAAAATAATTGCCTATGCTTGTTACATTTGGTAGTTCTATATTTGTTAATGAGGTATTTCTATCAAGGAACCAACCACCTACACTTATTACATTTGGTAATTCTATATTTATTAATGAGGTATTTCTATCAAGGAACCAATCACCTACACCTATTACATTTGGTAATTCTATACTTGTTAATGAGTTATTATAGTAAAGAAAATAATCGCCTATGCTTATTACATTTGGTAGTTCTATACTTATTAATGAGTCATTACTTTCAAGAAAACCGTTGCCTATGTTTATAACATTTGGTAATTCTATATGTGTTAATGATTTATTAAAATATAGAAATGAATTACCTATACTTGTAACATTTGGTAATTGTATTTCTGTTAGTATCTTATTATAATAAAGAAATCTATCACCTATGCTTGTAGCATTTGGTAGTTCTATACTTGTTAATGAGTTATTATAGTAAAGAAATGACTCGCTTATATTCTTTACTTTATTATTTTTGTATGTAATTATTCTATTTTGTTTATCTAAAGTAATTATTACATCTACTTCATCACTATCATCAGTTTTTATTAAAATATTTTTATTATCTTTATCATTTTCTATTTTTATATCTTTTATTGTTCCAATTGTATTAGGAAATGAATCTTCCAATTCCATATCATTCCAGTATTTTTGAATTAGTTTATTCTTTAAGTCTAAAATAAAATAATCAAATATTATATATTGTTCATGAGGATATTCTTTTACTTCAAAATTATCTATTATTACATTATTTTCACAGTAATAAATATTATTTATTTCATAATTGTATTTATAAAATTTCCCGTCTCTTGCTTTTACATATCTTGGTATTTCAAACCCTCCTTGCAGATGAGATTGGTGCATTCCATAATACTTATCAAAGCTATTAGTAAGTCCTGGTATAATATTATCTAAATTATTCCCAAAGGTTGAATCAGGATTATTTACTCTATGATTATATCTATTTTTGATAGATAAAGTATGACTATTATCTCTAGTAAATTGAATACTAATTACTGATGTTCCATATTCATCTTGCCTTTCTGGTTTAGGAAAGTTTTCTCTTTTTATTTCATTTACATTCTCTTTTATGGCAAAAAATACAAAACATCTATCTAATCTACCACCATTAAACGTACATAACTCTTCTCCAGAAGCATAATACTTTTTAAAGCTTTGTATTTCCTCTTCGCTATGACACTCATACAAAATATATCCTGCTTCTTTTAGTAATTCATCTGGTCTTTTATATACAACTTCTTCATAATTATTTTCAACATCTACTTTACTATATATATAATTTTTAAATCTTTCTTCTAATCTATTATAAATAATGTCTTTAACTAATGATCTACTTTCTTTAAAGTTATCAAGTAATAACTTTGGTAATAAGCCTTCATGTTCAAGTATAGTAGGAAATATTTCCCTACATAAGTGCATCATTTCTTCCCCATATTTTTTCTTTATTATTTTTAAATCTTTATTCATAGTTACCCCCTTTATACTTTAGTTAAACTTTTATGATTTTTCATTAACTTCTTAACTCCATATGGGTGTTTAAAAGCAACTGTTACTAATGAGTTAGTAACTTCTAGTACTTTACCTGCTCCAAAATGTTCATGTACTACATAATCTCCAACTTGATAATCAACATCTTCATCTCTTAAGACGGTTTCTTTAGTAACATGTACTTGTTCCTCTTTTCTTTCAGTATTACTTTCAATTAAATTATTATCTATCTCACCTAAGAATCTACTTGGGGGATTTATGCCATCCTTACCAAAGAGAACTCTTCTTCTAGCATTTAATAAATATAATTTTTCTTTCGCTCTTGTAATAGCGACATAACAAAGTCTTCTTTCTTCTTCTGTTTCACTAGCACTCATTAAAGAGTTAAGATGAGGGAATATTCCTTCTTCTAATCCTAGAACAAAGACAATATCATATTCTAGTCCTTTAACAGCATGAATGGTCATTAAACTAACTTTATGGCGAGGGTCTTTATATTCATCTTTATCATTAACTAGACTTACTTCATATAAGAAATCTTCTAAGGAAACTAAGCCCATTCGCTCTTCGAAAGCTTTAGTAATAGATTTAAATTCCTCTAGGTTTTCTAATCTAATTTCACTTTCAATACTTTTTTCACTAATGAGCTCTTTTTTCATTTCTGTAGAATCTAAGACTTTATCAATTAACTCTGTTAAAGTGACTGTTTCTGAGACTTTTTGTAAAGAAAGAATAAGATTTTTAAATTTTAATTCTTTACCATCTTCTATAGCTTCAAATAAACTTATATCTTTAGAATCTGCTACTTCTGTTAAATGCTCTATCGTCTTTAAACCTATTCCTCTTTTAGGGGTATTTATGACTCTTAAAAGACTAACATCATCTTTAGGATTATAGATTAATTTAAGGTATGCTAGTAAGTCTTTAATTTCTTTTCGTTGATAGAAGCTGAAACCTCCTACAATACGATATGGAATATTTTGCTTTAATAGTTCTTCTTCAATTACTCTAGACTGAGCATTAGTACGATAAAGAATAGCTATATCACTAGCATCTTTACCACTATCTAGAAGTTTTTTTATTTCCATAGCTGTATAATGACTTTCATCTTTTTCATCATAAGCTCTATAATAGGTAATTTTATCACCTTCGCCTTTAGTAGACCAAAGATTTTTCTCTTTTCTTTGTTCATTGTTTTTAATAACACAGTTAGCAGCATCTAATATTGTTTTAGTAGAACGATAATTTTGTTCTAGCTTAATGCTTAAAGCATTAGGATAATCTTTTTCAAAATTTAGAATATTTTTATAATTGGCTCCACGGAACCCATATATTGCTTGATCAGCATCACCAACAACACAGATGTTTTTATATAAAGCACTTATCATTTTTGATAAGATGTACTGAGCTTCATTAGTATCTTGATACTCATCTATCAAGATATATTTATAGCGCTCTTGATATTTTTGCAAAACTTCAGGATATTTTCTAAAAAGAACTATTGGCAGAAGAAGTAAATCATCAAAATCAACTGCATTGTTTTGTTTTAATTTATCTTCATATTTATAATAAACTTCACTAACTACTTTTTCATAATCACTGGCAATGTATCTTTCATAATCTTTTGGTGATATAAGTTCGTTTTTACAATTACTTATTTTATTTCTTATCGCTTTAGGATTATAAATTTTAGGGTCATAGTTCAGACTCTTTAATATCTTCTTTACAATAGTTAAGGAATCATCACTATCCATAATAACGAAATTCTTGCTATAATCTAATCTTTCATAATTTTCTCTTAATATTTTAAGGCCAAATGAATGGAATGTTGATATTTGAATATCTTTAGCGATAGGTCCTATCATTCTATCAACACGTTCTCTCATCTCAAGTGCTGCCTTATTAGTAAATGTTATAGCTAGTATCTCATAAGGTGATATATTTAGTTCTTCTATTAAATAGGCAATCTTTGTAGTTAATACTTTCGTTTTACCAGATCCAGCACCTGCTAAAATTAAAAGTGGTCCTTCATTACATAAAACTGCCTTTTTTTGCTCTTTATTTAAGTTATCTAGTTCTATCATAATTATTACCTACTTCCTAATTCATTATATCATTATTTTAATTCATGGCAAAGAAAAAGAAGTCTTATTTATTCTTATTTAGACTTCTTTACTATCTGCATCTAAAACATAGAGGAAATAATTTATATTACGATAAAAATTATCTATAGCAAGTGGTTCTATTATAAAGTATAGTTTAGCATCTAATAAATCTCTTAACATATCCCTTATTAATAACCTTATTCTTCTAATAACGGCAATACTTCTTTCTGTTAGATTCTGTTGATTTTCTGGAGATAGAGGAAGACTATTATAATCTTCAAGTAACTGTGGATATATTTCATTTAAAATATTATTTAATACTTCTATATATGAAGTAGCATTTGGATCTATTAGGCCTCTTAAGAATGATGTTATTTCGTAAGCTGTTATATTATATCCATATTCGGTATCTAGGGCGATGATAGGATCTTTTCTTATTCTTTCTTTTAGTCTATTTAACTCTCCTATATATAGTTCAATTGTTATAATCATAAAGTTATACATAGTAGGATATGAGTATGAGAATAGATTATTAGAAGTCATCTCATCTCTTATAACTCTTGCAAGTTCTATAAAATCATTTGCAATATTTGAGGCTCTATCGTTAATAGATGTCATTGTTCTAATTAATTCATCATTTATATCAAAAGTATCTGTAGGAGTAAGATTAAGCTGCATTTCTGTTATATCTGTACCAAGATTTAAATTAAAAAGCTTTTCTGTTAATCTTTCTATAGGTAAGGTATACTCTGTATAAAATATCTGATAATTTACTCCTTTAGATGGTACTTTTCCATTAGTTAGTGTAACTATTTCTCTACCTAAATCTTGGCTTCTTCTAGCAAGTGCTTCGGCTCTTGCTTTATAAGGGTTATTACCATAAAAGGAAAGTTCAATATTAATACAAAAATCTCTTAATGTCCTTAGATAATATAGATTAGCATCTATAGATTCTTTATAAAACTCTTCTTCTGTTAACATTTTATCACCAGTAAATTATATGTATAAAAAAAGAGATTTAGTATTCTAACTAATCTCTTATACTTTGATATAGTTTGTTTAACTCAGTAAGAGGGTTTTCTTCAACAGTTTCTTGTTCTTTTTTATTTTTCTTTTCTTTTTCTTCTTTTAATATTTTAAGCATAACTTTATATTCATCTAAAGTAAATTCTTGTCCTAATATATTTATACTATTAGGTTCAACCTTTTCTTCTTTTTTAGGTTCTTCAACTAATAAAGTTGTTTTTGGAACTTTATAAGCTTCTTTAATATCAAAGTCATTAATTATATTATAGTTTGTAAAAGACTCAACTTGAATTAGATTGTGTTTATATTGATATCTTCTAATTAGATAATAGATTAATAAAACTACTACCCAGAAGACAAAGATAAACATACTTAATTCTAATAGACTTCTAACTTGATTACTACTATATAATTCTGTAATATTAAAGACATCTAAGTTTAAGTTGTTAATTGAAGTGACTGCTAAGATGAATAGATACATGATGATTGCAAAAGCGATTGAGTTTATAACTTTTAGTTTAAAATTTACTTTATCATTAAATATTGTTTTCCACAAAATAGCATTTGTTATGATTAACATAATAAGATAGATAACAATATTAGGAAAGTAATAAGTTATAAAGACTTCATTAATAGCATAATCAATTAGAGTTAAAATACTACCACCATATTGAAATGCTATAAAGATAAAACCTGCTAAGTACAATAATATATATGCTTTCTTACTTTGTTTACGGTTAGAACCATTAGTAGTTATAAAAATTATCGTAAGAAAAACAAGTAAAACAAGTATCATCAAGTATAAGTTCCTAGATGTAATTAAATCAAAAACTGTTTGTAATTTTGTTATTAACGATAAATCTCTCATTAATAACACCCCCTTTTTTATTCAATAGTATATAGCTCTGCTATATAAATAGTTTGTGTAGAACTATCATCTTTAGTACATGTGATTAACGTAAGTGTTGTCTTATCATGATTTCTTTTAATGGAAACCTTTCCTGTATTAGGTTCTTGATATATATTTGTAATTTTATATCTATATGTTAGACCACCATAGGTAACATTAGCTTCGTCTCCTACTTCCAGTTTATATAGGTCTTTGAAGAATGCTTTCCAACCGGTACCTGAGTGACCTGCTATTATTAAGTTTCCATTAGTAACATTTGGTAGAACACTACCTTGTATTATTTCAATATTGGCTTCAACTGTGTTAAGACTAGAATCAATATTGTAAAAACCCCTTCTAAACTTTATTTTTGGTATTTCTAAGTAACCAATGTAACTTTCAATATCTGTATATGTTTGGTCAGTTTGTTTATCTTCATCAGTGCTTTCAACTTCTGTTGTATTAACATTATATATTTCTGTTTCATTTTCGCTATATATTTGATCATTCATATAATCATAGGCAAGTAGCTTTTTATCACTGATAAAGTTATAAAAAGAGAAGAATCCTCCAATTGTTATTACAAATGCTCCAATTAGAGCGACTGTATTAGGAGAGATTCTTTTCTTATTATTTAACTTTTTGTTTTTTACCATTGTAGTAAACGAATCCTACTCCGGATATTAAAAGCATTGATCCAAATATAGTGCTTATTAGGGATTTGCTACTACCAGTAAATGGAACTTCAACTATTTCATTATTTTCAAAGATAACTAAAGCAGTTGGTGTTTCATCACTGATTGTAAATTTATATACTTCATCACTTTTATTATAACCTTCTGGAGCTTCTACTTCTTCTACTGTATATTCTCCATCTTCTAAACCTGTAATAGTGTGTGGTTCAGTAGTTGTTACAAATTCTTCAACTACATTACCATCACTATCCTTTACTACTAGAGTAGCTCCACTTAAAGGATTACCTGTTGCTGCATCTACTTTTAAGATGTTTACTAATTTTTCAATAGGTGTATTTTCAATAGTAATGGTTGCATCACGGTTATCTTTATTAACAGTGAATTCATAAATTTCATCTGATTTTTCATAACCTGCTGGAGCCTTTGTTTCTTCTACTGTATAAGTACCATCAGCAAGATCATTTAATTTATGTGGTTCAGTAGTTGTTACAAACTCTTCTACAACTTTACCATCGCTATCCTTTACTACTAGAGTAGCTCCCGCTACTGGTTCTTTAGTAATTGCATCTATTTTTATAATTGTTGCAGTTCTTTCAAGTTCTTTGTTTCTAAATCTAATTGAGATATTTCTGTTAGTATCACTAATTGTGAATTCTACAATTTGATCATTTAGAACATAGCCTTCTGGAGCTTCTGTTTCTTGTAAAGTATATGTACCATTTGGTAAGTTTTTAATTACATGAGATGATGTTGTTGAAGTCCAAGTTGCAATAACTTTTCCAGCGCTATCTTTTACTTCAAATGTTGCTCCTGCTAAAGGTTGTTCTGTTTCATCATCAATTTTAGTAATTGTAACCTTGCTTGTTTCTAGAGTTAAATTAGTTTGATCTTTTACTGTTGATGTTTCAGGATATAACAAAGATCCCATAACATCTTGCTTAGTAGAATCACTTGATTTATACATGTAAGCTTTATTTATCGAACCGGTCGCGGTTGCTGTTACAGTAATATTTAAGCTTCCTATATCAACTGAATCTGCTGGTATTCTAACTTTAAAACTTTCACTAGGTGAAAATGAAGTTTGACTAGCACCTGTTGAAGCATTAACTATTGTTGTTCCTTCTGGAGCATTACTCAAAGATACAGTATAGTTACCTGTTGTATATAATGTTTCTGCACTAATAGCAGCTGATTCATAATATTTGCCATCATCTGTTAGATTTAAAGTGCTATCATTATTAATTAATCTAATAGCTGGTGTAGCATATGATGTTTGCTTCTTTCCACCTTCAACTAACTCACTTACATAATGTCTAATATTATATGGATCTGATCCTGTATACTTGAATGAGTCTGGTAAATTATTACTACCTGTAGTTTCATCTAGATACCACCAAATAGCAGCTTGTGTAATATAGTAATCCATATCTGAATCACCAGTGATATTTACTCTTGGATAACCATTAGATAAAATATAGGCAAGACCTGCTGGTGCTTCTCCTGATAATGTCATTTGAACACCATATGGTATACCTTTGTGGAAATCTGTACAATATACATACCCACCTAAACTACTTGTTAGTTTTGCATAGTGCCAGTTATTAATATATCCCTCTAGTAATTTTTCACTATCTGCAGTGAATGACTGTGGTGCAGTTGAAGCTGCATTAATGCCAGTTATACCGAATATTCCTAAAGCCGCAACTAAAACCGCAAGTACAGTTAATTTAAATTTGTTTAATTTTAGCTTTTTCATATTTATACCCCCAATTTGTTTTTTGTGCCTATATTATAACATTTTTTTTAATAAAAAGCAAGTTTTTATTTAAATGAAAATAGAACTGCCATAAGTACGGTCAGTTCTATTATATTAATATTTTTTTTATTTATCCTTAGATTCTAACTTTTCTAATACATCACTAACAACATCAATTGCTTTTAATCTTAATTCTTCTGCTGCTTTTTCTAGTACAGGGGTACCTTTAGCGACTGCTAAATTAACTAAGTCTTGACACTTCTTTTTTATTTCTTCGCCTTTTTTCTTAGCAATTTTCAAAGCTTTTTCTTTGTCTAAATCTTCAAGTTCAGCTTTAATTTCTTCCACTTTTTGTTCAAACATTTCTTTTACTTCCTCAGTGTCAACTGATTTAATTTTAGCAACTACATTATCTAATTTTTCTTTTAAATCCTTTCTTGTTTCACTACCTTTTTTTGGAGCAAACAAAATTCCTAATCCAGCTCCAATTGCAGCTCCTGCAATAAATTTTCCAACTCCACTTTTTTTACTCATCAATATCTCCCTTTCCTTTCCTATTAAATATGCTTGTTATAAAATTAACAATGCTACCAACAATAGTATCAGTAACTAAAGTTAATTTTTCGCTAACATTATCAACCAAATTAAAGACACCATCTAAACTATCTAACTTTTTTTTAGTATCATCTAGTATAGCATCTACTTTATTAAGGGTATCTAATGTTTTTAGTGCTAAAACTATTAAAATAATTACTAATACTATTAATAGGCTATCCAAAATAACCCCTAAAAATTCCACTTTTTATTCTCCTTTCTTTTCATCATACATTGAATCTATTAAATCAAACAAATTTTCTTCGATGCTAGTATCATCTTTCTTTATTTCTTCTTCATCAAAGTTCTTTAAGTCTGTTCTTCTGCCGGTCGCTTTTTCATGAGAGACATCTTTATAGTCAATATTATACTCTAGACCTAAATCACTATAATATTCTTCGGCATCTCCCATTGTCACTTTTGCAACTGATGGGGTGTTGTCAGAACTTATATCTAAAAGACTATCCTCTTCTTTTATATCAACATTTTCTTCAGGAATAAAAGTGTCTTCCTTTTCTTCATGATTTTTATCCCTTTGTTTATTAGAAATAAGTTCTTCTTCAAAGATGTCATCACTATTGCCATAAGCTTTTTCTCTGACACTATCAACATCTATATTTTTTGATTTATAACTACTTGTAATTCTAACCTCTTTTTTTGTCACAATATCGTCTTTTTTGTAATTTTGATCTAAAACTCCATAAATTGGTGAGATAATTGGGGAAGGATGAAAAGTTTTTCTTTCTCTTTGTTTAGAAGCGGTCCCATACTCATGAATTTTTATTTCATTATCCAAATTAGCTTTATATGGTTTGTTTTCCTCTTTTTTCTTTTCTGCTTTATATAGCGGCCTTTCTACTTTTGGTTCTTTTATTACTGGTTTAGGTTCTATTTTAGGCTCTTTCTTAGGTTGTGGTTTTTCTTTCTTATCTTCTTCTAAATCTATAAAGTCATCATCTAAAATTGCTTTAAACTTGAAGTCTTTATTAGGAGTTTCTTTTGAACTCTCATTTTTTTCTTCTTCGACAATCAAATCTTCTTTCGGAGTTTGTTTCTTTGGTTTAGGTTCATCTACAATTATTTTTTTAGCAATAGGCTTTTCTTTCTTCTTCACTTCTTTTTTTTCTTCTACTTCTACATATTCTTCTTCAAAAAGAGCATTTTTTAATTTATCTAGTAGTTTCACTATAAACTCCACCTTTCTTAGTTCTCTTCTATTTCTATTGTATCTTCTCTTCTATTATTATCGCCGTAACCTTCATAGATACCATATCTTTCTTCATACTCTAGATATGTATCTTTAGTAGCTGTACTTCCTTTAGGTTGCATAACGTCATATGTATCTTCAGTATAATTCAAAACATTATTACCAATAAGGCTTTCTAAGACAGTTCTGTTAAACTCTAAAGATGATAAAATACTACTCATATTTATAATAGCACTATTTATCTCGTTTTCTTTAACAAATGCTTCAATTTTACCATAATTGTACATGTATTCTATAAAATAAGAATTAGTATCTTCTATTTTTGTTATTTCTAAATAGCCTTTTTTGTTATTATAATTTAACTCTTTAGAAAAGTAAGCTTTATTATTTACTTTGTATTCTAACTCCTCTTCATTATAATAACTAATAACATCAATGTAGAAATAGTAGGTATTATTATACTCATCCTGTAGACTGACATTATATTCGTCTTTTTCTGTTAATCTAAGACCTCTTGGAATGTAATATTTATAACCTTCAAACACATTATTGGAAAGGTTAGTTTCATCGTTTAACATAACATCAGTTAATTCATCTACACTCATGTTGGTTAAATTAGTACATCCTGTTAATAAAAAAACAGAGATTGTTAGTATTATTAGTTTCTTTTTCAATATGCAACACCTACTCTTATATCATTATAACAAATATTTATTTATTTTGTCACTTCTTTTGTGCAAAAAGACAGGATAAACGCATGAAATTTTAAAATCATGTGTTTTTTGTTATAATAGAAAAAA